>NZ_AP038333.1:1287352-1609191 GCF_047159385.1 Alteromonas sp. D210916BOD_24
ACCAAGAACTTAAAAGCTTACGCCCCTAAGGCACGCCGCCAGTTTATGGATGCGGTGGCAAAACGTGCCGCACACTTTGGCATTTACGAAGATGAAATCGCCCCAGTCACCTTTGAGGGCAGTACCGCTATTATTGAAGGAAAAGCATTTAGCAAACAACAAGGTGAGCAGCGTAAACGACTAGAAAAGCAGGTAGATGAAAAGCCCTTAGCGACTCATAAAGAACGCTATGAACTGTTTATTCGCGAAATGGCCTACACATGGTTTAACCGCCTTGCCGCGCTTCGCTATATGGAGTTACACGACTATCTGGAACATGGCTTTAGGGTATTAAGTAACCCAAAAAATAAAGAGGGCTTGCCAGAAATCCTCGACCGTGCGGCCGATGTGGCCGATACGTTGGAGCTAGATAAAGCACAGATCATCGAATGGCAATTAGCCGGTGATAAGCAGGAAATGCTTTATCGCGAGCTACTACTCGGTCAGTGCCATTACTTACACAGTGTGATGCCGTTTTTATTTGAGGCCATTGATGATGCCACTGAGCTACTGCTACCGGATAACCTCACCAAAACCGATTCCATCCTTAAAGGGCTGGTAAACGATATTCCGGAAGAAGACTGGCAGCAAATTGAAGTGATCGGTTGGCTCTATCAATTTTATATCTCCGAGCATAAAGATGACGTTATCGGCAAGGTTGTAAAATCAGAGGATATCCCGGCTGCGACTCAGCTATTTACCCCTAACTGGATAGTAAAGTATCTGGTGCAAAACAGCATTGGTCGTCAGTGGTTAGCTACCTATCCGGATTCTTCCATCAAAGCTACAATGGAGTATTACATTGAACCTGCCGAGCAAACAAATGAAGTAAATGCTCAGCTAGCCGCTATTACACCAAGTAGTATTGATCCGCAATTAATCAAAGCACTCGATCCAGCATCAGGCTCAGGCCATATCCTAGTTGAAATTTATGAATTGCTGCGTGAAATCTACTTAGAGCGTGGTTATCGCCTGCGTGAAATTCCAGAGCTAATCCTCACCAAAAACATCTATGGTTTAGATATCGACGACCGTGCAGCACAGCTTGCCGGTTTCGCCCTGCTGATGATAGCCCGCGAAGATGACCGGCGCATTTTTCAGAGGGTTCAGGATGGCAGCGTTAAGCTCAATGTTTACGCATTACAGTCTACCGAAGGTTGGGATTGCGCATCGCTTTGGCAAGCGCTGAACCTTGATGGAAAAGCCAAACAAGGCAGCAGCGGTGACTTATTTGCTGAAAATGCGGGTTTTCAGCAACCGACTGGCCTGTACGCTGAATATTTCGATTTGCTCAAATATCTGATTGTGTCATTTGAGCAGGCGAAAACACTAGGCTCACTGATTCAAATCGACCATCAATATCAGCCAACACTTGAGCAACTTAAAGCCAAACTACTGGATAAATTGCAAGATACCGATCCCGCTGCTATCGCAGGCGCAGAGCAACTATTGCCAGTGGTGGAACAAGCGATAGTGTTAGCTCAGAAATATGATGCGGTGATTGCAAATCCGCCCTATATGGGCAGCAACGGCATGAATGCTGAGCTAAAAGATTTCGCTAAAAGCGAATTCCCTAATTCCAAAGCTGACCTATTCGCGATTTTTATGGAGCGAACATTCAAGCTATTGACTAAAAATGGAAATAACGCGCAAGTAAACATGCAGTCTTGGATGTTTTTGTCTAGTTATGAAAAAGTAAGAGAACATCTTTTAGAGACCAAGACTTTCATCACTATGGCCCATCTTGGCGCAAGGGCTTTCGGGCAGATCTCCGGTGAAGTTGTTCAAACCACTGCGTGGGTAATTTCAAACAAGCATATAAGTAGCTATCGACCCTCCTTCATTCGACTTGTGGATGGAAACGAACATGAAAAAAATCAGCAACTACTTTTGAAGAGTAACTTGTACAGTAAATCTTCTCAAAAAGATTTTCTTAAAGTACCAAGCAACCCGATAGCATATTGGATTTCAAATATAGTAAGAGAAAGCTTTATAGAGGGCACTCCATTAGGGAGTATCGCTGAGGCCAAAAGAGGCATAGCTACAGGGAATAATGATGCCTTCATTCGAAATTGGCATGAAGTTGATTTGAGTAAGTTTGGAGTTAATTTGTCAAGAATTAGCGCTCTATCATCCTCGAAAAAGTGGTTTCCACACAATAAAGGTGGCGCTTCTCGAAAGTGGTATGGCAATAATGATTTGGTAATAAACTGGGAAAACAATGGGTTTGATATTAAAAATCAGCCAGCTAAACCAAGTGGAGACAGAGGATGGAGAAATACAAACGAGGAATATTGCTTTCATGACGGAATTACTTGGGGTGGACTGACGAGTTCTGATTTGTGTTTTAGATGGTCTGACTATGGAGCAATGTTCGACACAAACAAGGGACCTATGATGTTTCCCCAAAGTAATCCATACGTTTTGTTAGGTTTTTTGAACTCTCCTGCCGTGAGCGAATATTCTAACATCCTCAATCCTACAGTTTCCTTCCAAAATGCGGATATAAATCGAATCCCATTTCTTGCTGAGAAAGTAAAAGATAAATCTGATTTAATTGAGAAAAATGTCGAGCATTGCGTTCAAATTTCAAAAGAAGATTGGTCATTTTTTGAAGAGAACTGGCAATACAAAAGAGATAAATTGGTAGGGTTTTCTAGTTTAAATTCAACAATTAAAAGTTCGTTCGAAAAGTTTAAATCTCACTCTGAAAACTTAACTTTAAATTTAATAGCATTACAGAATGCAATAAACGAGATATTTAGTAGTTTATTAGAAATTCCCAATAAACCTGTTGAAAAGTCAGATGCACATCTAAAAGGTAACCCTGTCTTTAGATATGGAACTGATGGTACTAAAAATTCTCTTAATAGATTTTGCTCTGATACTGTTTCTGAGCTTTTATCATACTTTACAGGATGTAGCTTCGGTCGCTTTTCTCTTGACCGAGAAGGCCTCGTATACGCTCATTCTGGCAATGAAGGTTTTAAAGAGCTTATTGCCGAAGGAGCCTATCAAACTTTCCCAGCTGACGATGATGGTATTATTCCACTCGCTTCTGAAGAATGGCTATTTGAAGATGATGCCACCGTTCGCTTTCGTGAGTTTGTTAAAACCGTCTGGGGGGGAGAGCATCTTGAAGAAAACCTAACCTTTGTTGCTGAAAGCCTGTGTTTAAATGCTATGAAGCCCCAAAAAGGTGAAAGTGCGATGGAGACGATTCGTCGCTACTTCTCTGAAAAATTCTTCGCAGATCACTGTAGAGTTTATAAAAAACGTCCAATTTACTGGCTATTTAGCTCTGGTAAGGAAAAGGCTTTTGAATGCTTGGTTTACCTGCACCGCTATAACGAAGCTACGCTATCACGCATGCGCACTGAGTATGTGACGCCGCTAATGGGTAAATACGATCACCAGCTTGCCAGAAAAGTAGAAGAAGTAGTCGAGGCTACTGGCACAGAACAGCGCCGCATCGAAAAAGAAATTAAAGACCTAGAGAAAAAACAGGCAGAACTGCGCAAGTTTGACGAAGAACTGAAGCACTATGCCGAAATGCGCATCTCCTTAGATTTGGACGACGGTGTTAAAGAGAATTACGGCAAGTTTGGCAATTTACTTGCAAATGTAAAGGCTATTCATGGCAAGGTGGCCAAGTAGTATGAGCACGGAAATGCAACCATCAGAATGGACAGAGAACCCGGTTAAACACCTCGAAGATATTGAGTTTAGTGTAGCAAGTGCTAATGGTAATCGGCTTAGCAAAGCTCACATGCTTAGAGTAAGTGCTGTAGGAAAGACCTTCGAGAAGGTAGATTTTCGATATAGCGTATTTGATGATTGTTACTTTAGAAAATGTAAATTTATAAACTGTGACTTTACAGGAGCACAACTTAAAAATAGTAGCTTCAGAAGCTCTGAATTTGTTGGATGCAAATTTGATTATGTCCGTTTCAATAATACTAGAATCACCAATACAATTCTCGATAATAATCAACCCGGATTCGAAAATGTTGCGCTGGAGTTTGCACAATCTCTGCGAGTCAACTTTGGTCAGATCGGTGACGTAGTGGGAGTCAATAAAGCGATTAAGCATGAGCTGATGGCTACTAAAACACATCTCAAAAAAGGAGCTTTTTCATCTGAAGGTTGGTATCGAGATAAATACACAAGTTGGGAGAGAGCAAAGTTTGTCTGGAACTATCTCACATTCAGCACGCTTGATTTTATCTGGGGTAATGGAGAGTCTTTATTTAAGATATTTCGAACTATATGTCTCGTAATTTTTGCCTCCACGCTGTTTTCAATTGTATCTGGCGAAGCTCTAATTAATTCTCTGCAAGCTTCAGTAGTGGTTTTTTTGGGTCTTGATACCGATGCACTACCTTCAAAGCTAGGCATACCACTGGTCTTTTGTCGTTTTGTCCTTCTCGGAATGTTTGTATCAGTACTCGTAAAGAGGTTATCTAGGCGATGAATGCATCATTGAGATACGTCTTTGGCTCTTTAATTTCAGGCGACTTCGACTCAGGTTCAGATGTTGATGTTTTAGTTATAGCAGACAATAACGAGTTGAAATGTCCGAAAGATTGGTCACTTTATACTAAATCTGGAGTACGGAATTTATATAAAAAAGGGACGTTGTTTGCTTGGCACCTCTATCAAGATGCAGTTCCCGTTTCTTCTGAAGCAAGAGAATATGATTTTTTACGTGAAATCGGCCCTCCGTCGCATTACGACTCAGCACTCTCAGAAATAGATGAATTGAAAGGCATAATTCAGTCGGCCTTTCTGGAACTTTTAGATTCAACACCGTCCCGAATATTTGAAGTAGGATTGATTGCCGTAGCGGTAAGAGATATCGCAATGGCCGCATCAGTGCACATTGTAGGGCGATTTGACTTCAGCAAATTTGCTCCTTTTAAACTTGGAAAGTTGTCTCTTGATATACCGAAGTCCCTTTACTTGAACATGCTTAGTTGCCGAAGAGCGACCATTCGAGGGGAAGATTTACTAAATATTAAATGCCCAGAGAATGAGCTTATGCAAGAAAGGGAAAGCATTACTCGATGGATCGATACTGTAGTGGAAAAAATTGAGAGAAAAATATGACAAGTTTTGTTGAACGAATTGGCTTCGAGCGCAAAGTGTTAAAGTTCGTTAACCACTGCATAGTAGATGCTCAGTTGACAGGGTTAACTTTTGCTGCGTTGGAAACTTGGAAGCATAACCACGCAGTAAATGATGAAATATTTGATCTTCTTCTTAAGTTATCAACAGCTTTGAAAACTATTAACCAAAGATCTGGAGAAGTTTTTAACAGCACATATCAAGAAAACTCGCTCAGATGCGAAAAACTATTCCAAGATATTAAACTGGCTTTGAGTAACTGATATATGGACTTGTTGAAAATAAAAGATGGCATTGTAGCCAAGTTCACAGACAGCCGTATCGTGTTTTGGCAAGACGAAGATCAGGAGTTTAATGAACAACTTGCTGATGTTCGTGTTGCTATGCGAGAAAATGAAATAGAGCTAATAGAGCTTGATGAAGAGTCACAATTAGAAGTAAAGCAACGTATAGAGCTTGAACAGCCTCAGCGTAAATTTTTGTTGTACAGCAACGCACCCATTAACGCCCCTAAGCGGGATTGGCTTTACGATATTCGCCAGTTCGGGGCACATTTTTACGCAGACTCCAGTGCCATTATTTTAAATGAGCTTGGTATGCGTATGGAATTTAGGCAGGATATCAGCCGCTACAAGCGCTTTTTTGGTAGTAAACAACGCTACAGCAAACTACAAAAAATATTACCTGAGCAATCTGATAAAGCGCTATTAGAACTCGCTATGATCGCAGTTTTACTCAAGGTAGAGAGTGTCAGCTTCAGCGCAGTTGTTCATCAGCTTTTTGACACTTACGCCCAAAGTCCAGATGAAGCAAATCAACTATTGGAAGAACTAAACAAGTATGATCTAGCTAAACCACTGTGGAGCTTTGTTGTTGAAGAATTCGGTTACATTGAACCTGCACTTTGGCAAAGCTCTGATATCCCACACGATGATGAACAAACTAAACAGCCATCTTTGCATGACTTATTGATAAAACTACTGGTCACCGATTGTTTTCAAGCGTTGCAGTCGGCTGGTGTTGATGCAGCAAATCACAAGTTTGGTCAAAGCTTATCCGCTCATCTTTTGCCAATAAGGTTGGACAGAAATACTTACGATCAATTGCCCTGCGAATTACAAGACAAGATGGGCAATGCAGCCGCAAAGCGTGCTGGTGTGATTAATTTTGTCGCTAACTGGAGAGAAAGTCGTACACTCGCGGCCAGTTACAATTTGATAGCCAGTGATATAGGTGTCGAACTAGAGGTATCTAATAAGTTAGCTGATTTATCTCGTCCAGAAATGCTACTGCAAGTTGAAACTTTCAAAGAAGCCGATCAGCAATTGCTCAAGACCCTCGCAAAAGACTTACCAGCCTTTGCTCGTGTTGATGTTGATGATTGGGTTACTAACCGCTTGCGTGGTCACTGGTGTGATGCCACGGATAATTTCGCGCCAATGTACAAGGCGCTTAAAGCCGCTCGTCATTTTTATGAGTTGAAAGAAAAGCATGTTGATGGCTTTGATTTTCAAAGTTGCAAACAGTTTTACACTGCTTACACCAAAGAGCTGTATCAGTTTGACTATGCCTACCGCGTCTTTTGTGAAAACTGTATTGAGTTAAACAAATCAGATGGTGGTGATCTACTAAAAGCAACAGGTCTGGTTGATGACATTGAACGGCTGTACGTTGACTGGTTTTTGCATGATCTTGCTGTTGTTTGGGGCAAGCTGGTTGATAGCGAGTCATTGTTGGACAACTGGAAAATAGCTGGTGTAAATAATCAGCAAAGCTTCTTCACCCAAGAAGTTAAGAGTATTCTCAGCAACGGTCCAGCTAAGCGAGTGTTTGTCGTCATATCAGATGCGCTGCGTTATGAGGTGGCGAATGAAATTGGTCAACAGATCAATGATGAAAAACGCTATCAGGCAAAACTGCATTCTCAACTGGGGGTAGTGCCGAGTTATACCCAACTTGGTATGGGCAGCTTGCTCCCCCACAAAACCATGACTGCACATTTAGGTAAAACCGTGGAATACCGCGCTGACGCTTTATCAGTTCATGGTTTGGATAATCGTAATAAGATTCTGAATAAGTACAAGGGCGCAGCATTTAAAGCAAATGACGTACTTAACTGGACGAATCAGGAAGGACGCGACAAAGTCAGAGACTTAGAAGTTGTTTACATTTACCACGACAATATTGACGCTATTGGTGATAAGCAAGCCACTGAAAACCTAACATTCGAAGCTGCACGTGATGCCATCAGTGAAATTAAGAATTTAGTATCTAGAATAATTAATCGCTTGAATGGTAGTCGCGTGATCGTGACTGCCGACCACGGCTTCTTATTCAAAATGACTGATGTCACCGACTCAGATAAGACATCTCTTAAAGTCAAACCTGATGGGGCTGTAGAAGCTAAGAAGCGTTATGTAATTGGTATGAAGTTACCAGCTGATAGTTATTACTGGACTGGTAGATTGGCAAATACTGCCGGTATTGATGTGAGCAATGGTGATAACGCTGAGTTTGTTGTTCCTCGTGGTAGTAATCGTTTTAATTTCGTAGGTGGAGCTAAGTTTATTCACGGTGGCATTATGCCACAAGAAATCTGCGTGCCGGTATTACATGTACGTGAGTTGGATACTAAGGCGCAAACCAAGCACTCCAAACAAAAAGTTGGGGTTGTGCCATTAAACAGCCCAGTCAGAATCGTTAGCAATATTGACCGCATCCAGTTACTGCAAACCGATGCCGTGGGTGACAAGTTCAAATCAAGAGAGTTGGAGCTTTGGATAGAATCCCCAGAAGGAGTGCGCATGAGCGCCATCGAGAAAGTGCTGTTTGACTCGGCTTCAGACAAGCTAGATGACCGCAAACGCAACGTTTCTATGAAGCTAGAAGGTAGCGGCTTTGATCGCAATTTAGGCTACAAACTCATTTTAAAAGATACTGATGCCAGTCAGTCTATTGTTACGCATACAGTAACGATTGATCTGGCTATTGAAGACGACTTTTTCTAGGGAGGGCACGGATAAATGACTGATAATAAGAATGAAATGAATAACATCCGTAGCGAAGATTTAGATGAATTGCTCATTACTGAGTTTAAAGGCCGTGTTGTTCGTAAAGATCTTACTAAGCAACTCAAAGAAGGGGCAAATGTTCCGGTATACGTGCTTGAGTATTTACTGGGTATGTACTGCTCTGCCGCAGAAGATGATCTTATTCAGGAAGGCCTCAAGAACGTAAAGAAAATCCTGACTGAGAATTACGTGCGACCAGATGAGGCTGAGAAAGCCAAGTCTCTCATTCGAGAAAAAGGTACGCATAAGGTTATTGATAAAGTCACGGTAAAGCTAAACCAGAAGAAAGACGTCTACGAAGCAAGCTTATCTAACATTGGTATTAAAGATGCTGTAGTACCTAATAAAATTGTTAAAGAGAACGAGAAGCTCCTGACAGGCGGCATTTGGTGCATTATTACGGTGAGTTACTTCTATGAAGAAGGTCAAAAAGTATCACCCTTTAGTATCTTGAATTTAAAGCCTATTCAAATGCCTTCTATGAACATGGTCGAGGTTTATAGTGCTCGCTGTAATTTCACGACTGAACAGTGGATCAATGTACTGCTTCGTTCGGTGGGCATGGAGCCTGCCAACATAGAGCAGCGTACAAAGTGGCATTTGATCGCACGAATGATCCCGTTCGTGGAGAATAATTATAATGTTTGTGAACTCGGCCCCCGTGGAACGGGAAAATCCCATGTATATAAAGAGTGCTCTCCAAATTCATTGTTAGTGTCTGGCGGGCAAACTACGGTAGCTAATCTGTTTTACAACATGTCTTCTCGTCAAATTGGTTTAGTCGGTATGTGGGATGTTGTCGCTTTTGATGAAGTGGCAGGAATTCGATTCAAAGACAAAGATGGTATTCAGATCATGAAGGATTACATGGCATCTGGATCATTTTCACGAGGTCGGGACTCGATTGAAGCGAAAGCCTCGATGGTATTTGTCGGTAATATCGATCACAGCGTTGAAACCTTGGTCAAAACTAGCCATTTGCTAGCACCATTCCCGCCTGAAATGATTGATTCTGCGTATTTTGATCGTTTTCATGCCTATATTCCCGGATGGGAAATACCTAAAATGCGCCCAGAGTTCTTCACAGACCGTTTTGGACTTATAACCGACTACTTGGCTGAATACATGCGCGAAATGCGTAAGACGACCTTTTCAGACGCAATTGATAAATACTTCAAGTTAGGGAATAACCTTAATCAGCGAGATGTAATAGGGGTCCGTCGAACCACATCAGGATTATTGAAGTTACTGTATCCTCACGCTGAGTACGACAAAGAGGCCGTGAGAGAATGTTTAACTTATGCCTTAGAATGTCGTCGCCGGGTTAAAGAACAGCTGAAAAAAATTGGTGGTATGGAGTTCTTCGATGTGAACTTTAGTTACATCGATAACGAAACCCACGAAGAATTATTCGTCAACGTGCCAGAGCAAGGCGGAGCGAACCTTATACCTGCCGGGGTGCCTAAACCCGGTGTTGTACATTTTGTTAGTGACGGAGCACTTGGGAAGCTTGGTGTATTTAGGCTAGAAACACAAATGACGGCTGGTAATGGTAAGCATTCTACGTCGGGCTTTGGTTCTGATTCTACAGCCAAAGAGCAGGTACGTGTCGGCTTTGAATACTTTAAGGGTAATCTCAACCGTATTGCTGCCAATTCGAAATACTCTGATCATGAGTTCCATTTACATTTTGTTGATTTGCAGAACAGCGGCAATAGTCATAGCGCCAGCTTGGCTTCACTCGTAGCTAGCTGCTCGATTTTGCTGAACAAGCCCATTCAAGAATCTATGGTAGTGCTGGGTAGCATTACATTGGGCGGTGTCGTTAATCCTGTTCAAGATCTGGCTTCAAGTATGCAAATTGCTTTAGAAGCTGGTGCAACCAAAGTGCTTTTGCCGATGGCATCTGCTAGTGACATACCCAGTGTCCCTGCTGAAACTTTTACGAAATTTCAGGTAAGCTTTTACAGCGATCCTGTTGATGCGGTATATAAAGCCTTGGGAGTTTCCTAATAGGGCATGTAGGAACTATGCGAGCCTCATTTGGCTCGCGGTAAATGATTTCACATTGAGTTTTGTTAGAAAGTAAATTCAGAATCTGAACTTCTAGATTTGGTATATGGGAAGTGCTCTTTGTCTGACTTGATATTGTCGTTTGGCGATTGCTCACTAACTGATTCTGTTTCGACCGGGTTATTGTAGTCTCCCATTACAATAACGCCGGGCGGGTTGTCTAAATTATTCAACTCCTTATGATCACAAGAGGAAGTTTCTATATCGGTTTCTAACGCAAATTCTCTTGTACTCGGCTCTCCTTGGTCAATTTGCGCCGCAGGTACAATCAATAACCTTGTACGTTCTAAACAATTTCGGTTGTCAGGGTTAGCGAGTATTCTCCTCACCGGGTTTTGACTTGCGTGTCGTTCAAAAAGGTACTTTAGTTTAGTTGTGCAGCGGGCAGTATAATCTTTAAGTGAATGAAGCTTTCTCGTTCCATATGAGTACATAAAATCGTATGCGTCATACAGTGAACTTCTGAGTTTACGCAATTGATAAAGCTTTCTTTGAGCAGCATTTTTAAAAGAAACAACGGCGGAATCTATTGGAGTAAAAATTTTGAACAAACTATAACTAACATGTCTTGAGGACTCTGAGAAGTCTTCAGTATCTTCGTCAGGCTCAATCAAGTAATGGTGGTTGTAAAGACCAGATTCACTGTCAATTGAATCGCTGCTATAAGCTTGATTTACAAGCAGACTTATGAACTGCTCCCTATCAATAGAATAAAGCAGGTCGTCTAAATCTTCAGTAGCCGTGAATTTAAGACATCTTTGATTCAGTTCTCGCCAGCTGTATCCTTGCCCTAGAGATGCTCCACTATAATATTCTGCACCAAGACTAAAACTCAACCCTTCAACATTTAGCCCATCGAGTCTTGCTAAGCAACCAATGCCTACTTCGGCTAGCTCATCTATGAATTGTGTTAATTTCAGAGCTTTTTTGTTCACGGTTATCTTGTCGATTTCACCACGAATTGTTTGAATTTTTGTTTTAATTGGACTGTTATTCACTTTGTTACCGGGTATGTTGGAAATAAAGGGATTATTGTCTTGCTCCAAGTTATATTTAATTTCGAGTTCGTGTCTTATTTTGGCTGATTTAGCATAGTCATTTCCGTCCTTAGTTTTGAGATGCGGAGCTGTGTTTTCAATGCAAGATAAGATCAGGTGTATGTGCTGATTCGAAGTGTTTTCGTGAGAGAGGGCAATCCAGTGATTATCTGAATATCCCAGTGCGCTTACATAGTCGTGAACCAGTTCGTTCCACACACTTGGTGATAGCACTTCCCCCTCTCTGAGGGATATGACTATGTGCTTGAATGGGTGCCTTACACGCTTGTTTTTTTCTTCCAATTGCTCAAATGCGTATTTGATTTCTGATAGGTCAAGCCGTTTTGCATTATTGTGATGATCTCTATGTTCAAATGGATGTTGCGGATCAGCACAACACAATGAGTCACTTGCTCCAATGAACGTGACTTCATCATGGTCTTTGCGGCTCAATTTATATCCATTAGGGGCAACATCAAAAACGTAGTCTATAACGTAGCATATGCGTCCGCGTGACATGTTTTTTGTTTGCTGAAGGATTTCAATTATCATAACCTTGCCTCCGCATCCCGAACGTCATCAGCTAATTGATACAATTCAGTGCTAGTAAGTGTTAAAGATGCAATATCTATGATAATCGCTTTTTCATCTCGGTTGTTTTGTCGATACCAGCCTACAATCGTGTAGCAAAGCCCGGCAATTCTTCTGACTTCATTTAGTGTGCTATCAATCTTCCCTTGGATATCTGCATTACTTGATTTCTGATAAATCAGTTGAAACATTTCAAGTTGAGCGATAAATCGGCTCAATGCGTGCACAGTTCTCGTTAGAGACTTGCAAATATCTTCATTGACCGCTGGAATAGTAAAAGCGAAACTCTTGTTGCTCGTTGCGTCTAGTAATAACTCTCGATGATATTGGCTAAAGTTATCGAAGTCGGATTGTTCAAATTTTTGCTTGAGTAACTGATATTCCGTATCAGAAAGGTACGTTGCTATTCGATGAGTTCTACGCTCATCAGCGTTTGTTTTTATTTTTGTCATAACTGACTCTCTTGTTATGACGAGCGCAATGTCTTCGTAGTTGCGCGTTCTCCTTATCTCGTCTGATTATAATTTTGTAATTTCTTTGCCAAGCTGTTGCAAAGCAGGGGTCACAATAAAGCACTCAAACATTGAGAGCTTATTTGACATACCCTGCCAATGTTAAAGCTCTAAATAATGCTTCAAGCACTCCACTATTAAAGCACGATAAACGCTTTTTTAAAGCAAGAAAAAACAGCTATTTTTATGGCCTTAAACTTTTATATTTCATAAACCGAGAAAGTCGATTTAAAAGTATCTGATTTATTTGTTTTTAAATACGAAGGGGACTTTTTGACTTAGCTAATTTCTTTAAGTATTCAAGTAAAAACTATGGCTATATCTCGTAAATAGCTGCCCCATTATACAGTAATTCAAATTTGTAAACTATTGATATTAAAATGTTTTTAATGTTCGGTAATATCGTTTTGAACATTAGTGAAATTGGGCGTTATCTGGGTTTAACTGCTTGATTTTAATAATGAAAGTAGGATCTCTGGCGGGTTTCATGGGGTGTCAGGGGTCGGAGGTTCAAATCCTCTCACACCGACCAACTTATCTCTTGCTTTCAGCTATCCCCATTTCTAAGCGTCCATATTTCGGGTTCTAACCCATAAATTGGACATCACTCCTATTCTGTATTTTTTAAAGTTTCCAAAACCATATGCGCTTCTCGATGACATTTAGTTTTAGTTGTTAGCCGATGATTACGTCTATTTCTTGTAAAGAATCAATTAAACTGTTTTAGAAGGCAACTATTCTGGACTAAGTGTCAGTATCTTTATTCATGGTATTGCAATAAATTGACTGAGCGTATTACTAATGAGTAATCACTAATTTGGCAGGGATTATTGTGACTAAATCTGTTGCAAAAATTCAACAACGAAATGTTTGAATTAGTTGCTGTACAGGTAACGATGCCGCTATTGCGACGTCTCTGAAGTTTAACCCCAAATGGGAGAAGGCACTCTTCCCTCAGATAGATAACTCCATGACAAGTAAATTGGGTCAATTATCACACACATTAATTCTACCGACCAACCTACTATATTTTCTTTTTTATTGACTCTAAGTCATAAGTTTAAATTACGAGGTCAATATTTAACTTATTCTTTTATTTAATTTGATATAAATCAATCTCTTAATATATTTTTGGTTAAAGTTGAAAATGGTTGAAAAAGTTATCTATGCTTTAAAAGAATTAATCAATGGAATTATATTGTTATTTACGCTAAGGAGAGTGTTATGGCTTTACCAAATTATCATTTGCTTTTTATTTCCAATGGCAGTCAAGAAATAGATGAAGTCTGGAAGCAGTTAGAAGATCGCTTTAGTTGTAGTTTTTTTCAATTGAATAGTAATTTTTCTGCTGTTTATCAAAAAAAACAATTACTGGCGTTGTTGTTGATTGCGAAAAAGGGTTTATTTTTGCTAAAAGGCTTACAGAAAATCAAAATTATCCATGTCTTATTGTTAATGTTTGCTCAGCAACATTTCAAATAGTGGGCAATCGGTTACACCAGTCCACCAAAACCCTCATTGAAATTCTACATAACATATTGACATCTCTTACTTTATTATCTGAATCATCTAAACAGAGTAGTAATGCATTTGAGCACAAACAAAGCAGGCAGCGTGTGTTGGTAGAAAATACCTGTGAATACCTTTTAAATAATATTGATCAGGATTTAAATCAAAAAAAAATTGCCAAAGCAATGAATACCAATAGAGATCGTTTGGCTAGAGCATTTAAAGACGAAACGGGGATGGGGGTAGGAGCTTGGTTGCGAAAACAGCGAATGAATATTGCAAAAGATAAGTTGCTAACAACAGATTTTACTGTGTGTGAAATCTCTGCATCGGTAGGTTATTACGATCAAGCCAATTTTGCTACCACGTTTAAACGCACTTTTGATATATCTCCACAGCAGTATCGCAAAGAGAGCGAACGGAAATAAGCGTTATTAAAGGTCGAAAGCGACCGTAGATGTTCAACCTTTAGGAAAAAATCATCCAGCTGGATTCGGTTTAAATTTTTAATTTGGTTTCCTATATAGGGAACGCATTGAGTGAGTATATGGCATGCAATTCGCAATGCAAGAAGGTGAATATAATTGAGTCTAATTGACTTTTTAAGAGGATAGCCAATTTGAAATTTTGCGCATCTAAATTTTTACTTAAGTTGAAGAAGTGTAATGGGGATCAATTTGCCATCGCCACTCTATCTGAGTGGTGTGCTTTAGTGTCTGTAGTGGTACTACAAAGTTATGGTAAAGCCCAGATGGCACGTGTTATTGGTATTGTGGAGTCTCAGTTTTCAGATGTGTTAAATGCGGCAGCAGAGATTAATAGTGAGCACAACGAGAATACGCATAGTGAGTGGGTCTATCAGGAAGTACTGAACTTTTACAGTTGGATTGGTTGTCTTAAGGGTGTTCCTGACGCACTGATTGAAAAGCGATGGCAGGAGTGGGAACCAGAGATGCATCACTTTGATTCTTGCTGACCTAACCAAAACGGACTAAAGGCGGGATACAGGCGAATAGTAACTGAATCTCACCAAGCTGTTTAATAAAAGGCATACTTACAATGGCAATAGAATACAATACATTAGACTTTTTGACATTGAACGACTTGGTTGATGAAATTGTTCATTTTGCATTATCCAACGATTATCAAAACCCCAAACCTACCCCTATATTTATTGACGAATTTAGCTGCGCCATGAAAGAACTTTTTGTCATTTATGAACAAATTAGGGTAATGCCTGAATACTCACCGAAGGCATCGTTGGAGGCCCTTTCTCGTAACTATAGTTTGACCTATGATGGCTTGTCTAAATTAATGATGGCCTGTCCGGATCCCGATGAAGCACTTGGTTGGTTTGATTATCGAAAACAATATAAATCTAGAGCTCTACAGTTGAAAAGAATAACTGTACTACTAGATTGGCACCAGTCAATCTATATGGTGTTTGTGAACCTCGTTCCGGAATTGCCTGTGCCTTGGATTGCTGCGGAATCCTTTAATTTGTCTAATACTGAAAATTCAGAACAGCGAACTAATTCCGCTCAGACAGAAACGCATACCGTTATAGAAGAAACTACCAAGTTGTTCTTGTAAAACATGTCTAAGTCTATTTCACCTCTATTGAGCTATGATCGCTTTGGCTGGTACTGGCAGCCTAAAAGCTGGTTGGAAAATATGTCCCCTACAGACGCTAGAAAAGCGACGGAAAATACAACCGGTATTGATCAACAGGGAAAAGCACTATTAGCGCAGGCCATATTACGAGAGAAAAAAGAGATGCAGGCTGCGCAGGCAATGCAGTTTATGTTGGATGCATTGAGAAAATAGGGAGCTCTTGTTGAATCAAGCTGGTTAGTGCCTATTGAAGACGACTAAATATAGTGAATGCGCAATATCTAGGTAAGAGAATTAAACCGGAAGTGTTGCTCGGGTCTTTCCGGTTTAATCAAGACTATTGAGATACATAGTGCTGCTACTTTTTTGATGAAAGATACTGGCGAAAAATTTGTCTCGCTAGACGTTCAGGTTCAGCGGAGTTCGCATAGTTTCTGTTCAGTGGATATTGATGGAACAGTGATCTGTCCACCATTGAAACCTTGTTTACTAGAGGCTCAAATTCACTGGCCATGGTTGGATTTTCAAGCCATTTTGCATAAGCTGAGCCTAAGGCTACCATCTCAATTGTCGACTGATTTCGCAGGGCATCAACCTCATTCTGTGCAGAAAATGCAACAGATTGCACTAGTGCAGTTCGTGCAGCATCATCGATTGAAATCCCTTCAAATTCAGTATTCTGTTTTTCATTATTTTGTGTTTTTGACATATCTCAATTCACCTTATTGATGATTAAAAACAGTTAATTACCACTGTTTCCAGCTTGTTTTGACTTTTGCATCTGATTTTTAACCTGATAAAGATAATTGATCATACTGGTCAGGCCCTCGCTATTTATTGTCGATGAAAGTGGTGTGCTTGATTCAATAAGCCCAGCCGGTGGGCTTAGCGATACCGATAAGGATAGTAAGTTTTGTGCACCGTTGTAGCATAGTGACCATTTTCCTGGTGAAGTACTATCAACTTCATCAAATGGTGCACTTACGCAATTCGATATATCTTGGGTTTTTGAAGCCATGATTTCACTCCTATAAAAGATTGATTATTGACTTTCTATGAGCCAAGTATTTTCTTACAAGTCTGCACCATTGCGGAGTTAGCCAGAGTTTGTGAAGAATATTGGTTTGTGGTGTTGTTTAACATCGACAAGGTGAGCGCATTAACAAGTCCTCCTAGGGAAAGGACCTCCAATGTCTTTGTACTTTGATCTTGTACTTCTTGGTTGATTTCCGCTGAACTCTTTAGTGTTGATTCGGGCATAATACAAATCCTGTTTAATATGAATATAAAGCTTTAAATTTCGCTGAAAAACATCAAATTGATGTTCTTCAGCGTGCTTAAGGCCTATTTGTTTTGTGAAAATAATTTGGTGACACCCAAGGTTGTTGCTGCCTGGTAACTGACATTCGCCTGTTGTTGTGCATAAACGGCATTTGCTGCCGCCATAGCGACAGAGTTGCCTATGGTCTGATACAAGCTACCCATAGCCATAGCTGGGGCTTCAGCAAGTACCTTGGTGTTTGCAATTGTCACAGCATCAACAATAGCACCGTTAACTACTGTAGGTTGTGTTGGATTTGCCATACTGTCCTCCTGTATTTAAATGTTGTGATTTCTTTTAATTAACCTTTGTTTTGTTCAAAGAGTTTAGTCACACCTAGTGTACTTGCAGACTGATAACCAACATTTGCTTGTTGCTGAGCATAGACCGCATTCGCTGCAGCCATTGCCACAGAGTTACCTATCGTTTGATACAAACTGCCCATTGCCATTGCTGGAGCCTCTGCAAGCACTTTTGTATTTGAAATAGTGACTGAATCAACAACTGCGCCATTTACTTGAGCTGGTTGAGTTGGATTTGCCATGATTAATTCTCCTAAATGTATTCATTTTGTTTAAAATATTTGCCTAATATCAGGCGGTACTTGTTTAGCCTTAATTTTGACTAAACAGTTTGGTTACCCCTAAAGTCCCTGCAGACTGAGAGGTCATCCAACCTTGTTGCTGTGCATACACAGCATTAGCCGCAGCCATCGCGACCGAATTTCCTATGGTTTGGTACATACTTCCTAGTGCCATCGCAGGTGCGACGGCAGTAGTTGAAGCATTTGTGTCAGATATAGATTCAACGATTGCACCGTTGATGTTGGTGGGTTGCGACATGTTAGTACTCCTTTAATTTGTTAATGAGGTAATCAATTAACTATTGTCAGAGAACAGTTTTGTCACGCCTAAGGTAGTTGCTGCTTGATATGCTACATTGGCTTGTTGTTGGGCATAAACGGCGTTTGCTGCAGCCATAGCCACTGAATTGCCTATGGTTTGATACAAGCTTCCCATCGCCATTGCGGGGGCTTCAGCAAGTACTTTTGTGTTGGCAATGGTGACTGCGTCAACGATTGCACCATTTACAGAATCGGACATATCAGATCTCCTTATAGTGTTTTTACAGGTTGTTTGAATCTCTATGAGAAGATTCAAAACTGATATTTCAGAATATGTGCCAAAGACAAAAGTTATTTTTAGAAGTGTGTAAGGTTATGAAAAATATATTATATTTTGATTTTTAGGATTTGAGGTGAGTGGTTGAAATCGTTAATTAAACTGGTCTAAATTAACCGAAGTGGTATACAAGCGGGCTGGATTCGACCGTACAAGCTGTGATTTCCTTCAACTGTTTTTATGGTCAAGTAACTTGTAATAATATGCAGGAAGGGGTAAACCGACAATTTGTGCACCTTTACGATCTTCTTTGAAGCCTTGTGCAACAAAAATGGGAGCTAAGTTAGGATTATAAAGTGTAGTCGAGATACGTAAATTACCTAATGACCTGGCATTAGAGGCGATTTTAGCAATTGTTTTTGAAATAAGGTTGTTTATGAATCGTACGGCTAGCTTGGGAATTAGAGGTGAAAATAGGCCAAAATCGGCGGGAAGTATTTTCAAGTAAGCGAGATATGATTCTCTCTTATCATGATAAATAATAATTTCAGAGCAAGTATCCCCATTGACCAAAATTAATTTCTCCCAATAAATGGAATTTGCGAGAGGGGAGGGAGCATCTGTTAATGGAAATAATTGTGAGGTAGTTGCAATTGGATTTAGGGTATACGCAACGATATCATCAAATACTCGGGGTTTTTCTTTTTGCAGTGCATCTAGACGAAACTCTCTGACGATCTTTAGCGAGATATGGAAAGCCTGTTCTATTTCAATTTGCGGTAGCATTGAAAAACTAGCAGCCGTGTTCATTTTGGTGCCTTAATCTTTATTACAAATACTAAGGTTAAGTCGCATCAAACATTGCTCTTATTGCCTGTAACTCCTGACTATCTTCCTCAGCGCCCAATGACCCTCGTTCATAGATATTGGTGGGAGGAGGAGGGGGATTAAAAAGTTGTGATTGTTGAGCGAACAATTCCTGTATATTTAACGCAAAGTCACCTTGTGTATTCTCCTGTTGATTGCTAATAACATTAGGGAAAGCCATTTGTACAGGAGAAAAGCTCTCTAAATTGTATATTGACATCGCTTCTTGAATAAGTTGTTCTCCATTATTAAGAAGTGGATTTTGCGGTTCATTTTGCTGTTTTGTTTTCTTACTATGCGTCATAGTCGTTCTCTTCGTGTAAATATGTTTAAAACCTCTAACTGAAATCACATCCTTGTGAATGGGCTACTTCTATACAACCAAAATCTATTGCAGGGGATTAATGCATAAAGTGAATTTCCTCTTTTAAATAGTGATTGTTCAGCTAGCCACTGCTGCACTAACCAAGCCCGATGACGGGTTGGTGAATAGCACTATTTCAACCTAAGGCTTTAAATCCTCCAGCACTTTTGCACCCGATTCACCTACCTTTGTTAAATTCTCAGCGGCAAAGGCGATTGTTTTTGTTGCGTTTTCTATAATGTCTTTATATTCCGACATGGCGGGGTTTGCTAGCCAACTTGCAGAAGCAACGCCAATAACAGTAGTTTCAATTGTATTTATGTTTTTTAAAAGGTCTGCTGCGCTTTGAACCGCAAGTGCGATAGATTGATTTAGGTGAGGCTGAATAAGCTCTTGCGCCGATTCGGTATTCTCAGGAGGTTGACTATTACTCATCTAATGCGCCCTTTTGCTCCAGAAGACTCTTCACCTCATTTTGTCGTTTATCTATGTATTGTGCTGTTTGTTGGGGCTTGTTAAAACCTGATTCAAGAATGCGTTCTGATTTCAATGCTTCATTGTATGTAGGTAACGCATCGAGTAGCTCCATGGGATTTTTACCATTTGGGATAACGTCTTGATTGAGTGAAGCTAAACATTTTTCTAAGTCTTTCAGGTTTTTCTGTGCGTCGATTGCTTGTGTTTTGATCGCTGACTTTAATTGGTAACTGATATCAACGAACTGTTTGAAATTTTTGAGTTGATCAGTTTCAAACTGTTTGCTGGTTTCAATGATTTTATTTATTGAGATAGTCATGGATCAGAGCAACCGAGTTATTCACCAAAATGCTCATTGGACATTTTGGCTAATAAATGAGAATACATACGATCAAAATGTGCTTGGGTCTGTAAAAAGTATGTACTTTGTTTGCCGTGCTTATTTGCATTTAAGCCTTGATAAAAAACGCGGTTAGCCTGTTCAATCCATAGGTTGGGAGAAGCGTTTAAAATATAGGGTTTACTGATAAAATCATTATTAAAAGATCGATTAGAACCGTCTTTTTTTTCTGTAGTAAAAGTCTCATTATGTGCGTTCTTGGCAGAAGTTTGGTTTTCTTTTAATTCTGCAGAAGAGGTACATTCAAAAACACCCAATTGATTCTTTTTCGTTTCAAATATTCGACTAGGGTTTGTCATTGCTTGCCTCCTCATACATTCTATTTTCAACATTGTGAGCTAGCTGTAAATTGCTATTCATTGTTGCATTGATACGAGATATTATCGTATCTAGTTGCACTAGATTTTGGTTTTGAAGATGTGTAATTTCATCAATTGGAACCGTGGGTTCTGGGGGAACATAGGATTCATTTTTTGAAGTAGTTCCAGGCTGGTTTGTATTTTGTGACGGCGACTGTGACGTTGTAGCTCGTGGAGACTCTGGACTACTTTTTAAGTGTTGGAGCATGTCGTTTAATTTTGCTTTTTGCTCTTGCATTAGCTGCAAGAGTAAGTTGTCAGCATTTTTGCAAAGTAATGTAACTTGTTGTCGCGCTTCATCGGCGACAGGGTCTGGCATTGTTTTTGACTGATTAGCCAAAGAAACTGGCTTATTAGATTTTGACATCGGAGCTACCTCAATGACATGATTTGAGCAAGCCTACGTTCAACCACTTTTCGGTGAACGCCTAATAAACGTGCGGCTTCTGATTTGTTGCCGTTACTGACTTCAACTGCTTGTTCAATCAATGCATCGTGAATAGTTTTTAACTTGTTGGATATTGGCATATCAATGATTTCCTGCGCGACCCTTGTTGCCCAATCAGTTATGTCATGGCAGACCGATAATTGTTGAATTGTCTTTTCTGATATTGTCGTGGATTCAGCAAGGATCGATATTTTTTCCACCATATTTTTCAGCTGCCTGATATTGCCAGGCCACTCTGAAAACTGAAGCAGCTTAAGTGCGCAAGGGAGAAAGTGAATACTATTAGTACTTTGAGCAAAGTAATTGGCCAGTAATGGAATATCATCTCGCCTTTGATGAAGTGCAGGTATTGTTATCTCGAATAAATTGAGTCGGTACCACAAGTCTTCGCGAAATGCTTTTTCGTCAACTTTTCTTTCTAAGTCGACATGGGAAGCACTGATAATACGCCCGGTAAATTGCATGAGTTCAGCGCTGCCGATACGACTAAACTGCTTACTTTCTAACACGCGAAGCAACTTCGCTTGGTGCGCAAGAGGTAGTTCTGCAATTTCATCAAGAAACAAGGTGCCGTGATTAGCTTGGTAAAAAAAGCCTTGTTGCTTTTTATCCGCCCCTGTAAAAGCTCCTTTTTCATGACCGAAAAAAAGAGACTCAAACAAATTCTCGGGAATGGCGCTGCAATTAACAGAAACTAGATTTCCCTGTCTTTCACTTAGTTTGTGTATTGCCTTGGCAAAAAGCTCTTTCCCTGTTCCTGTTTCACCATGTAAAAACACTGTTCCACTGCTTTTCGCTATTTTAATAACATGATTGGCTAGCTTCCGCATGTCAGGATTATTACTAATAATTCCCGGCAACACTTGCGGAAACATAGGGGTGAATTTTTTCACTGTTTCCACAACAAAATCCTTATAAATTAGAGAGTATTAATTTAGCATTTTAATCTGTTTGTTTTTTTTGAATTTGTCATGTTTTTTTTTGAATTTGTCATGTTTTTAATTAATCTTTGAATAACTGGTGTAGCAATAAATCTATATCATCATCGTCATCAAGTGTTGATTTTTTTGTGTTTTGTTTTTCGGTATTTGAAGTGCAAAAAATGTTACTTGAGTTTTCATGGGTGGTTTTTAGTGTTTGTTTTTCTTGAGTTTTGTTTTGGATTTCTGAAGTGAATGAACTCAAAGTGGATTTGAATGTATGTTGGCTCAGATAATCATTAATCCCTTTCTTATGTGTATAATCTGCATTGATATCAAAGTTGTCATTGTTGGTTGAATATATGGGATCTGTGGAATCTATTATTTCGTTATTGTCATAGTTGTTTTTTGTGTTTTTATAGTAAGTTGTGGCTAATTCTAGGAGATTTTTTAATCTATTGTTTATCTCCTTTGCTTCTTTATTGTAATTGTTTA
This sequence comes from Alteromonas sp. D210916BOD_24, assembly GCF_047159385.1. Classification (GTDB taxonomy): domain Bacteria; phylum Pseudomonadota; class Gammaproteobacteria; order Enterobacterales; family Alteromonadaceae; genus Alteromonas. Next base: position 1,309,698 of record NZ_AP038333.1, read on the forward strand.
GTTTGAATATAAGTTTATTTTTTTGATTGTTTTCCTCGGATATAATATGAAGGATATCTTTAAAGGTTAGCGATGGTTGTGTCATGTCTGTTAAAGTTGTGTCGGCTTTTTTAAAGGTTCTTTTTTCAAATGCTTGGGTTGCCCAATCTATCAGCCGTTGTCTAACCAAACTTTTGTGCGTATTTTTCTTGTCAGGAAAAATCTGCTTTATGAGATTAATACATTCTATGTAATCAAACGGTAAATGCTCGGTTGACACGGCTGACATCTCCTTTTCAGTATCGTTATTTCACAAAGTACTCGTTGACTGCTTTCTCCGCATTCAAGTTTAGTACCGTGGAATTTGTGGATTTATACAATGCACGATCTACGATAGAGCCGCTGTATTTAACATTTTTAACTATGAAAGGTTCATTAACACCAGCGCCCCATCCTCCACGTGCCCAGATGTTTACTGGTGTTTCACCGTCAAAATCTTTAAATAAAAGGGCGTAAAGGGAGGTGATGAAAACTAAGCAAACGTCGTCATTTAAGTTTGTTGACTTAACATCTTTACAATAGCTAATTAAAGCTCGGTTTAGGTCCATATATGACGTTACAAGGGCTGCAAATTGCTCACGGCTCTCTTCCCCATTAAGATCGCTAATATTAAATGGGTTTTTATTTAGTGAGACATCGAACTCTTCTGGAGTTTGGTCATTTATTTGAACTTGCTTAATCCATGCACCGACTTCCTGAAACAGATCTTGCGCTGATTCTAGTAAAAATGGATTGATGTACTTTTTCGGGCTTACGTCATCACCACTGTAGGGGAAAAGGTAGTTGTCTACTTTTAGTTCTTTATCAGAAATAAATTCTGCAACGCTCTTCCAGTTTATATCATCTGGAGTTGAATCAAATTGCATCCCTTTTAAACCCCAGCATATGATATGTGCTAGTGCATTTACGTCTATTTCATCGGGGTTAGCAATGCCAAAATTCGTGAAATTTTTGCCATCTCCATCGTTTGAGAGAGCACTTACTTTTGCAGGGTCTGCGTCAATACGTATAATCCTCGACTCGTCGATAACTGGGTATTTATCTTCTATACTTCTGGCACACAAGAACTTGGTTTGACTTGTTTTCATGGAATAAACGAGTTTTAGCAAATGGTAGTCTTCCATGTTTACCTCACCCACCAAATCATATTTAAGTGCTGCGTCTTTCGTCGACTCGCCAATGAAAGAATTTGACGTGATACTGATCCCCGTAGAATTAGAAGGTTTCTGAACGTATGAGCCAAAGTAATTTTTCAATTTGCTAATTTCCGCCTTTAATAGCGAGTCTGATTCTGACGAGGTTTCGAAAACCTCGTCAACGTCTGAGCGTGCTTGCTCTGCAAAGTAATAGGCGGGGCTTTTATAGAGTGTTTGCGACGTGGTGTCTGAGCAATAGTTAATGCTGCCAGTGTATAGGCTAACCGCGCCTTTTGTTTCTGTTAGCCTATTTTCTTCAGCACTTTTGTCTCTTTCCACACCAACAAACAAGCTGCCTCTAATGTCCCAAACTTTATTTGGGCCTCCTTGTGGCCAATTGCAAAAAGCGCCACCAGCGCCGTATGACCACAAGTTAATTCTGTTTGCCTCGCGAGTTGAAAGTTTATCCTCAGTGGCATTGCTGGCACTTTTTATGGATTTTAAAAGTCCTCGCAGTTGAGTGCGGATTAACCCTGGTTGCATGCCCATTTCTGGTGAACGAATAAGTATTTTTGTGGGGAGACCAGAGTCGCGACCAGACGCCTTTCCCATATAAAGCATTGAGACCGAAGGAAGCAAACCTAACTTCCGTTTTACGCGTTTTCCTTTTTCTTCTTCTAATATGCGGGTTGGTAGTTTTTGATACACCTTAAGAAAGTTCATAAAAACACATTGCTGGAATACATCTAGCCATGCCTGACGTTTAGCGTTGAGAGTTTTATTGTTTATTGTGTTGTGCTTTGTAACAAGCTCAGTTGAACCATCTGGAATACCTACCCATCCTTTCCACATTACCGGCATGCCGTATACCGAAATCGGGCTTTCAAACAGACGACCTTGAGGATTAATATCCTCTCTTTCTATTACTAAAACATTCCAACCTTTGTTAAACAATTCCTTAAGAATTGGACGAACTTCTTCATCCATAAAACCGATATAAACGTCAGACATTTTTGGCTCCTCAGTATCACTGGCTTTGATTGCGTTTTTTGATTTCCTTTTATGTGGTATCGCAAACATGATGCCAAACGTTATGATTGCTTAAGGTGTTGTTAATTAATTATTTTTTGATTTTGTTGGTCAGTACAATGTAAATTGTGATGGTCGATATTTACCAGGTTAAAGCGTGGGTATGGATGTCAGTATCCAAACACGAAACCGAAAAAAGAGAGCTTCTTGAAATGGAATTGATTTTTGGGATGACAGTGAGCAAATTACTTTAGTTTAGGATTATAAGATCACTGTTGAAGCGGTGATAGAGTAATACCTGAGTTTAGTTTTTCAAGTAACCAGAAAAGTTGCTGGTAAAGGGTTTCGCTATGTGTTTCTTTACCCTGATAATAGAAAATTTCGTTTTCTGATGGTGCTATTGCGGTAAATGGGAGTTTATCAAAATCAAGCTTTGTAATTGCTTTGTGAGATGAAGTATTGTGATCAAAAATTTTGGTAAAACAGCTTTCCATACCTAATTTTTTGTAGCCAATATCTAACAGTATTCGAACCGCTCTTGGACCCAAACCCTGGCCTTGAAAATCTTTGCCCAACCAATAGTAAAAGAAGCCAAGCTTGTTATGTAGTAGTAAGCATACCGATCCGATAAACCCCCATTCTTCATGCACGATAGCGTATAAATGCTGGTGATTATCTCGTTTGCATTCATATAACCAGTTGATCCAATGTTCTGCAGATTCAAATTTAGGCATTGAACAAAGTTCGGCGATGGCAGGATCTGCAAATTGCCAGATAAAGTCACTAACATGATGATATTCTAGGGGGGTGATGTGTATTTTACCCGTTTTTACCAAAACCTCCTTGTAGTCTTTTTCAGTTAGTTTGCTTTTGAGATAAGTTTGTTGTGCCAATAGTTTTTTATCTGCTGGGAGTTCAATTATCCAGTTATTAAGAGTCGATAACCCTTTTTTAAAGTCTCCTAATTGTATATAAGGAAAGACGACTTCATGGCAGGTGGGATTCACAAAGCCACGCTTACTTAGGTCAATAAGCAAAGGCCAATCACAAATGTATTTTACTAACTCAGCTAATTGTTGCTTTTGCGTTTTTGTCAGTGTCGATGCCTTATCCTTAATTGTAGACCTTAGATCTAACATTAGCTCTAACCTACTTGAAGGTGTTATTTGAGAATGCTCTGTCATGCAGAGTTTGGCTAATGTAACGTTTTCTGTAGCAGTAGGGTTGGATACTTGGTTTTGTATTTTTACACCACTCACTTGTCACGCCTCTTGATAAGCGACTAATAGTGGTAAAGTTTTTGGCAATTTTTGAGCCGTGCGAGAAGTTAACATCAAATTTTATTTACTTTCCACTTTTTAACAACTTACATTCTTTTTAAAATGAGTAATGCAGGTGAGGGCGGTCAATGTCTAGGCCGAATATGACCTAAACTTATTCAGCCCTGGAGGATTTTAACCAAACTGATAATAGGATGTTGCGTATTTTAAAAAACAAGTTGATTAGGCAAGTTCGAAAGGGGGACGCCGATAAATTTATTTGCGTGCTAAATACATCCCAAAATTAGTGTTGCTTATAGCTAATATTTTTAACTACTAACACTCATATTTCCTATAATTATAGCTTTTTTAAAGCTCAACAAGCCCTAGTCTCAATTTATTTTTTGCCATTAATTCATAATAGGGCAAGGCGTCTTGTACCAATTTGCCAAGCTCACCGTTTAATTGTGGCAGTGGTTTTGCTGGTGTGGTTGTCAGCCCAGTGCTTTCCCATACTGAGGCATACCAGTGCGAGGCCCATACACCGTCAGCCGCGTTTCCGCCTTTTGGCCAGCTTAGCATTTGCGATTGGTATTCAATGCCTATCGCGTCGCACAGTGCAGCCAAGGCTTTGGCTGGGTTTTTAAGAATATCATCACTGTCGATCACCACAGGGGTGTTACCTGTGAGGCTTTTTACTGTGTTAAACAAGGCTAGCTGGCGCGCAAAGCCAATATCGCTAAGGGTGGGAGATTCACGTTTTTGTTGGTAACTCGCCACAACACGGGCGGGATGACGAATTAAAAATACATTGGTGAGTTCGTCTAGCCAATCTAGGGGAAAGCTCTCTACCATATGGTGCGTCATGTGCTTTTGGTAAAACAGTGGTTTGTTGTCGGGGTATTCCCCCAAACACTGGGCGATAACTTTTTCTGGCTGGCTAGGCTGTGCCTCAATGATTGCTTGTTGCATGGGGTGTTGTAAGCCTGTCGCCGTTAGGTATGCGGCATAGAAAGGTTCATCAATCACTGCACAGTCACTTCGCGCGGCAAATGCGTACATCATGGCGGTAGATAAATTGCGTGGCCCAGACCACATGGCTATGCGCATTGTCGTTCCCTTGTTGTTTTATAAGGTCGGGTTAATTAGGTCAAAGTACCACTGTCTTATTTGTTGTGTCATAGGACCAGGGTGATTTTCTCCTATTTGTCGGCCATCAATATGCGACACTGGCGTCTGTGCACCAAAGGTACCGGTAAGAAACGCCTCGTCAGCACCATAAGTGTCGACCAAAGAGAAATTCTTTTCCCTCACCGTGACACCGTGATGACGACATACTTCAATCACCTTTTGTCTGGTGATGCCATTCATACAATAGTCACCAGTAGAGGTCCATACTTCGCCTTGACGGACTATAAAGAAGTTGCAGGCGTTGGTGGTGTTTACAAAACCGTGTATATCCAACATTAAGGCTTCATCTGCGCCACATTTCTCTGCAGCAATGCAGGCTAATATGCAGTTAAGTTTACTGTGACTGTTTAGTTTGGGATCTTGCGTCATGGGTAAGCCGCGAAGGTGAGGGACGGTAGCGAGCTTAATGGGCCGTGAAATAGCAGGCTTTGAGTGTTCGCAGATGATCACGAGCGTCGGGCCTTGTTTTGACAGAGCAGGGTGTTGAAACGGTTTGCTCTTTATCCCTCGGGTAAACATCAGCCTGGCGTATACATCGTCGTGCATATTATTTGCCTGACGGGTTGTCTCTAAGGCGTTTATCACTTCACCTTTGGTCATGCCTAAATCAAGATCAATGGCCAATGCAGCTTCAAACAAGCGGTTTATGTGTTCGTCTAGAAACGCCCATTTTCCCTGATAGAGGCGCAAGCCTTCCCAGATACCGTCGCCCAGCATAAACCCGCTGTCGTATACCGAAACCTTTGCTTCGCTTCGGTGAACGATATCGCCATTGACATAAATGTTAATGTGCTCATTGCGCTCATCGTCAAGTGAACTGTGTGTACAGACGTCGTTCATAAACTTCTCTTATCAGGCGGCGTAGTATACGTGTGGTACGTGTTTTTACTTATTTGGGAGATTGTTTATTTTGTGGGCCAAAATTGAAAATTGTCAACGGGCAAAATACGGCGTGATATATGAAAGCCCGATAAGTTGAGCTATCAAATCAGCGTGATTGTCTGGCTAATGTAATTTTTACATATACCAATGTGGATCCCGTCATAAAAAGACACATGCCGGTGAATACATGGGAAGCATATTGACACTATGTAAACTTAACGAGCTTTAGTCATGTTTGGATTTGAATTTAGTCGACAGGAATAGTTACGGTTATCGTAGTGCCTTCATTCGGAGCAGAAATAAGCGCAATATCCCCATTTAGTTTTTGCGTAACTAAATTATACAGAATATTCAAACCCAGCCCTGTGCCCCCTTTATCACGAGCTGTAGTGTAAAAGGGTTCAAACGCTTTTTTATGTAACTCTGCTGGGATCCCTTTCCCATTATCTGAAACACTAATACTGAGACCGTTATTGGTTTTTTTACCAATAACACACACGCGATTTTTCTCATTTAAAGTGTAGCCGTCAAAGGCGTGTCGTTGGGCATTGGAAATTAAATTAGTGAGTAATTGGGCAATAACACCTGGACATGTAGTGATAAAAAGATGAGGTGCTATATCAATCGAAAGCGCAATATTTTCTTTACGTAGCATAGGTTTAAGCGGGTTTAAAATACGAGGTATGTAATCATCAAGTACAATTTCTTCCTCCTCCAAGGAGGTTTGGTCCGCTGAGGTTTGTTTGAAGTCTTTGATAAGGTTAGCGGCTCTCATTAGGCTCGATTCCGCAAGGTTTAATCCTTCTAAACAGATATGATTAAACTCTTTGAAACCTTCTTCTGACAAAGACTCATTTTCAAAGTCTTTGTAAATACTTTTCAATTCTTCTTTACAATTACTCACCGACGTTAGCGCAATGCCCAACGGGGTATTGACCTCGTGCGCCACGCCGGCCACTAAATTGCCCAAGGCCGCCATTTTTTCAGACTCAACCAGTTTATCCTGTGCAGCTTCGAGGGTTTTGAGTGCTGACTCTAATTCGGCAGTTCGGTCTCTAACATTTTTTTCAAGTGTTTGGTTGGCATGTATTAGTTTTGCTTCGTAATCGGCACGTTCATTGGCGCTGACCGCTCGACCATACAAGTCAGCTAATGTGGCGGCAAACACTATTTCATCTGAATGCCAGGTCCTTGCTTTTCCTTGATGTTCACAGCAAATGATGCCGATCATTTTCCCTCTGTGTCGAATAGGCACATCAAGCATAGAGGTAATTCCCAAAGGTGATAAATAGAGTTCTGAAAACTCAAACGTCGCGGGATCTGTATTGGCATCATGAGCTGCAATACTGCGTTCATAGTCAAGGGCTTCAAAGTAGTGCGGGAAGTCGGCTCTTGATAATGCGAGGTTTTCGCTATCTAAATCGTTGCCCTTATCGATAAGTAAGCGACATTGTATGAGAGATTGCGTTTCGTCATATAGCCAAATTCCAGCCCGAGACAATTCTAGCCCTTCACAGACCGAATTAATGATTAAACGTGAAGCAACTTCCAATTCACCTTTATCAATATCTTCACTTTGGCTGACGCGAAGTAATATAAGTTCTAGTGTTTCTCTCATTCGTCTTCATCCGGCTCTTGTGCTCTTATTTCAAGGATTTCATCAAAATGCTCTAGCAGCACATGGGTGATAAGAGGGTCAAATTGCTTTCCTGCATTGTCTTTTAAATAGGCGATAACTTCTTCTACCGACCATGCGGGCTTATAGCAACGCTTAGAAAGAAGAGCATCTACAACGTCGATAATTGCCATAATACGCCCCTCAACCGGAATGTCATCGCCAGCTATGCCTTCTGGATAACCTTGGCCGTCCCATCTTTCATGATGGGTTTTGGCAATAATGGCGCCCATTTTTGCAACTGTTCTATTAGAGCCAGCTAGTAGCTCATAACCTTTTTGTGCATGAGTTTTCATCGTCTCCCATTCTTCGGGATCAAGTTTGCCTGGTTTGTGAAGTATGGCTTCTGGAATACTTATTTTGCCGACATCGTGAAGCGCTGCGGCGTAGCGTATTGTTTCGATAAACTCTTCGCTCAAATGCAGCTTTTGTGCAAGAAATTCGGCCATTAAAATAACACGCTTAACATGCCCGCCTGTCTCTTTACTGCGCATTTCGATGGCATCGCTCAATACCATAATGAGTTCTTTTTGCGTTTGTTGGATGTCTTCCCGCTGGGTCAGATTTTGAAAAATCACAGACACGTTAGATGCAAACATTTCTAATGTTTTTCGTTGCAGGTTATCGAGTGGCTCCTGCAGAGTTACATATAATATGTTGTGATTACCTTGCCCTGAAGGATAGTAGCCAATAAAGCGATCTTCAGATTGGAAATGGGCTTTATTTTCCAGTACCTTTTTCACTTCCTCTTCTATATTGTTGGGTATCTGAGAAGAAATACCAGAATCACATAAACCAACAAGATCACCACTGGTTCCTAACACGACCATTTTTGTATCACCATAGAGGTCTGTGTGCTGAGTAGACAGGTACAGCACGGAATTATTTAGGTTCAGTAAAGTGAGAATTTGTTTAAGTACCGCGCTACCAAATTGAGCAAGGGACTGACTTTCAAGCACAGAGGAAGACGATTTTAACACTTCTTCCATCCCACGTTTGCCCTTTTCAATGGTTTTTATGTCGCGGTAGGAACGAATAGCAGTATAAACACAAGACTTAAGCTTCATAGAAGAAAGCTCTGTTTTTGCCTTGTAGTCGTTGATATCGTAGTCTCGAATGACCTCTTCTTCGGGGGCTTGTCCAGGTTGTCCTGTGCGCAATACTAAACGGGTAGTATGATTGTTGAGCTCATTTCTAATTTGATCGATAAGCCGTAGTCCGGCATCGTCACTTTCCATGACGACATCTACAAACGCTAATGCGATGTCGGGGTGTGACTTAAATAGTTCAACACCTTCTTTGGCGCTATAAGCAGATAAAAACTCTACGCCTCGTTTTTCGTATGAAAATTTCCGCAAGGTCAATTTAGTTACTTCATGAACACCACTTTCGTCGTCGATGATCGCTATCTTCCATGGCGCTAGACGATTGGTGTTTGATACTTCATCAGACTTTTTAAATAACGACATAAATAATTACAGCTGGAAGAAATATGTACTTTAACCGTAATTCACAAAAAACGATCTCGCAATCATTCGGAACGAGATTCGTTCTAAAGTCCAATGCCATATTTCCACTGCTCTACGAAATATAAAGAACTGACAAGACGGAATATACGGTATGGTAGTAAGTAGTCGGTTTACATTGCTATAGATATCTATAAAAACAAACAATCTGAAAATGAAAGGCCCGTTATTGCGAAGTCATCACTGCGTGTTTAATCTGACCGTTCCCTCAGTGATTAACATGATAAGGAAGGCTATGAATTTTGCAGAGTTTGCGGCGTCGAGAAAAAGCACGCGAGGTTTTACATCACAACCGGTAACGAAAGAAACGGTGGATGCCATTATCAATGCAGCCAAATGGGCGCCGTCTTCCTATAATACGCAGACGTGGAAAATCCATGTGGTAACAGGGGATGTACTTGATAACATTCGAAAAGGCAATACTGAGAATACGCTGGCAGGCAAGCCACATGTTCGAGATTTTCCCTATAAAGAAGACTATGAAGGAGTGCACCGTCAGCGCCAAATAGACGTCGCGGTTCAATTGTTCGAAGTTATGGGCATTGCACGAGATGACAAAGAAAAGCGCATGGACTGGATGATGAGAGGGTTTCGTCAGTTTGATGCGCCAGTATCTTTAGTACTTACGTATGATAAGTCTCTCGAACCAGCGGGTATCACGCAATTTGGTTTGGGATCGTTAGCATACGGCATTGTATTGGCAGCGTGGGACTTAGGCTTAGGTTGTGTGATAAATGGGCAAGGGATAATGCAGTCTGAGGTGGTTCATCAATGTGCAAATATTCCTGATGATGAGGCCATTATGATTTGTATCGCACTTGGCTACCCCGATGACACGTTTGGGGCTAACCATGTCCGTTCTGCTCGTGCTGATAACAGTGAGTTTGTTACATATCACGGCTTTTAGTCGATGGGGCAGTAGTAGAATGCCCGTCTTTTTTTTTAAACAGAATCGACATTGGTGTAAAAGCTAGTTATCCCTTATTTTCTAAGGAGTGATAAGGGGGAGATGCGGCATTGTAGGAATACCGCATAATCTGCTTCATGTTTAGGGATGTGCGTTATCTTTCATCAGAAGGCGTGTACCGCTCAAGCCAATGGGCGTAAGGAGCGGGCATGACCCAAGAGGGCTTGTTAACCCCCAGTTGCTTCGCGGCAAAATAAGCCCAGTGGGGGTTGGTTAAATGCATTCTGCCCACCATGACCAAATCAAGTTGTTGCTTGGCTACCGTTTCGTTGGCCAGTTCCGGCGTATCAACCCCCCAAGCTGTGGCAACAGGGATACCGACATCGTTGCGTACTTTTTGTGCTACAGGTGCAAGAAAGGCAGGCCCCCAGGGAATATCTGCTTCAGGCGTATTAAATCCCATACTAACACTAATAAAGTCTGCGCCAATCTCCTTAAACTGCTTCACCAGCTCAATAGACTCTGCTAACGTCCTGTCGTCGTCACCATCATATTCGATTACCCCAAACCTCACTGTGAGAGGAAGGTTGTCAGGCCATACAGCACGCACAGCGCTTAGTGTTTCTAACAAAAAGCGACCGCGACCTTGGGCATCACCACCATATTCGTCAGTGCGTTCGTTGGCGTGTGGGGAGAAAAAGCTCTGTGCTAAATAGCCGTGTGCAAAGTGTAATTCTAACCATTCAAATCCTGCGTCTAATGCACGCTTTGCGCCATTGACGAAATCGTTTTTAACCCGTTCAATATCCATTTTGCTCATCTCAGTGGGCGTAACGGGAAGGTGTGCGCCAAATGCTTTTGCGGAAGGGCCAATGGGCTGCCAGCCTTTTTCACTATCAGGCGAGATATGATCGTCGCCTTCCCAAGGGCGGTTTGCACTGGCTTTGCGGCCCGCGTGGGCAATTTGTATGCCCGCTACGGCACCTTGGCTTTTAATGCGTTGGGCAATGTTTTTAAGGCCATTGATGTGCGCATCTTTCCATATGCCTAGACAATTTGGCGTAATCCGGCCCTCGGGTGACACGGCGGTGGCTTCAACAATCACCAATCCTGCTCCACCACGGGCAAAAGCTTGATAATTGGCTTCATGCCATTGATTAACAAATCCATCCTCAGCTGAGTACTGGCACATGGGGGGAACCGCAATGCGGTTGCGAAGCGTAACATCTTTCAATGTAAACGCATCAAATAACGCTGTCATAGATCTCTCCACAAAAAACGAGGCAAGTATCGGAAAAATTATAGAAGAAGCACCGCGCAAGCAGCGCCTGCGCGATACTTTAATTACGAAGTGAATTAAGCGGCTAGAGTGAGAATTTCACGCGCTTTGTCAAGGTCAATGTCGCCGTGTTCGCCAAGCGCAGTTAGCCCATTGCGCTTAAGGTTTTCAACCAACCCATCAATAGACGACTTGTCAATATTGTAATCTGACAAGCGTGTCTTAACTTGCATAGTTTCAAAGAAATCCTGCACCGCTTTGATGGTTAAATCTATTGCTTTGTCTTTGTTGTCTTCTCTGATATTGAAAACCCGTTCGCCTAACTGCAGAATTTTTTCCTGCTTTTGCTTGCGTTGTACATACATCAATGAAGGCAAAACAATAGCTAACGTAACGGCATGATCCAACCCGTGCAGGGCGGTTAATTCATGGCCAATCATGTGAGTGCCCCAGTCTTGTGGGACGCCTTTACCAATCAGTCCGTTAAGTGCCATGGTGGCTGACCACATGACGTTTGCACGCACGTTGTAATCTTCAGGGGTGGCGAGGGCTTTAGGGCCTTCTTCAATGAGTGTCTGCAAAATTCCCTCAGCAAAGCGGTCTTGGAGGGGGGCGTTTACAGAGTAAGTGAGGTATTGCTCTATAACGTGCACAAAGGCGTCAACCACGCCATTTGAGACTTGTCTGACTGGCAGCGAGTAGGTAAATTCAGGATCTAATACTGCGAATACTGGCTGAACTGTTTCTGAAGAGAAAGAGAGTTTCTGTGCCGTTTCACTTCGGTTAACCACAGAGTTTCCATTACTTTCAGAGCCCGTGGCGGGTAGCGTAAGTACTGCACCAATAGGTAGTGGAGACTCAAATGCTGCACCTTTTGCCAATATATCCCATGGGTCGCCGTTAAAGTTAACCGCCGCGGCGATAAACTTGGCGCCGTCAATAACACTGCCGCCGCCTACAGCTAGAATGAAGTTAACGTTGTTCTCACGTGCCACGTGAACGGCTTTCATCAGTGTTTCAAATTCTGGGTTTGGCTCAACACCTTGAAATTCCACAAACTTTGTCCCACTAAGTGCAGTAATTACTTGATCGAATATGCCATTTTTTTTAATCGAACCGCCACCGTACAGAAAAAGCACTTTGGCATTTTCAGGTAGGCGAGAAGACACTTTACTCAATTGGCCTTTCCCAAAAAGAATTTCAGTTTGGTTTTTAAATGTAAAATTAAGCATAGGTTTCGCCTGTCCTCTTAGTTTTTAAATAGGTTTTATAATGACGCTTTTTACCGTGTGTGCCAATGATAGGTGATAACGCCACCTAATCACTGGTTTTTCAATTTAAAAAGCCTTCAGCTAGGCATGAATGTTTTCTTGTCGAAATGCGTTAAGCCCTGCTTTGAAACGGTCGTGTTAATCTGTTTATGCATCTTAGCCAGTTTGGATTAATGTCAGAAGTCAGATAAATTGGTACTAGTCATCAAAAATCTGATGGGTAGCCTGCGCCAGATAAACTTTTTAGCGCAATTTTTGAATAGTTACCGCGTGCGCTTTGGATGTGGTTCACATTTAACGGGAAATCCAGAAAGGGTAGCCCTTCAATGGCGTAAGGTAGAGTTGGTGCTGGTCAGTCATTGACATAACGCGTTTATACCGCTGAAAAAGCATGTAATAAATGCTGCTTTTAGCTAAACCAATATCAAACTGACATCATTTACAGGTTGAGGTAATGTCTTACTTAACACAATTGAAAACTTTCGTTGAAGTCTATCGCAGTGGCAATATTACCCGCGCCGCATCCAGACTTCACATGTCACAACCCGCTGTTACTGCACATATTCAGGCGATGGAAGCGATAGTGGGCAAAGAGCTCTTCATTAGAAAAGCAAGGGGAGTAGAGCCCACCCCAATAGCAGATGATTTAGCACTTCAAGTTGCTAGTCATATTGATATGTTAGAGCAAAAAGTGGCGTCTATACGAAGCCGCGCATCGACAGACCACGGCACATTGCATCTGGCTGGTCCCGCAGAGTACTTAAGTTTTGTGGCAGGCCCCGCACTGGCCAATTTGCTGCAGGCCGACAAAGTAAACTTGGTCATACACACGGGAAATAAGACCAATATCTATCACTTGCTGGAGTCCGATGTGGCGGAGTTGGCCATCACCGCCTCTGAGCCCGAAGAAGCAAAATACGAATATCAAAAGCTCGATCGCGAGCGACTTATATTGGTCATGAACCGGGTACAGGGACGGTTGCTTGAAGGGACAACCATCACAGCAGAGCTGCTCAACCAATATAAGGTGGTAGCTTATGATGAGCAATTGCCCCTAATAAGACGGTATTTTTCCGATGTTTTCAATACCTCATGCGAATCTGCGGTGGCAGCCATATGCCCAGATATTCGCGCAATCAGCTCTATCATCAAGGCGGGAATAGGCTATTCAGTTTTACCCGACTATTTATGCAAAGAGGGGATAGCGAATGGGGAACTTATTCCTATCGGCGATCCAGGCCCCGAAAATGATGTGTACCTCGTGTGGAAAAAGGGGGCCTTGCGCAATCCTCGGGTAGATTTCGCAAAAGACGTTATCAGCGCGTTTGCTAATCTGAATTATTTATCAGAGTACCCGGATTGATTTCATTGTAATGCGTCTAGTGTTGCAAACTTTACTAATTTGTAGCCCATGTTTAGGGAATGTAATGGCTAAACCTCGCGTGAAAGCGCCAACCACAACGGTTCACGTATTTTGTGCCAAGTGTAAGCATCAGTTGTTTAAATATCGCAAAGGAGGCAAAGGTGCTTTAGTGAAATGTTTTAAAGCGCGAATTGCACAAGACTTTACTCATCAAGAAGGTGAATGTCCCAACTGCCATAGCCATTTCGCAAGAGCCTCCATGATCAGGGGCGTGCCAGCGCTAAAAATGATAGGGGGAAAGGTAACAATGAGATAAGGCAGAAGAAAATTGAACGAAAATTTGCTCTTGGGTATTTTTTGCCTAAATTTAGGGAGAAGGATCGCAGAGATAGGGACGCCATTTTTAGCATAACACCTCGTTGAGAGTGAGAAAGTCAATGTCTATACAGCGCAAATTTTTGTTTGCCTTAACCACCGTTATTGCAATTTTATCTTTGCTCATCGCCGTTATTACGGTGTTCACCACCTCTACCACAATCACTGATCAGATCCAGGTTCAAAAAAAGGACACGGCGGAACGACTGATTAATATATTGGAAGTCACAGATGCCTTAATGCTCGAGAGAGTAAAAAGCAGTATGGCACTGCTCAAACAGCAAGGGACCAATTTGGGGACGCCCAGTCAAGGTGGTTTAGTTACTGTCAAAGACACCCAGGCAAGACAGCTATTATTAGGTGCAGAAGAACAAGCAAACAACTTTACTTTAGTGGATGGACTGACGAATGTGATGGGCGGCACGGCCACGCTTTTTAGCAAAACAGGTGATGATTTTATTCGCATTAGTACAAATGTGATTAAGGACGGCCAGCGCGCGATAGGTACTAAACTGGCAGCAGGGGGCAAAGCAATTAAGCAAATTGAACAGAGTGAGGCGTATTACGGTGCAGTAGATATTCTGGGTAGCCCTTATATTACAGGTTATGAACCTATGTTCGACGGGGCGGGGAACGTCATTGGTATTTGGTACGTGGGTTACTCTGCAGACTTGCAGGTGTTAGAAGCCGCCATCACACAAAGCCATGTATTAGATAATGGGTTTGTGGCGCTTCGCGACGGAAAGGGGAATATCCGCATGCATTCTTCACACGTGAATGACGCGGAGATCACTAAAGCACTGAATAACAACAGTGATTGGATAGTACAGGTCGTTCCTTTTAAAGCATGGGGATACGATGTCATTCTTGCTGCATCAGCAGACGAAAAGTCCTCATTAATTGGTGCTGCGGTGGCTGCGGTACTATTTAAAATTGTACTGGCAAGTGCTGGTGTACTTATCACTATATGGTTGCTGATAAAATATATTGTGGGTCAACCTTTAGAAGAGTTTATAGGTGTTGTGAATAACCTTGCTTCTGGTGATGGAGATTTGACTTTTCGCTTTGAGGCTACGCGAAGTGATGAATTTGGTATTATGGCTAAGGCATTTAACCAACTACTCAGCCAATTGCAAGATACCCTTCAGCAGGTAGACGAAGCCACTGAAAGTATGCTCGCAAAGTCTGAGACACTTAACAGTACGGCAGAGCGTTCACACAAAACTGTTGAGCAGTTAACCCGCGAAACCCAAAAAATTGACAGCGCGATTACTCAGTTACAACAAAGTGCTGACACCGTGTCATCGACTATAAGGCGTTCAAGTGAAGCTGCACTTGCTGCCGATTCTGATACCAACACCAGTGTGGAAGTACTTAACCAAGCTATTCGCGATATTGAGTCACAAGCCAGTGATGTGGATGCGTCGGTAAAAGTGATTGCTGAACTGGCGCAAGCGAGCGAAGAAATTAGCGGGGTTATGGAAGTAATTAGAAATATCGCTGACCAAACTAATCTACTTGCGTTAAATGCAGCAATTGAAGCTGCCCGAGCAGGCGAGCAGGGAAGAGGTTTTGCAGTGGTCGCTGACGAAGTGCGTTCCCTTGCGAGCCGGACACAGACCTCCACGGAAGAAATTAGAAATATGATTGAGCGACTGCAACAAGGGAGTAAGGTTGCGTCAGAGAAAATGCAGCAAAACAAAGAGACGGCATTTAAGACAGTGGAAACGACCAAAAACGCGGGGGATTCATTAAAGCAGGCGTTGAAGGCGGTGGCCAGCATAACCAGTTTGAACAAAAACGCAGTTACTTTAGCTGACCAACAAAAAGTGGTCGCAAATGATGTCAATAAAGGGCTGAACAGCGTGCAGGGGGTAGGCAGTGAGAATGCAAACTATGCAAAAGAAGTGGCACATAACTGCGAACAATTAGTCAAAGAAATTAAGCAAATGCAGATGCAACTCAGACGCTATCACTTCTAGACTGTAAAACAAATAACAGGGGCGTAAATGGCAACATTTCTGCGCCCTCTATTTACGTTGGATGTTTAATTTTAAGGATTTGCGAGCGGATTGGTATTTACACGCGACTCAAAATGAACCACACTGGTAAAAAACGATATTAGTAAACGCCATGCTCGACTCCATTTCATTTTCACAGCGCCAGCGATTGGCCTATATTGACTTTTGCTTGCTATTTAAAGGCGCAATTCACCGACAAGATTTGATCAATCGCTTTGAGGTGGGCTTATCTGCGGGTTCTAGAGACTTTACATTGTATAAAGAACTGGCACCGGACAATCTGTATTACGACCCCAGAGAGAAACGATATTTTCAAACGGAAGGCTTTTCCCCTCTGTTTGAACACGATGCTAAACGCACGCTGGTAAAACTGGCAAACGATATTTCCGATGGGTTTGATGCTATTGGCGATCTCCATTTTCCTGTTGAAAGTGCGTCTTCACTAAACACTCCTGATATTTTTGTGGTAGCGAAAGTGGTACAGGCAATTGTTAATAATAAAGCCATGAGTGTGATTTATACGTCGTTAACCAGTGGTAGTGGGGCAAGGGAACTGGTTCCGCATAGCATTGTTGACAATGGGCAGCGCTGGCATGTGAGAGCGTTCGATAGAAAATCACAAAGCTTTAGGGATTTTGTGCTGACCCGTATAAGCAAAGTTACCGTAAAGTCTTCGCCTGACGAGCATGAATGCATAGAGCGGGATGATGAGTGGCAAAGATTAATCCCGTTAGAAATTGTTCCTCACCCTAAAAACGTGCAGTATCCTACCGCCATTGAATTGGACTATGCCATGCGAGACGGTGTACTTAATCTGCGCGTTCGTGCAGCAATGGCAGGCTACCTATTGCGGCGCTGGAATGTAGATTGCACTAAACACGCCAGCTTGCGTACCTCTGAATATCAACTGTGGTTGCGCAACACGCCTATGTTAGCGAATACGGACAATCTTGCTATTGCGCCTGGTTATGTGGCGGAACAGGTACCTTACGAATAGCCTGCCACGTATTTTCTAGTACAACTAAGTAGGGTGTCTTTGTCCAGTGGTTTAGGGAGAAAATCGTCCATGCCTGCTGAAAGACACTCCTCTCTGTCTTCGGCAAAGGCGTTGGCAGTCAGTGCCACTATTGGCGTGGTTAGTGCTAATGTTTCTCGAAGGATAATCGACGCTTCTATCCCTCCCATTATAGGCATATTACAGTCCATCAAAATTAGGTCAAAGCGGTGCTTTTTACACACTTCAACGGCATCTTTGCCATTTTTAACGTGTAATAATCGATAGCCTTGGTTCTGTAAAATGGTTTTGACAATTTCGGCATTAATTTCATTGTCTTCTGCGAGCAAGATTCGCTTGTTAGCATTGTCGCTTTGAGACTGTTTTTCCACCGCTTTGTTGTCAACGATGAGTTGACCCAGATCGAGTTCCAACTCCCGTCGATTAATCGGTTTGGCATGAGTTCGCCATATCAATGAGGTTACGTCACGTTCACTTTGCAGACGCTCAAGCTCTGCTGATATGAGGATAATACGGGGCAATTTTTCTGGCTTCATTGATTGCAACTCAATGAGTAAGTCAACACCGCTCATTTCAGGCATCGACAAATCGAGAATGATGACATCAAACGAAAATGGATCATCCTCTAAAAAGCGTTTTGCACTATCATAACTTTTAGGTTCAATAGAAAGCGATGACACTACGTGCTCGAAATATTCGCGACTGGTTTGTAAATCGTCAATAATGGCGCAGCGCAATGAGGTACTTTGTTCTACGGTTACACTCGGTAGCTGTGTTTCTTCGGCTTTCATTGAGAAAGTAAATGTACTGCCGTGTCCAGGAGTAGAGGTAACACTAATGTCACCTTGCATCAATTGTGCGAGTTTCTTAGCGATGCTTAGGCCAAGTCCGGTTCCGCCGAATTCCCGGGTAGTCGACTGATCGGCTTGTTCAAATTTATCGAAAATAGTATTTATTTTAGATGCATCAATCCCTATACCGGTGTCCATGACTTCAAACACCAGAGTATGCTCATCTCCGTCAGAAAGGTAATTGACCTGCAGAGTCACCGCGCCTTGCTGGGTAAACTTGATCGCATTGTTAAGTAAGTTGTGCAAAATCTGAGAGATACGCGTGATATCGCCTTTGATAACATGCGGAAGGTGAGGCGCTTTGAGATAGTGAAACTCTAGGCCTTTTCGCTGGCAATAAACCCGCTGTAACGAGACCACGTCGTCCAAAACTTGTAATAGGTCAACGGGGGCTTGCTCAATTTTAATTTTGTCTGCTTCAATCTTGGAAATATCTAATATATCGTTGATAAGTACTAACAATTGTCGTCCAGCTGTACGCGCCTTTTTTAGATATATATTACTTTTCTCTGGATTGTCTATGGCCAACTCAATCATACCGAATAGCCCGTTCATCGGTGTGCGTAATTCGTGGCTCATACTAGACAGAAATTCGGACTTTGCTTTACTGGCCTTACGCGCTTCTTTCGCTGCGCTTTCGGCACGGTCTTTAAGGGAAGCGAGCTTTTTCATTGCTCGTTTAATCTCACGTTCCATGGGAGAGAAAATAAAGATTGCTTCAATACACAATAAACTAAGTGTTGCCAGCCAGAGATATACCTCAAGAGAAAGTACCGTATCTACTCGTTGTGTAGCGTCCTGTTCAAAAAAACTTACTACCTTATCAAGCTGTTCAAGTAGGGCTGATGCATCGTAGACGAACGTGTTTGGCAATGTTGAACAATTTTCAGCAGAAAGTATATCGCGTGCTCTATCTGAAAATTCAGCGACCTTGGAATCAAGTTGTTCCAAACCAAAGTAAGTGTCATAAACTGTGGTAGGTAAATGGGGTAGCTGGGTTAAGTAGCGGTGGTTTTGGGCAAAGGTATCAATAGATTCTGCAAGCGCCTGCTGCTCTGATAGATTGTGACAGATGGCTTTTGATGAGCCAAATAACGCAATGCGCTGTGACAACATGCGTTGCTGTCCAGCAATATTGATCACTTCAGCGTCGTGTTTTTGGCTGCTTATTAGCTCATGCAATACCACAAAGGACAAGGTAACAAGGGTAGCGGTCAAGATGAGCGCGATGACATATCTCAAGCGAATAGACATAGGGAAAAACGTGGCTTAGTGATATCTAAAAGATAATAGATACCAAGCGGTTACGCAACGTGGCCAGTGAATGAATTGGTTAAATATATTCACTGGCCACTTCTCGAAGACAGCGACTATTGTGAAATAGCGAACCTTGTAGGTGATGCGCCTTCGGGAAGCCAACCTCGCAAAATAGCCTGACTGGTATAAAAGGCCACCGTTTTTTGAGAAAGTTGATGCGGATGAGCGGGGAGAAGCAACGCATTGTTGCCCGCACCTTCACCATATGATCCATATTCAGCAAACCGCGCTTCAGTATGTGGACTAAACGCTTTTTTCTCCCCAGAAGGGGTTTTACCATTCATACTTGTCCAGCGCTCTTTGGCAATGTGTCCGGCCATAAAGGTATTGATATAGGTCGCTTTACCCACGGCAGCGGGATCAGCGTAGCGTCCGTCACTGAACGTGGTGGTGGGATGCCAAGGGCGACCTAAGGCCACACTGTTATCTGGCACCCCAGGTTCCCTTTCCAACCTACAATTGACAAAGGTTAGTCCATAAGGTCGATGTATATTTGTACTAGGTGCCGTGATATAACCCCAGTAGCCGTCATTTTCCAAATGTCGTTCACGAGAAAGCAGTGTTACACCATCAAACAGCGCGCTACCTTCACCAAAAATAAAGTCTACATTGCCCGCGATAATGCCCCCCTGGATAAACGTGCGATCGCCTTTTAGATACAAGGTATCTTGATAACTCCAAAGGGCGACGTTGTTAAGGAAGGTGCGGTCGGACTGACTATCGGTTTTCAACGCCACTGCCTGGGTACCAGAGACGCGGGTTGGATCATCTGCCCCTTTCGCTTCATTACCCGGGTAGTCAAATCCGTTTTTAACAGTTAAGTGCTCGATACTTATGTTTTGACCAATTAACTCCATGGTGGCAGTACGACGTGTTCCCCACGTCTCTCTGCTATTAGGCGCGACTGCTTGCCCAGCATACCGGCTATATATCACCACGGTAGTGTCTCTATTTTCACCTAGCAAGCGAAGGTTATTGTGAGGTACTACTACGCGTTCATGATAAGTGTCTGAGGTAATAAAAATTGTCCATTTTTTAGTACCACTGCGGGTGCTGGGAATATTGTCTATTGCCTGAGAAATCGTTTTAAACACAGGTAATTGGGTATCAATTGGGTGTTTGCTTACCACCGCGTTAGCATTTTCAGGGATACTCATGCCAAAGCAGGTGGAGGTTAAACATGCTATGCCAATGCCTACAGTAAATAAAAAACGATTCATCATGGTGTCTTTCACACTTTGGTAAAGGGCTTATTATTAATGGTGACATCGTTGATGGTTAACGACGCTACATTCTCGATAATTGCTTCTTTCTTGGCGTGCTCAATACTAATGTGGTTTAGAGTGAGCCCGGTAATAGGCGTGTGATCATAGCCGCGCATTACGAAGGCGCGTTCTGCTACCTTCACTTGCATATACTCAATAGTAATATCTTCTAAGTGAGGAGGGAAATTGCCCGCATCACCTTCTTCGTAGAAAAAGTTAACCACGACAGCATCTTTTACATTGCCAATATCAATATTGCGATAGTTGAGGTTTTTGAGGTGCCCGCCACGAATACTATTGGTTTTAATTCTAATCCCGCGATCTAAGTCTGGGCTACTCATAGTGCAATACTGGGCATACAAATTTTCAACACCGCCTGATATTTCACTACCGATCACCACACCGCCGTGGCCCGCTTTCATTTGACAATTTTCAATCACAATATTGCTGCAAGGCACATCTACTCTTCTGCCGTCAGCATTACGTCCCGACTTAATGGCAATACAGTCATCTCCTGTGTCAAACGTACATCCTTGAATAAGCACATTGGTACAGCTTTCAGGGTCACAGCCATCGGAGTTGGGGCCAAAACTGTTGCAGTAGACTTCACTCACCGTTACGTTTTTACAAAGCACGGGGTTGATTAACCAAAAAGGAGATCGCAGTATTGTTACGCCCTCAATTACTACGTTTTCGCATCGATAAGGCTGAATGAAGGGAGGGCGCAAGTAATTATTTTCAAACACACGCTCGTTAACCGGCGTACCTTTTTCGACCATTTCCTGCAGAATATCACGGGTATACTTTTGGTTTTCTACGGCATCATCACCCCATGTAGAACTTTTCCATTTTCCTTTCCATGGCCACCAATTGTCGGCTGCGGCACCGCCATCCAATGTGCCTTTTCCTGTAATGGCAATATTTTTCTCTTCAAAAGCATAAATTAACGGAGAGTAGCCCATTAATTCCATCCCTTCCCAACGAGTAAACACATAAGGTTTGTAGTCGTCGGGCGTGGTAGAAAAGGTGATTGTTGCCCCTTCTTCGATGTGCAGATTTATATTTGAACGAAGGTGGATAGGCCCTTTGCTGAACCATTGACCCGCGGGGACGATAAGTTTTCCCCCACCTTGTTGTGAGAGTTGTTCAATGGCATTGTGAAGGGCCTGATTAAAATCAAGTATATCGTCATCGTCTAGCAATGTTGCAACATTAAGTGTCCGACCTGGAAATGTGGGGCGAACGACCTGTGATTTTATCAGCGAAGCTTCCTTGTCCCATTGCGCTTGTGTCCTTAGTGACGGTTTGGGTGCACTACATCCTACAAGAAGGGATGGCGCACCAATCACCGCACCAGAGGCTGCCAGTGAAGAGACTAGCCCTGACTTTAAAAATTGTCTTCTAGAATCAATTGTTGTCATTTTTATACCTCTGGCTCTAGCTAATTATTTATTTAGGTAATGGGCTGCCAAAATGAACGGACCTACGCCTTTAGCGTCATTGGCGCGAATTGGCTCACTCATGTAATAATTGAACGAGCCGTCACGGTATGGATTGCCACCCAGTCCAGCCACAGCACAGACTTTTTCTAAACTGATCACATTGGTTTGAGGGTCTACGGATATCATGTTGTCGATAATGCCGGCAAATGCCTTTTCCGCGTGCTGGCGATAGTCAACGGGGAGGAGTTTTAAGTTCACGCCTTTGGCAATGGCGTACGCTAACATAGCAGTACCCGAGGCTTCTAAATAATTTTCTTTTCTGTCACCTAAATCGGTAATTTGATACCACGCGCCAGATGAGTGTTGATAAGCCAAAGTGGCATCGATGAAGCGGTGAAAGCGCTCAGTTAACCACGCTGTTTTGGGATGCTGAGAAGGCACAACGTCAAGTACATCGACCATGGCCATCGCATACCACCCCAACGAGCGAGACCAATGGTGAGCAGAAAGACCAGTCTCTTGGTCAGCCCATTTCTGCGCCTTTGACGCATCCCAGCCATGGCGTGGAAGTCCGGTTTGTGTGTCGTATAAATTTTCTTCGATTAGCTCAAATTGTAAGAATACATCGTCAAGTTCAGACATGTCGCCATACTGAACGATATACTGCGCATAGAAAGGTGCCCCCATGTACAGGCCATCAAGCCACATTTGATTCGGGTAGCGCTTTTTATGCCAAAAGCCACCTTGCGGTGTGCGAGGGTGCGCAGTAAGTTGGCTGCGCAATAAATCAGCTGCTTTTTTATATTTTGCGTTGCCAGTCTCTTCGTACAGGAAAAACAGTACTTTACCGGGATTAACCATGTCGATGTTAAATTTATTTATGTCATAGGTTTTTATGCTGCCATCGTCATTGACCAGCATATCGTAATAACCTTCAACATAATTGAATAGGCGTTCATCTTTGGTATCGTTATACACTTCAGTAATGGCTAACAAATTTAGACCATGCACATAGTCCCATTGAGGCGTTTTATCCCAATCTATTTGCCACGCTTGGGGGAAGCGAACCATTTCTGATTCGACCATTCTTATTGACCAAGGTTGTGTATTGTCCAGTGAAGGTTGCGGTTGAGCAGAAGTAGTAGATACCACCAGCGTGCACGCCATCACCGAAACCGCGCGTAGAATACCTTTTAGCATATGAAGCCCTTAATTTATAACATTGTTAAAACACTCTGTGCTACCGGTAGCATAATCGTTTTTATTTCTCTCTTTGTCAACGTATTAATTTATTTCTGTTAACCTCTTGTTTACCTCCGTTTTTTACACTATAAACATGTTAAGTGTATGTAATATATAAAATATATTGGTTTTGTCTCGAGTGTGTGAAGACATGCTATAGTTAAGGGGGAGGGCACTAGGTTAAAAGTAAATTAATAACTATGTAAAAAAAATTAATAAAGGAGTTGCCACCGGTAGCATAAGTGTTTAGGATGTAAATCAAATGTAAAGTCTGCGTGTTGTTTGCTGGGGTTTACATGACTACCAAAGAGAAGCTTTGCGTTAAAAATTAAGACACGTAAGTACCCTGCAAGTCTTCTCTATTAAAGGTTTTGGTGGCGTCACACGCTGCTGCTGAGAGTAAATGAGAAAAGGTAAGGAAACGTTCTTAGAGTTGTGAATTCACGATGGCGGTTGGCATAATATTATTTACCAGGTAAATGGTGTGAATGTTATCCGGTGGCACAACAATAATATACGTTTCTAAATGTGAAAATGACGTGAAGGGAATAGCCTATTCACAGTGTTTCAGCATTTATGCCATACATAAATATAAAGACCGGAGAAACAACAATGTTACCAAAGAAAAAGCAACTTGCTGTTCTTGTCACGCTAGCGTTGTCGGGCGCACAAGTATATGCGCAAGAGGCAACAGAGGCACAGCCTAGTGAGACTGATGCGCAAAATATGGAAGTCATAGAAGTATCGGGTTTCCGTGGCTCACTAAATAAGTCTCTGATGGAAAAACGTACGTCAGTTAACAGTAAAGAATCAATAGTTGCTCAGGATATTGGTAAGTTTCCGGATTTAAACATTGCCGAATCAATTCAGCGTGTACCTGGTGTAGCGATTTCCCGCGAAGGCGGTGAAGGTCGTCAAATCACACTCCGCGGTCTTAGCCCTTCTTTTACGCGCACTACGTTAAACGGTATGGAAGTGCCAGCAAGTACAGACGGTACTGACTCTGGTGGCGGTGTAAATGGTGGCCGTGGTTTTGACTTTAATATTTTTGCTTCGGAATTGTTCAACCGCGTTGATATCCAAAAGTCGCCAACCGCGTCTATGGAAGAAGGTGGGATAGCAGGTACAGTAGATTTATATTCTGCTAAGCCGTTTGATTACGACGGGTTTAAATTTGTTTCTTCTTTACAAGGTGGTTATAACAGCATAACCGAAGAAACAGACCCTCGCGCAGCCTTTATGATCAGCAATCGCTTCTTGGACGATAAGGTAGGCGTGTTGTTTTCTGCTGCATTTTCAGAGCGCACCGTAAGACAAGAAGGCTTTGGTACGGTTCGTTGGACTACGCCAGTACGCGATGGCGGTGGTATTTTCGCGGATACTTCTAATACTGTGGTCACGGGTACACCAGATGTAGGTGCATGTGAATACGATGGCGCGCCAGTTGACCCCATTAACTGTTTATGGACACCACGCCTACCAAGACCTGATTACTTTGGTAACGATCAAGAACGTGTTGGCTTTACTGGATCTGTGCAATGGGCTGTTACTGATGACTTTACCCTGACCTTAGACGGCTTGGTTTCGACACTGGACAACACGCGTACAATGTACAATTTCTTCCACATGTTCAGAAGTACGTTTGACGAAATTACCCCTACTGCCATAACGGTTCATCCCAACGGTAAACAGGTTCTTGCCGGAACATATGACGGCGTCAAGTCTCGTATTGAAAGTCGTCTACAAGAATCCACTACTGACTTTAGCCAATTTGTTATCTCAGGCGAGTGGTTTATTGGTGAAAACGTTAAACTTGATATGATGGCAGGTACAGCTGAATCTGATGCGCGTTCTGAGCAATATCGCTACAACATGACACAGTTAGACTACACCACATACGGTTTTGATTTTAGCAATAACGCCAATGCGCCGACTGTGACTTACGGTTTCGATGCTAACGACCCTGCAAATTACAATTTAAGCGATGGTCGCTTACGAGCAACTGATGTATTACGTGAAAATGATACAGTGAAGTTTGACGCGACTTATCTTGGTGAAGAAGTGTCGATTAAAGCAGGTTTTGCGTACAACGACCGCGTTGTTACCTACAGCGAAGAGCAAATTAACGGTTTCCCAGACCAGGCTTCGGCTGTTGGTTTTGCAGAAATGATGCCAGTCGATGGTTTCGGTAGTGGTTTTGATGGCCCGCTAGATCCATTCTTAGTGGCAGATTTTGATGCGATAAACAGTCAATTACTCGATGTAGTGTGGACACCACGGTCTGCACAAAGCTGGCAAGTAGGTGAAGAAACTACAGCGATGTACATCGAGATGGATACCAGTTACGAACTTGCTGACATGTTGTTACGCACTAATTATGGTGTTCGTTATGTCAAAACCACGACCACATCTGAAGGGTTTATACAGGGTGAAACGGTTCAAATTGAAAACGACTACAGTAACTTCCTGCCGGCAATTAACCTAGCCCTGGAAGCCACCGACGATGTTGTGGTACGCCTTGGTCTTACGCAATCTATGACCCGTCCAAGCTTGAACTCTCTTAATCCAGGTAACCCAAGTTTTGACTACATTAATGGCTCAGTTAGCGTAGGTAACCCATTCTTAGACCCATTCACATCGAACAACGTTGATTTTGGTGTGGAATGGTACTTTGATGACGAAGCCTTATTTGCCGCGACCGTTTTCTATAAGGACATAGATAATTGGATTGTGCGCGCGTCTGAAGAGCGTTTAGTTGACAGTGCGTACTACAACTTTATTGACAACGATGCACAGTTCGACCCAGTTATTGCGCTGGATCCTCGTACCACACCTTACGAGCACAGCAGCCCAATTAATGCAGAAGATAGAAGCATTAGTGGTTATGAATTGATTTATCAACAACCACTGACTTTCTTACCTGGCTTATTTAAAAACATGGGTATCGTGTCTAACTACACTCACGTAAATGCCGACGATATCGAAGGGATGAGTGAAACCTCGTACAACTTCACTGTTTACTACGAAACAGATGAATACGGTGCACGTGTTTCGGTTAACAAGCGCGATGATTACCTAACCGACTTCTCGGGAAGTAATGGTAACGTGGCCCACGGTACAACTGGCCCAACCCAAGTAGATTTCTCGTCTTTCTACAATGTTAACGAAGAACTTACGTTGACCTTTGAAGTCATTAATCTTACTGATGAATATGAACGACTATTTACTACTGGTGATGGTTCATTGAACTTGATGCGTGAATACAACCATACGGGTCGTCAATTCTTCTTGGGCGCGCGATATAACATGTAGGTTAAAGACTAACTTTTCTCGGATAATGAAAAGAAATTGTGTTCCGTGATAACGGGTGTGTTGGCCATCGTAAAGATGGCCTTTTTTTTAGGAGTAAAAGTAGTGACATTATCATTTCAACGTTTGTTTTCAGGTTTGCTCATTACGTTATCTTTGCTAGTGAGCAATGGGGGCATGGCAACCTCATTAGCTTCTGCTAACAGTTACACTAAGCCAGTTACGTTGCATTTGGTGGGAGATTCCACCATGTCGGATAAACCGATGTTGTCTTATCCGGAAAGGGGATGGGGGCAACTATTACCTGAGTTCTTATTGCCCACACTCAAAGTGAAAAATCATGCGGCTAATGGCAGAAGCACTAAAAGGTTCGCTGATGAAGGGCGATGGCAAGTACTGCTGTCTGAACTCTCCCAAGGCGATTTTGTGGTTATTCAGTTTGGTCACAACGATCAAAAACAAAGCGACCCTGTGCGCTATGCGGATGCAGAAGAAGCATACCCACGATATTTGGATAGTTTTATCACTGACGTAAATGCTAAAGGCGCACACGTGCTCATCGCCAGCAGTATCTGCCGTCGACACTTCGATGAACAAGGCCAATTGAAAAGGACTTTAACCGACTATGCGTTGGCAGCAAGGAAAGTTGCTGAAAAAAATGCGGTACCTTTTGTACCAATGAATAATGTTACGTGTGAGTTTTTAGAAACAATAGGTGAAAAGAAAAGTAACGATTATTTTATAAAAGTGCCTGCAGATCTGTATGCACGCTACCCGCAAGGCAAAACTGACAATACCCATTTGAACGTCGTTGGCGCGGCTAAGGTGGCTCAGCTATTCGTCAGAGAGATAGTAACGTCAGGCCATCCATTAAGTCAGTATATTTACCGAGATAGCCTGTAACCAGTGCTCATCATCTGTAGAAGAAGCGTATTGATAGCCACATACTGTCTATAGCAATGGACTGCCCAGAGCGATAGAATGCCCAGATCGATAGAGTGCCCAGAGCGATAGAATGCCCAGAGCAAAGGACTGCCGATAGTGACGGAATGCCCAGAGCAACGGACTGCCTATAGCGACGGAATGTGGCTTTCGAATGCGTCTTTTGAAATGATTGCGCCAGGGTAGGTGATCACTGTAGCCGCTACCTTCGCACCGTAGCTGGCACTTTCAACAGGCTTTTTGCCTGCAAGCCTCGCTGCCATATAACCCGCATTAAATGCATCACCAGCTGCAGTGGTATCGACTACATTGGTTACTCGTTCAACAGGCACTATACATTGCTCGTGTTGTCTTAGTATGTGCACACCAATAGCACCGTTTTTCATCACTACTTCATCAATATTTTTGTCAGCTAAATAGCTAAAGATGTCATCAGCATTAGTGTGACCGAAAAGCATGAGATGATCGTCAGCGCCAGGAAACGCGAGGTCACTGACTCCATAGCCTTTATCGGTCCAAAATTGCGCTTCTTCCTGACTGTCCCATAAGCGGGCGCGATAATTGGGGTCGAAAGCAATTTTACAGCCGCTAGCCTTGAGTTTTTCGACTAAGGCGAAGAGCTTATGGCGCTGCTCATCGTCTAGAATGGCCAATGAGATGCCGCTAAAATAAAACCAGTCGCATTCGAACTCTGTGTCGGCTAACAAGTTAATAGTTTGCGTGGCCGCTGATTGTGCACGCCAATACGCAAAAGTACGCTCACCTTGATTGTCGTTGCGGATCATATACAAACCAAGGTTTTGTGAAGTAGAGCGAAACACGAGATCGGTGTTTATCTCGTGTTCTCCCATGGTTAAGAGTAGTTCGTCACTGAGAAAGTCTGCGCCAATGGCGGTTAAATAGCTTACCGAAAAGGCCGGTAAGCAACGCTTAATGTAAACCGCGGTGTTATAAGTATCACCCGCGAAGCTCTTCGCCATGGTATCGGCTTGTTGGCTGCGCAGTTCTACCATGCATTCTCCAAAAATGACGATCCGTTTCATGCTGCTACCTCTTGGAACAGGGTTAGACTGCGTTGACATGCTTGCGTAATGCTACTCCAGTCTTTCGCTTTTATCGCACTGGCCGGTATCATCCAGGTACCACCCACGGCTTTAACGTTACTCAGGGCGAGATATTCATGGGCATTTTCGCCATTAATACCACCAGTAGGGCAAAAGCTGACATCGCTAAATACACTACCTAACGCTTTTAAAAATGGCGCCCCACCGCTTAAGTGGGCAGGGAAAAATTTCATTTCTCTTACGCCTTTCTGATGTGCCATAAGCACGTCAGAAGGACTTGCCACGCCAGGTAGAAAAGGGGCTCCAGATGCAATTAAGGCATCCAGTAATATCTCAGAAAGGGTCGGCGTGATTAAAAACTGCGCGCCTGCATCCAACGCTTCAAAAACATGGTTTCTGTTTAACAATGTCCCCATGCCGACTAACAACTCAGGAAAGCGTTGTCTAATCGCCGATAAAGCCTCAAACGCGGCGTCGCTGCGCTTAACCACTTCAATATTTCTCAAGCCACTGTTCGCTATAGCTTCGGCAAGATGCAGTCCTTCTTCAACGGAATTGGGTTGAATGATAGGTAGCAATGGGGCGCCTTGTAACAGGGAAAACGTACTTTGCATCAGGCGTCTCCTTTTAAAACGTCGAACAAACTGACGCGTTCTTGCGTGTCTTGTTCGCGGGCGAATTGCTTTTCAATTGCAAGCAGTTTGTCCACTTTATCCAGTACTGTGCGCTTAAATGATTCGTTGACCGATAACTCTGCAAACATGGTATCTAACGCCAGAAGCTTTTTAGCCAGTGCTTGCGGTTCAAATTCAACCGACTTTGCCAAATCTGTCAACAAGGTATCCAGTGGGTCTGTGATAGTTTCATTGCGAGCAGCTTTGTTGTTCA
The DNA here is from genome assembly GCF_047159385.1 of Alteromonas sp. D210916BOD_24. Classification (GTDB taxonomy): domain Bacteria; phylum Pseudomonadota; class Gammaproteobacteria; order Enterobacterales; family Alteromonadaceae; genus Alteromonas. The sequence goes on from NZ_AP038333.1 coordinate 1,338,986, forward strand.
CAAATAAACACCACGCCGCGACGCCCGTACATAATAAGTTGATACTGCGTTTCGCTTTGATATTGTCGCGAATGGTATCGAGCAACCTAAAAGGGATCTTTTGTGAACCGTCCCATGCTATTTGTGAAAGCAGATGACGGATATGTTGGTTCTCGTATCGCTTCACGATGTCTTGAGCGTATTGGTTTAAATCAAAACCACTTGACTCACCGAGAGACGGTACAATTTCTTCGCTTAACAAATTAGCGATTAGCTGCTTAATAGCCGGTGTGCTAATAGCCTGATAAACGGTTTCTTTTCCAAATAATGTGCCTACATAGGCGAGAGTAGAATGGGTACCGTTTAAAATTCGTAACTTGGCTTTTTCAAAAAAGCTAACGTCTCGCGTAAACGTAACACCGACTTTGTCCCATTGAGGGCGAGGGCCAGAAAACGTATCTTCGATAACCCACTGCGTAAAGGCCTCTCGCTGTATTGGCCAATTATCATCTAACCCCAGCGTGGTGGAAACCTGAGCTTTAAAACTGTCATCTGTTGCCGGTGTGATGCTGTCTACCATAGTACAGGGAAACGCGATGTTTTCAGCTATCCACTGGCCCAATGTTTCATCGGTTTTAGTTGCAAACTCGGTAACGGCTTTTTGCAGTTTTTTACCGTTGTCAGATACATTGTCGCAACTGATGATAGTTATATCAGCATACCCAGCTTGCTTGCGCAGTTTAAGTGCCTTTACCAAAAGACCCACTGCGCTGATGGGGGTATCTGGATCTACCAAGTCAGCCTTAATGTCAGCGTGCTCGGTGTCCAGATGACCTTGTGCATTAAGGCAATAGCCTTTCTCTGTAACGGTAAGCGTTACTATTTTGGTCTTTTTACTGGCCAGTGCAGCAATGACCTCGTCGCGGTCTTCTGCGAGGGTAGAAAGGGTTTTGATGGCGCCAATGACATGGGTCTCAGGTTCGTTGTCTACCACGCATAACGCATATAAATTGTCTTGGTTGGCAAGTGCCTTTTTAAGCGTTCCACTGCGCATAGACACACCGTGAATACGCCAGTCACCGCCATAGGCCAGCGCTTTTTCAGTATAATAAGCCTGGTGGGCGCGATGGAAGGCGCCCGGCCCGATATGCACAATACCACACTCAGTAGTGGCTAAGTCATATTGGGGCGTGTGGACGCCACTGCCAAGTAATGGCAGTGTCGAGATTGATAATTGCTTGTTCATTTTTAGCCCAACTTATACGCTTGCTTAGCGAAGTCATAAGTCAGTTTGCGAGCAATGCTGGCAGCTTCCGTTTCACTAATACGGTGCTCTACGACAAGTTGTGCAAGGAAACGACAATCGATTCGACGTGCCACATCATGACGTGCTGGAATAGACAAAAAGGCACGGGTGTCGTCATTAAAGCCTACAGTATTAAAGAAGCCAGCGGTCTCAGTTACCTGATGTCTAAAGCGCAGCATACCTTCAGGGCTGTCGTGGAACCACCATGCTGGACCCAATTTCAAACATGGATAATGACCTGCCAAAGGTGCGAGTTCGCGACTGTATGTGGTTTCATCTAACGTAAACAAAATGATATCTAAGTTAGGCTCATTGCCATACTTACCTAAAAGTGGGCGAAGGGCACGCACGAAGTCAGTTTGCATTGGAATATCATGGCCTTTGTCGCGACCAAATTGGGTAAACAGTTGTTTGTTGTGATTTCTAAATGAGCCTGGGTGGATCTGCATGACCATGCCATCTTCCACACTCATACCAGCAAGCTCCGTCAACATCTGCGCGCGGAATAGTTCCTGCTCTTCCTCAGTGCTCTTGCCACTTATTACTTTATCAAAAAGCGCAATACACTCTGTTTTGCTTAAATCAGCAGTATTGGCGGTAGGGTGACCGTGATCGGTGGCTGTGGCACCGTGTTCGCGAAATACGGCGCGTCTTACACGAATTGCATTTAAGTAACCTTTCCAGTTTGAGGTATCTTCACCGGTAAGTTCACCCAATTTTGCGATATTTTGTACTATGTCTTCACGAGAGGCATCCACCACATCATCTGGACGGAATGTGGTGATAACTCGCTTACTCCAAGGCGTGTCTTTGATAGCCGCGTGATGTTCCAGGTTATTAAGTGCCCCTTCTGTAGTGGCAATCACTTCAATATTAAACCTGTCCATCAACGCTCTGGGTTTAAACCCTTCACCTTGTAGTTGTGCGGTAATATGATCGTAATACTGTGTCGCATTGTCAGTGCAAAGCATGTCAGTAAGTCCGAATACATCATGAAATACCGTATCGAGCCATAGGCGCGATGGTGTTGCGGCAAACAAATGATAGTTGTCAGCAAGCAATTGCCATATTTTACGAGGGTTCTGTTCAGTTTCACCACCGTCCCAGCGAGGAACGCCGATGTCAGTTAACTTGATACCCTGGCTGTAGAGCATTCTGAACACGTAGTGGTCAGGAGTGATAAATAACTCGGTAGCATTGGTGAAATTATTATTTTCAGCAAACCAGCGGGGGTCAGTATGGCCATGCGGACTTATTATAGGGAGATCGCGAATTTCCTTGTATAGCGCACGAGCAACATTACGCGTTGCTGTATCCGCAGGAAAAAGTCTATCTTCGTGTAGTAATATCGATTCCATAAGGCTCTCTTTTAGAGGGTGACGCCACGTTTCCAAATAGCAATTTCGTGACTGCCATTTTTCTCGTTGCAGGTTTGTTGACCAGATGCTACTGCCAAACAATGATGAAGTAGCGCTTCGGCACACTTATCGATAGACATGCCTTCCAAAACCTGTCCGGCGTTGAAATCTATCCAATGTGGCTTCTTATTAGCGATATCTGAATTTGACGATATCTTTATTGTGGGTACAGGGAAGCCGAGGGGAGTACCACGGCCTGTGGTGAATAAAACGATATGGGCACCGGATGCCGCAAGGGCAGTGGAACTGACCGCGTCATTGCCGGGAGCCTGTAGCAAGCTCAAGCCTTTGTCTTGCTTGGGCTCACCGTATTGCAAAATAGATTGTACGATTGACGTACCGCCTTTTTGAACCGCACCTAGGGATTTTTCCTCCAGCGTAGTCAGGCCTCCTGCCTTATTACCCGGTGATGGGTTTTCATAAATAGGCTGATTGTGCGCAATAAAGTAATCTTTAAATTCGTTTATTAGGGATTTAAGATCTTCAAATACTGTACGATTTTTGGCGCGATTCATTAAAAGCTGTTCAGCGCCAAACATTTCTGGCGTTTCTGTCAGAATAACTGAACCACCAAGATTACACATCAGGTCGGTAACGCGCCCAACCGTGGGGTTGGCGGTAATTCCACTAAAAGCATCACTACCGCCGCACTTCATTCCAAGGGTTAATTCGCTGGCATTAATTGGCTGGCGTTTATCTTGCTGCATAACTTTCAGTAGGTCGTAGACAGCGTTTATACCTTCTTCTAACTCGTCAGTGACTTCCTGAGCATTGTAGTAACGGATGCGTGCTTCGGGTTTATCCACGTGAGGGAGTAAACTTTTAAGCTGGTTATTCTCACAACCCAATCCAACGATAAGTACAGCACCCGCGTTTGGGTGTGAGGCCAGTGACGCCAAAATGGTTCGTGTGTCGTCTAAATCATCACCCAGTTGTGAACAACCAAAAGGGTGGGTAAAGGCGCGGAATCCATCACATTCCGAAGCAAAACGTCTACTGCACTCATTGGCAATTCTTTCTGCGGTGCGGTTGACGCAACCAACGGTGTTTATTATCCAAACCTCGTTTCTAATGCCAACCTTGCCATTCTCCCGGCGATAGCCCATAAATTCTAAAGGCGTGGTATTCACTTTTGCGGTTGAGGCGATGGGGGAGTAGTGGTACTGCTCACCACCTTTGAGTTTGGTTCTTACGTTGTGACTGTGAACATGATCACCGGCTTTGATTGGTGCAGTTGCTTCGCCAATGTGAAAACCATACTTGATCACAGCCTCACCAACAGCAATGTCAGCTAATGCAACTTTGTGTCCGGCAGGGACAACTTGGTTCACAGTAATCTGAAAGGTGGACGAAAACGTATTTGCTTCAAGAGGGCAGGTAGCAACTGCTACGTTGTCATTGTTATGCACCTTTACCAATTGAGTTTTAACGTCCATTGCAAATCCTGCTTTTTGCCAGTTCATGTATGACGTTTACGTCATGTTTACAAAATATTAAATAATGACATTATTTATGCCACCGGTGGCATAATAGGTCGAAAAGTGCTTGTAAGCAACACTTGATTACAAAAAAACTATACTTTTTTAATTGAATCTCTGATGATCAAGTGAGGTTTAACCAAATAAGCCTCAGTTTCGTTTACTTTACTGCCTTCAATGTGTGCAATAATTTTACGTGCGGCGATAGCTGCCATATTGGTTACGGGGCGTTGAACGGTGGTCAATGCGGGTATAACACGGGCGGCGAGAAGGTTGTCATCGAACCCCGCTACAGACAAATCGTCGGGTACAGTGATCCCCATTTCATGAGCTACTTTCAGCACGCCCGCCGCCATTTCATCATTGTTGGCGAAAATCGCCTTTACCCTTGGAGATTGAATCAATAATTGGCGTGCGCATTCAATGCCACTTTCGAAGGAATTCTTACCTTCAATGATTCTAGAGGCAGGCACGTCAACACCGAGATCGTTAAGGGTTTCTACAAAACCCTCAAGACGTTCCTGAGACGAATAGTATTGCTGTGGGCCTGAAATGATGCCGATGTCTTTGTGACCTAGCGAAACCATATAACGCGCCAAATCACTTAGTGCGGCTCTGTCATCACTGACAACAATATTGTCGTGATCGTCTAAATCGAGAGAGGCCATACGCACATAGTTAATGTGTTTCTGCTGTAGGGCGTCTGCCAGCGCTTTTGCTTCAGATACCGGTGGCAAAATGATGACACCATCGATATTGGAACGGCGAACAAAATTGATACAGTCTTCGACGAACTCGTCGGAATTATAACTGCACGGATGGACGACTAGTTCATAACCTTTTTGTGAACAGATACTTAAGACACCCCGCTGAACCTGATCGATATATAAGGCGTCTGGGTTATCATATATTAGACCGATTAAATAGGTACGACTGGTGCTGAGCCCTCGGGCCTGTTTATCTGGTGCGAAGCCTGTTTCTTTGATTACAGCTTCAATACGCTCACGAGTGGCTTTACCAACATTGGTGGCACCGTTTATCACCCGAGAAACGGTTCGCTTTGATACACCCGCAAGAGCGGCAACATCGTTGATAGTGGGGCGCTTATTCATAATAGTCTGTTTTTCTGCGCTATTTTGTCGTTATTTTGATACTAACATATTATTTAGCTGGCTCTAATCCAAATGTCATTTAAAGGAGATAGGGGGCCTCGGTGTTGGCGATTCACACCCTATCTCTAATATAGTTCACTTTATATCTGTTAAAACCCCAATGCTGCAGGTAATGCTTCGCTAAACCAGGCGACATAGGTCACTAGCATTAATACTACAAACATGGCCGCATACAGCGGAAGTAATGGTTTAATTATATGCTCAAGCTTCGTTTTGGCGATGGCACAGGTAATAAAGAGCACCGCACCTACAGGTGGAGAGCAAAGGCCAATCGACAGGTTCAGCACCAACATAATACCAAACTGCAGCTCACTCATGCCCAGCTCAAGGGCGACAGGCAGAAATATTGGTGTAAATATCAGTACTGCCGGCGTCATGTCTAAAAATGCGCCCACTAAAATAAGCAGTAGATTAATAAGCAACAGGATCAGCAGCGGGTTATCGCTAATTGCCAGTAAAGCATTACTCAACGTCTGCGGTATATTTTCGAAAGATAATAACCACGACATCGCGGTAGATGCCGCAATCAGAAGCATGACGATGGCAGTAGTTTCTGCTGATTTTAGCAAAATGTCGGGCAGTTCTTTTACATTCACTTCTTTGTAAAGTACGACAGCCAGCAGTAGCGCATATACCACCGCGATAGCCCCTGCTTCTGTGGCAGTAAAAATGCCGCCTACGATACCGCCAATGACCAGAAAAATCAGGAAGAGCGAGGGTAAAGCCGCAATTGTCTTTTCAAATACAACGCGAACGGGTAAACGCGCTGAAAGTGGATAGCCTTTCATTTTGGCATAGATAAAACAAACCAGCATTAGCGCTAAACCTACCATTATGCCTGGGATATAACCTGCCATAAATAAAGCGGCAATAGACACTCCGCCGCTCGCAATGGCATAAACGATAAGAATATTACTTGGGGGAATGAGCATACCCGTGGTTGACGCTGCTGCGGTGACAGCTGCACTGAAATTAGGATCGTAGCCGGCTTTTTTCATCTCGGGTAACATGAAGCTACCTATGGCCGAAGTGGCGGCAACTGCCGAGCCAGATATCGCGCCAAATAGCATACATGACACCACGTTAACCAGCGCAAGTCCGCCGGGAAGCGCACCAATCAAAGCCATCGCGCATTCTATCAGTCGTTTGGCAATGCCACCTCGTCCCATAATGAGGCCTGATAGCACAAAAAAGGGAATGGCGAGGAGGGCAAAACTATTTAGTCCGCCCGCCATGCGCTGGGCAATGGTGATAGTGGCTGGGGTTAAGTCCATGCTCATTACCATGGCTAACAAGGTTGATACGCCAATGCTTATGGAAATAGGAACGTTTAATATAAGCAGAACAAAAAATACACCTACAAGTACAATCGCGGTTAATTCCATTACGCTGACTCCTCACTGTTGCCGCGCCAAAGCGATGCAATATTCACCAACGCATAGGCAATGATTAGTGCACCAGATAACGGTAACACGCTATAAATAAAGCCCATTTTTAGGCCCAGTGCTGCAGAAATTTGATCCAGTTCCAAAGTAAGCAACACAAGCTCTGAGCCGCCATAAACCATGACCAGAACACAAAATACAATTACTACAACTTCAACAACGGTCAGAAGCACGCGTCTCACTGCTCTTGATTGACGTTCTACAATTAAATTAAATCCCAAATGGGCGTGCTGGCGATAGGCATATGCTGCGCCTAAGATGCCAATCCAGATGAGTATGAATCGGGAGAGTTCCTCTGTGATAGAGGCAGGGTCTTTAAGTACATAACGTGACACTATTTGCCATATGATGGTCAGTAGAATGCTAATCATCGCAATGATTAACGCTGTGGCTAGCGCCTTATCAATGGTTCGTATTATCGACATTTTTACATCGCTTCTATTTGCGTGATCAACTCGCCAATGGGCGTGTTTTCAAAACTTTGATGGAAGGGTTTTACAGCATCTAAAAACAATGCTTTGTCTGGATAAATAACGGATACCCCCTCTGCTTTGACCTTGGCCAATGATTCTTCAGTAGAGGTTTTCCAAAGTTCCCGTTGGTACTGAACTGAGTCTTCCATGGCCTGAGTTACCCAGACTTGTTGTTGCTCAGTGAGGCTTTCCCAAACCGGCAATGACGCTAACATAACATCAGGAACGCTGGTGTGTTCATCTAGGCTGTAGTAGCGGGCTATTTCATAATGCCTAGAAAGGTAATAGCTGGGCGGGTTGTTCTCAGCACCGTCTACGACTCCCTGTTGAAGGGCCGTGTATAGCTCACCCCAAGAAACCGGTGTGGCGGCACCTCCCAACGCTCTGACTGTCGCCACTGCCGTTGGGCTGTTCAGTACTCGTATCTTAAGGCCATTGAGATCGGAAGGGCGCTCAATGGGTCTATCGTTGGTATAGAAACTTCGGCTGCCTGCATCGTAATAGCCCAATCCTTTCAAGCGGTAGTTTTCTACGCCTGATAACAGGTTCTTACCCAAGTCACTGTTAAGCACCCGCCAAAAGTGTTCATTGTCTCTGAAGATATAAGGAATACTAAAAATCTTCATGTCTGGCGCGAAGCCTTCCAAAGGACTTGCCGACACCTTAGTCATGGCTAACGAGCCAATTTGTAACAACTCGACCATTTCACGTTCAGTACCCAATTGGCTGCTAGGATAGATAACAACACGCATTGTGCCTTCAGAATAATAATCTAATCGTTCACCCAGATATTCCATAGCCTTGTGAACGGAATGTTGGGTGTCTAAAGAGTGGCCCAACCGCAACACGGTAACTTCTGACTTTGTCTCGTTTTGAGAACACGCCGACAATAGCAGAAGCGCTGAGGTACTCATCACTAGCTTTAAAAGCCGCATCATAACTAATACACCTGTTTTTAGTTTTGCTTAGCGCAGTTGAGAAGGGGGAAATTTGTCCATGTCATCGTAATCGAGGTTTTCACCCGCCATCCCCCAGATAAACGCATAACTACCCGTACCCACTCCACAGTGAATTGACCATGGAGGCGACACCACTGCTTCTTCATTGGCCACAAAAATATGACGTGTTTCGTGGGGTTCCCCCATAAAGTGACAAACACGGCTTTCTGAGTCCATATCAAAGTAAAAGTACACTTCGTTGCGGCGATCGTGTTGGTGGGCAGGCATGGTGTTCCAGACGGAACCGGTATAAAGGCGGGTTAGCCCCATTTGTAATTGGCAGGTTTCTACCACAGTGTTGATCAACAGTTGTTTGATGTCTCTCTGGTTAGACGTTTCCTGACTTCCCATGTGAAGCACATTGGCTTCAGCGCTACCGACCTTTTTACACGGGTATGCGTGGTGCGCTGGCGCAGAGTTAAGGTAGAACTTGGCGGGGTTTGACCCATCATCAGAAGCAAAAATAACCTCTTCATTTCCCTTGCCAATATAAAGTGCCTCTTCATTGTCTAGGTGGTATTTGGTACCAGATACTGTAATTGTACCCGGACCACCAATGTTAATAGCGCCTACCTCACGACGGGCGGTGAAATAGGGCATTTTTAGCTGGTCTTCAATGGTTTGTAAGGTGAGTGGTGCAGATGTGGGGACAGCACTTCCTAACATAAAACGCTCGTAATGGGTGTATATCCATACGACTTCACCCGGTGCCATAAGGGTGTCGACTAAAAATGCATCCCGCAGTTCTTGCGTATTGTAAGCGTTGGCCTCTTTGCGGCCGATGGCATAGCGCGTATCAATTTTATTGTTCATTTCGAAATCTCCTTTACCTAGCTTTAGCGGGCCAAAAAACCACCATCAACAGCCAGTATATGCCCGTTAACGTAATTGCTTGCGCTACTCGCCAGGAACACGGCCGCGCCAGCTAGGTCATCACTCTCTCCCCAGCGATTGGCAGGAATACGCGCACAGATTTCTTTACTGCGCTTTTCGTCGTCTTGGAGGGCCTGAGTATTGTCAGTTTTGATGTAACCCGGAGCAATGGCATTGACTTGTACGTTGTATTGCCCCCATTCGTTAGCAAGGGCTTTGGTTAACCCCGCAATGGCGTGCTTGCTGGCTGTGTAGGCAGGGACGGTAATGCCGCCTGAATAACTTAGCATGGACGCAATGTTGATAATTTTTCCTGCGCCTTGTTCAATCATTTGCTTACCGATTATTTGGCTTAACAGGAAGGCTGAATCCACATTGACCGACAGCACATTTTTCCACTCGTTAAAAGGAAAGTCTGTTGCTGGAGCTCGAAATATGGTGCCTCCGTTATTCAAAAGAATATCGATACGCCCTTTTATTTTGAGGGCTTGATTGGCTAGCGAGGTCACGGCCTCAGGGTTGCCGAGATCGGCGTCCAATGCAGTGCCTTCGCCCCCGTGTTCGCGGATTTTAGCCAGTGTTCCTTCACACCCACCTGGGCGTGAGCTGGCACAAATAACAAATGCGCCACTTGAGGCAAGTGCGATGGCCAGAGCCTGTCCAATTCCGCGACTAGCGCCGGTGACTAATGCTGTTTTACCGTCGAGGCTGAAGTTAACCATTGGGTTTACCTTTACATGAGATGAATGTCGGATAGTTCGACATACTAAATTGAAAAAAAACGTTAACAAAATTTAAAATAATTGCCACCGGTGGCATTTGTCAATATATTGTTTAAAAATATCGTTAATTAGTTAATCGGTAAAATGCCAAGGGGAGAGCGAAAAAGTGTTTAAATTTAAAAGGTTAAGTTTAGTTTTAGTGCCTTTGCTCGTCAGTTGTAGCCAAGGGCCATCTGAACAGAGCGCAACAGTGCAAATAGATAATCCCAAAAATGGTGGCAAAGGTGAGCAGGTTGTTGAGATTAAAGTTCCTGATGCGTTTACCGGTTGGAAATTAAAAAATGCGACATCGGAATGGGTTAAAAATGGATCTTCACAGGATGTGTTATTAGCTGCGGTGTCGGTGACGCCGGGAAGCACCCAGCAGCTCACTCTCGTTCCAGCTGATACGTTGTCTGTACTAAGTGAGCAAGATCGTGCCCACGCTGAGCTGTCTGTGCGAACAGGCGGTCAATGGGAAGGGAAAGCGTATCAGGCCGAAGGGTTTACTTTTGAGGAAGTACCGACTTTCACATCGCCAGCGCAGCTTACTGACCATTCCTATTACCTGCGCTACGAGGGGCCAGGATGGGAGTCTGACAAAATGGGATATCGCTTGTATCTGGACTGGCGAAATGCCATCGACGTGTTTGTGAAGACTAACGATGCCGTTGCGTTGCCTCAAGTGGGCCAGGACGGCTATGACAGTTACCATGTACTGTCCGAGTGGGGTGGCGATGCACTTAAAGTAGGAAAATCACTGGGAGTAGGGGCATTAGGCCGCCAAACTGAAGCCGGTGTGCTTCATTTTCAATACGTTGACAATACCCAGTATAACCTCCTTTCAAATACGCTACTGCGTGCCGAATTTGAAGTGAAATACCAAGGTTGGGCTACTGACGAAAGCCATGCCGACGCAGTGGATGTAACCACACACTATCGAATAGATGCGTTTGATCCCACGACCCACATTCACGTTGACCTTTCTGAAGCAAAAGACAACATTGTGACTGGCTTGGTTGCTCACAATGGTATGGACGTGATTAACGCAACTGAAGGGCAGTGGGGCGTTGTTGCGACATGGGGGGCCCAAAGTATTTTGGCTGACGGTGATGTGTTGGGTTTAGCGGTATTTTATCGTCTTGACCAAGTAAGCGATGTTACCCAGGGTGAGCATGACCATCTGGTGGCGTTTAAGCCCGCTACGTCCCTTGATTATAAGATCCTTGCTGTATGGCCTCAGCGCGATGAGGAAGTGCAGACGGCAGAGGCGTTTGAACGCTATTTGGTGAATAAACTCAAGACGTTTAATTATCCTATCACTGTTCGTCAATAAATCAGCGAGACTGGTCAATTAACGTGCCCACGTCATCGGGACAGGGCACGAATTGCTGAGTTACGTAACGTGATGGCATAGGTAAAACCCTCACCGCGATATTAAATAGCGTTAAACACTGTGAGCAGGCAATATTTCAAATTGAATAGGCTTGTATCTAAAATTATTTGATTCACCAGCAGAGCATGCGGTTAACCCTACTATCATGTCCATCTTTGCTTTAAAGACGGTATAGTCTCCCGCTTTACTTTTAGGGGGCAGCACAGCAATTTTGCCGTTGCTGTCCACATCCACGTTCATAAACGTGTTGAAGGTCGTGGCGATATGGTGCTCAGGAATATCAAACTCAGCAAACGCTGCAACTAGGTTTCCGTGACAACCGGGTACCGGTTCCTCGTTAGGGTAAAAATGTTTGAATGTATCTACACTGCAAGGTGTCAGTAGGAAATCGTGATCTTCTACCGTGTCTTCGACAATTTCAAACATGACGTTACTTTGGTTTGAATATAGCTTGCTGCCCGTTTTAAATTTGAGGCTTTCGTTATAGTCCAGACTTCTGCCAGAAGAAATAAATTCCTCTTTGTTGTGCTCGTTAAACGCGTATAGGTCTGCGACTTGTTCTCCTTCAGGGTCAATAACCTTCAAATACTCCCCTTTTTTTAGGGTGAAGGCGGTGCCACTTCTAGGCTGTATCGTTTGTCTCATGTGTGTACCTGTGCTGTTCTAGTGATTGACGCATTTAAATGGGCATTCCCAATCTGGAGCGTGTCGTTTTCCACTATACTGATAGACTTCCGAACTATCACCGTGGTTTTTTAGCATGTCGTTTTTGCTGCCACAAAACTGCGTGTCTCGCTTTCTAATATGCTCCCGTAGCGCTTCAAAACGTTGCTGTTTTCTTAGAAATTCAAATTGTTCATGCAGATTAAACACAATGGAAGGGTGGGCAAACCGGCGACTTTTTCGACTGGCGTTGGGATGTAGACCCACCACAAAAAAGCCTTTGCCGCCCAGACTGAGACTGAATTCTGTATTGTGAGGATCATTGGAAACATTAGCATCCCAGTGTTTTGTGCACGCATCCACTTCATGCAGACGTTGGAGTTTGTCCCACAACGCCTGATCAAACTCATTTTCACTAATACCGTCAGGTTGCTCAAAGGTAAACACGAGCGAAGAATACATGTCCCGTTTAATATCAAAAGTGTCCACAAAGGTGTGAATGGCCGCTAGCATATCGGTCTCATGGCTCTGACAGGTAAAATCATCGAATTGATGTACAGCAATTTGATTTTTGTTGTAAGCGGTTTTCGCGCCTACACAGGGAAAGTTCTCCTCACTGATAAAATCAAACAGTGTACTCGTTAAATCTGGCTTTATTAAAGGCATTCCATTCCCCCTTTACTATCTGTTAAGCCGTCGAACTGAGTATATCTTTCGGGTTGTGTTCGGCTTGAAATGAAGTGAAGGTCACATCGTTAGCGGGTTCAGTAACGACATTTTCATCTTCATCAGGGAGCAGTTTGACTTTTATTCCCACATCTTCGAAGTCGGCATTGATATAGCCTTCATTGGCGTAGGCAAAAAGGACATTCACACAGGGGTAGTAACCCCATTTAGAGTAGAACCGCTGTGCATTGTTGACGAAATCTAAAAGGTGATGCACTGGACATTGGTAATTCGGTCGATGTGGAGCAAACGTGCGAGTGGGCAATTGCTCGAGTGTAAAGCCAAGGGCTCGACAATTGGTGAAAAAGTCCTCGTCGTTTAATCCGAAGCCTGTGTAGCCTTCATCGAAGCCACCGGTTTTCTGAAAGTCTGTCTTACGAATAAAAAACACTGTAGAACAAATGCTATCGTCACTAAGCTTTCCATGAGTAGACTCCTTGTCTCTTGATGGGATTTCATTGTTATCATCATTGGGCAATGTGTCGTCATTACTCGACAAAAAGCCAACTTGACGCTCGTCTTTAGCAATCTGGGAATAAGACTTGTTACAACGCTCATGAGGAAGAAATACCACTGAGGTGAATACCACGGTCTTATCTTTTAGTGCCAAAAGGCCATCTCTGAAAAGAGAGGGGGAAATAACGGCATCCACATTTAAATAAACTAGATTTTGGTGTTTTGCCGCTAACATGCCTTTGTTACGTGCTTTTGCAATGGGAAGAGCCTGTTGCGTAGTGAATTTGTGCACAATGTCGAATTTGTCACTCTTCATCAATGAAAGATCTGATGGGGGAGCCATCCATACAATGACAAGTTCGTCTGGCACAGGAGCGCACTTCTCAAGTTGAGCAATAAGGTTGCAAAGCTTTTCAGTTCTGTTTTTTACAATAGTGACCGCACTAATTGGTGAACGCATACTCTACCTCCCTTACTTTTGGTTAAATTACACATGCCCTTTGCACGTTATACTTTCGTATAGCAAAGACTGTTCCTGTGTTATAACTTGTTGATATTAATGGCTTTGGTATTTTATTTTTGTGTCTTTAATCATGGGGTAGATGTAAAAAATGGAGAGAGTTGGAAAAGTTTGCAATAGATTATGGGAGATAGTTTGAGTCACTTCACGTGAAACAGAAATTGAAATAGTCGTTACTTTGTTATAAAGAAGGGGGGAGGTCGCACTATATATGTGTGACTTATTTCGCAATGCATTATTAATCATAATATGCATTAAAAATCAACAGTTTAATGTTTGTTTGTTGGCCCTTGGTGCGGTTTAAGTATAGGGTTTTATTTAAATCTATTGCATCTGTACACATGACGTTATTAAATTCGCTGGTGGCGTTTTATTAGCTTTGCCTCTTTTTCTTAATGGATGGATACACCGTGGAAGTAAAACCGTCTGTCGAAATTCGACATTATGATAAACAATCGCTCAAGCAAGTGGACGTTATTTCAGGCATTTCGCCTAACGCTATGAGAAGAGTATTCGGAGGGTGGATCTTTTTTGCTGCACTAGTAGGAGTGATAGTAAGTGTCGCGCCTGATCTGAGCGCGCAATTTATTGGCTTAACCTTATTTGTACTCGTGGCTTTTACTTTGGTGATGTTTGGCCAAAGCCGAATATCTGAAGGATGGCCTGCGATCATTTGTGATGAAGATGTCATCGGCGTGGTGCGCGACCCGGTTAAGCGCGAGTTTATTTGTGTTAAAAGCACATTGGTTACGGGGGCATCTCCGGTACTTATTAAACCCAACAAAAAAGCCATCGAAATTGAACTGGATGCTGACAAGCTATCCAGTGATGACCAGGCGTTGCTTAATCAAGCAGTGTGGCCAAGAGTAGGTAAGCTAGTAGGGCTTGCACATTTTAAGCGACAGGAACACGCCTGTAACAGTGTCATGTGGTGTGTTAATCAGCACACAGCGCGAACTTCATCACACGCATAGCCACTTACTGTTTTAGGCCAAGCTCGGTATAAAGAGGAAAGTGATCCGACCCTATGCTGGTGAGTTTCTCTATGTTAATTAGTACAAAGTGGTCTGAATGAAACACGTGGTCAAGGGGCCATTTTACTAATGGATATTGCGCGTGAAAGGTATTAAAAAATCCTCTCCCTTCTCTGGGATCCAATAATCCACTGATTTTTTTAAACTTGCGAGTGGTCGGCGACCAAGCTACATCGTTAAGATCACCGGCAACAATAACCGGCCCTGGCGTGCTGGCTATTTCTCTACCGATTAATGTCAGTTCGACATCTCGTGGCTTGGCATAGGTGTTTTCCGTAGGACTCGGGGGCTTTGGGTGTAAGAAATGTAGCGTTACCTGTTGGCCGTTTACCTTCACCTTCACGCGTATCGAAGGTACATCCTGTTCAATGAGAAACCGCAGTGTCACGTCTTCAAAAGGGTACTTACTGTAGAGGTGCATGCCATACAGGTTTTCCAGAGGGCAAAACTTAGTGTAGGGGTAGTCATTTTCTATTTCACTAATACCGCTTTGCCATTTCTCGTTCGACTCCAGTGTCACAAGAAAATCTGGTCTTTTGTGGCGCACATGTCTAATCAATTTAGCAAAATCATTATTTGGCATGTACACATTACTCGATAGCACGCTGATAGTATCCTTCACCCCTTCTGGGCTGAGGCGTTCCACTTCGGTTTTATAAAGCGGTGTATAAGGTAAAATCCAAATAAGCTGATAGATAAGGCTGATAAACAACCCCGTGATAATTATCCCGTCAGAGATAGTCGGCATATCGCCGCTTGCATGCCACCAACACTGAAAACCTAATAATAAGGCAATTATTACTGCAAGTTGTAGGCGAGGGAATTCCCACACCCTTACTAGCCAGTGAGATGAAGGGTAGAGAGGAATGAAACTGACCAAAATAAAAACTAGCGAGGCGCTAGTGAGGGCGATGTCCATGGCGGTGGCTTTCCTTAAGCTTTAGTCATTCGCATTACCATGTACAGCGCGATTGCAATTCATTCGCGTAAAGTACAGTGGGCAGTTCATAGTAAAGTGAAATACGCCAGAGAAAGGAGTTAGGATTAGTCAGGCTAATACGAGGTCGCACATTATGACGCGCTATTTCGCTAGGAAAAAAATTCTCTGGTCTACGCAAGTTTTGCAAAGTGATGCCCATGCATTAGTCCTTCAGCTTTAATTATTTTTCATATAATCAATGGCTTACTGTCTTGGCGTGGTTTTGGCATATTCTCATGTGAGTTTCGACAAAGGAGAAATGTTATGAAACGTACTTTACTTTCTATGATTGTTGCTACAACTTTAACTACGGCTGCGTATGCAGGCGATGTGGATACTGACAATAAATGGGAAAAAGGTGCTAAAGACGCATGGATCGATGGCAAAGCTGAAGCCACCTTATTGTTCAACGGCAACCTTAATTCTTTCGACATTAATACTGACGTTAAAAACGGCAACGTGATCCTTACGGGTAAAGTTGAAAACTCAGTAGACAAAAAACTTGCTGAGGAATTGGTTGCCAATATTGATGGCGTAGTTTCTGTCGATAACAAGCTGACAATTGTCGCTGATGCTGATTTTGACTCTGATTTATCTGAAGATATGAAAGAGGGCTATGAAGAAGGTACCAGCGAACTGACAGACGCAAAGATAGCGACTGTTATCAAGACACGTCTTCTACTTGACTCTGACATCTCAGGTTTTGATATCGATGTGGACGTAGAAAACGGTAATGTAACACTCACCGGTGAAGTTGATTCAGATGCAGAACGGGATTTGGCAATTGAAATCGCGAAAAATGCGTCTGATGTAAAAGACGTGAAAAACAACTTGCGAGTTGTTACCGAGACAGTAATGAACTAATTGTTTGGTGTTAATACTGACCATTGAAGGGGGCCCTTGGGTCCCCTTTTTTGTGCTTGACACATTTTAAGGCAATGCCAGTTTAGCAGAGTGTTAGCTATGTTGAGGCGTTTTTTCTCATTAGTTTGTAGAAATTTCCATTGAGCAAATGTTTTATACGTTTAATGTTCGTAACTTATTGATATCTAGTTATATATTAGTTGGTCTGAAAGCTGCAACTCTTTGTGTATGAGACCTGGATTTACCACTTCGGGTAAAAGGGAAGCAAGGAGTTAAGCATGAACGTTTTACGTTGGATTTATTCTGGATTAGCCGTTTCTTTAGTAATAGTAATTATTGGCGTTGCCAGCAACGGCAGCACGTTTGTCAGTCAGGCGTCAGCGGATGATAAAAGCCGCCCCCACGACCCAACTATTCTCGAAATTGAGCGTCGCTATTCACTGGTGCGTTTTGATCTTTCCAGAAAATCTCACTTACTGCGCAAGGCGCGGTTGGAGTACTTTATCGCAGAGGCGAAACAAGCTGATTTACGGGGATGGGCGTTTAAACGCGATAAATTGGTAGAAAGGGCCAAGAGCGTGATGTCTCATCATTTAAACCAATATGCTATTGAAGTCAGTCGGGAAGCTGAAGCCTATACCATCAGCGCCATTTAATACCTGACAGTAACGATATCAGCAGACAACACTGACAAAAAAAGCGAAGCATGACCATGACTTCGCTTTTCTATTTAACCCTGTAGCACATTGCAGCATGTTATTTCATTGGCCGGTGTACGTTTTGGTCCGGGCGAATGGTTAAAGGTCAACAAGCTGTATGTACCGCACGGTGAATTTATTCCACTTCAACTATTTTAAGGGTATTGGTGGCACCTACTTTTTCCATTTCATCACCGTAAGTCAAAATGATACTGTCACCGCTTTTTACTAAGCCCTTTTCCTTAAGCGAAGCAATCACGTCATATTTTAAACGGCCAGGTTCGCTCTTCGACGAGTCGAAATAGACGGGCTTTACCCCGCGACAAAGCGCCATGGTGTTAAGTGTCGATTCGTGGCGAGACATTGCGATAATGGGTAAAGAGGTGGTGATGCGAGACATCAGCGTGGGAGTGCTACCGCTTTCCGTTAAGCCTACTATTGCTTTAACACTAGGTAAGTGATTGGCTGCATACACCGCTGACAGGGCAATTGATTCACTGGTAGAAGAGAATTGTTCATCCATGCGATGCTTTGAAATTTTTACGCTTGGATGGGTTTCTGCGCCTTCACACACTCGTGCCATGGCAGCCACGGTTTCAATAGGGTAATTACCCGCTGCGGTTTCAGCTGAAAGCATGACCGCATCGGTACCGTCTAGTACCGCGTTAGCAACATCCATGACCTCTGCGCGGGTTGGCATCGGGCTATCAATCATCGATTCCATCATTTGCGTAGCAGTGATTACGACCTTGTTTAACTGGCGTGAGCGGGCGATAAGCTTTTTCTGAACACCTACCAATTCTGCGTCACCGATTTCAACACCCAAATCGCCTCGGGCTACCATTACGGCGTCTGACGCGCTGATGATATCAGTCATGGCTTCGTCTGAAGCGACCGTCTCAGCGCGCTCAACCTTGGCACATATTTTAGCATAACAGCCAGCTGCCTCTGCCAATTCTCGGGCGTACTTAAGATCGGCACCACTGCGAGGAAAAGACACGGCTAGGTAATCGACACCGATTTTCGCTGCGGTTTTGATGTCTTCTTTGTCTTTATCCGTTAATGCATCAGCGGATAAACCACCGCCTTGACGATTAATGCCTTTGTTATTAGACAACTTGCCGCCGACGGTTACTTCTGTAATGACTTTACGCCCTTCTACACCCGTTACTTTTAACTGAATGCGGCCGTCGTCAAGCAACAAAATGTCGCCAGCAGATACGTCGTCAGGAAGGGCCTTATAGTCAATACCCACTTGCTCTACATTGCCTTCGTCACGACCTAGTTCTGCATCCAGAATGAAGGTTGCACCTACGTTGAGTTTTACTGCGCCTTCGGCGAAGCGAGCGACACGAATTTTAGGGCCTTGAAGATCGCCTAATATCGCGACGTATTTACCTAGGTTTTTTGCTGCCTGACGAACGCGCTTAGCACGTTCGATATGGTCTTCGGCTTGACCGTGAGAAAAATTCATTCGCACTGTATTGGCGCCCGCTGCAATGAGAGCTTGAATTTTTTCCAATGAATCGGTTGAAGGACCTAGTGTGGCAAGAATTTTTGTTCTTCTAGTCATGAGATTCCGTCGCTGTTTATGTAGTTAGCAAAGACAAAGAGAGAAGGGTAACGCAGATGAATCTGCAACCTGTAATCGCTTTACGTAATTTTATTACAGAATAGTAGTCGAATTTGACAAAAATGTGAATTAAAGAAACAAAAACTCACAACTGGCTCGACCAGTTGCAAGTAAACTGATCGAATTCACTCGATACGCTGAAAATGGATAAAAAATTTAGCTGAAAGCGCAGACATCTTATGGCGAAGTGCGGGAGCGAATTAGCAAAAGATCACAGAAGCTCAATTACATAAGCGATGTGGTTATTCAACTAGCGCGAAGTAAGGACGAGGCCAAGGCCAGCTCAGATTAGGCTGGCCTCAATGCTGGGGTGAAGGGTATTATTCGTTACGTTTTTCAAAGCGAGAACCGCGTAGGGTGTCTTTGACGCGTTTAAGGTTTTCTCTAAATTTATTGCCTCGACGCAAGGTAAAACCTGTGGCAAGTACGTCTATTAGCGTAAGCTGAGCAATACGTGACGCCATGGGCATGTACATATCGGTGTCTTCAGGAACCTCCAGCGATAGCACATAGCTACACTCCTGAGCAAGCGGGCTGTCAGCAGACGTGATCCCCACTACTGTGGCGTCATTCATTCTGGCTATCTGTGCTATTTCTACCAAACTTTTGGTACGCCCGGTGTGGCTTATCAACACTACAACATCGCCGTCTGAACAGTTCATGCAGCTCATACGTTGCATCAGAATGTCTTCAAAATACACTACAGGTACATTAAATCTAAAGAATTTATTCAGTGCATCGTGAGCCACTGATGCTGACGCGCCTAATCCGAAGAAGGAAATTTTTTGTGCTTGAGTAAGCAAGTCTACCACGCGGTTAACGACATTAACGTCCACTGATTGGCGCGCTACTTCTAATGATGCCATGGTAGATTCGAATATTTTGTTGGTATATTCGTCAGGACTATCGTTTTCGTCCACGTGTCGATTTACATAGGGCGTGCCATTGGCAAGACTCTGTGCTAAATGCAATTTGAAATCGGGAAAGCCTTTTGTATCAAGCCTGCGGCAGAATCGGTTAACGGTAGGCTCGCTAACATCAGACATTTTAGCCAGTGTTGCTATACTCGAATGGATGGCCGTTTGAGGGTTAGCCAGAATGACCTCAGCCACCTTTTTCTCTGACTTACTAAATGCTGCTTTGTTTTGTGATATTTTTTCTAAAATGTTCATACTGATAGCGCAATTCGTGACACACGTTGTTGTAAGGTACGTCTCTAATAGTACTCAATGTGACGAGAGTGACAAGAAAAATGTAATTTTTTGACATTTTTATTGTTTTTTCTGAGGTAACTAAGGGTAAACTTAGGGAAAGCGTAAAGATTCATATCCTGTAGTTAGTTCAAGTTGTAATTTTACTACATTTGGTGTTAACTATACGGTAAAAATAGTCGTCAGTGTTGTAAATGCCATTGCAACACGCTGCGAACACATACAATTAAAAGGTCGACGAACATGGTATTTGATAATTCCTACGAACCCTGTGATTTTGTACTTTTTGGTACGCTGGGAGATCTTTCACGACGCAAGTTATTGCCTTCATTATATCAACTGGAAAAAGCCAACCTGATGCACCCTGACACCACCATTGTCGGTGTGGCCCGTCAGGAAATGTCTATCGAAGACTATATTGATGAAGTTCACGCTAACTTGGTTAAGTTTGGCGAAAAGGACTTATGTGAGACTACATGGGAAAGAATGAAGGCGCGTTTACACTATGCATGCGTTGATATGAAAGATGTCGACTGTTACTGCGTATTGGACGACCACGTCGATCCCAGTCGTACCATGGTTTGTTATTTAGCAACCCCACCTTCTATATATGGCGATATCTGTCGCGGATTACACAGTTGTAAAATAATTGATTCAAGTGTGCGCGTCGTGTTGGAAAAGCCCATCGGTCACGATTTGGCGTCTTCAAAAGTTATCAACGAACAAGTCGCTGAATACTTCGACGAGAAACAGATTTATCGCATAGACCACTATCTGGGTAAAGAAACGGTACTCAACCTCGTTTCACTGCGTTTTGCTAACTCTATTTTTGCTACTAACTGGGATCACAATTGTATCGACCACGTGCAAATCTCCGTGGCAGAGTCGGTAGGCATTGAAGGGCGTTGGGGATATTTTGACGATGCAGGTCAAATGCGCGATATGGTGCAAAACCACCTTCTTCAAATATTGAGCTTGGTTGCTATGGAGCCACCGACAACGCTTGACGCAGACAGTATTCGCGACGAAAAACTAAAAGTACTTAAAGCACTACGACCAATCAATTCGTTTAACATCAACGAAAGCACAGTACGTGGGCAGTACACATCGGGTTTTGTTAAAGGTGAAGAAGTACCTGGATACCTGGAAGAAGAGGGTGCCAATACGCAAAGTCGAACCGAAACCTTTGTGGCGATCAAGGCTGAAATTGATAACTGGCGTTGGGCTGGCGTGCCATTTTATCTGCGCACGGGTAAACGCATGCCAAGAAAAGTCAGTGAAGTGGTTATTTACTTCAAGCGCCAGCCTCACAATTTATTTGGTGATAGTTTTAAAAACTTACCACCTAATAAATTGGTTATCCGTTTGCAGCCTGACGAAGGTGTTGAGATCACGGTAATGAATAAAGTACCGGGGTTGACCAGTTCTGGCTCAATGGATTTACAAAAATCTAAACTAAACCTCAGTTTCTCTG
The DNA here is from genome assembly GCF_047159385.1 of Alteromonas sp. D210916BOD_24. GTDB lineage: Bacteria > Pseudomonadota > Gammaproteobacteria > Enterobacterales > Alteromonadaceae > Alteromonas. The sequence goes on from NZ_AP038333.1 coordinate 1,360,543, forward strand.
AAGCCTTTGCAGATGAACGCATTCCAGATGCCTATGAGAAGTTGTTACTGGAAGTGATGTTGGGTAACCAGGCACTGTTTGTTCGTCGCGATGAAATAGAGCAAGCATGGACATGGGTAGATTCAATTTTAGAAGCGTGGAAACAGTCAAGTGAGCCACCTGAGCCATATCAGGCAGGTACGTGGGGGCCAGTAGATTCAATTGGTCTGCTTGCCCGTGAAAACCGTAGCTGGTATGAGAGCAAAACAGGGAAGAAAAAGTAATATGGCTTTAACGACACTATCATTTGAAACGCCCGACGCGTTGACTGACGCGTTTGCCCAGGATTTGGTCAGTATTCTAAAAGCGGGTATTAACGCTCGAGGACGTGCTTCACTTGTAGTGAGTGGCGGTCGCACTCCACTAGCACTTTTCAAGCAACTTAGCGAAACCGAGCTGGATTGGGATAAAGTGGACATCACCCTTGCTGATGAACGTTGGGTGGATGAAGAGCACGAGGCGAGCAACACCAGCCTAGTAAAAACTAATTTAATTCAAAATAAAGCCGCAGCGGCGCGTTTTATTGAGCTAAAAACCAATGTGGATGATGCCAACAAAGGCATTAATGCTGCTGAGGCAAATTTAGCCAGTATGTCACAACCTTTTGACGCGTTAATTCTGGGGATGGGTGAAGATGGCCATACGGCATCGCTTTTTCCGTGCTCAGAGCAAATACACGACGGCTTAAATATGAGCAGCGGGAGAACCTGCATCGCTGTTCAACCTACAACAGCACCTCATCAACGTATTTCACTCACGCTACCTGCGTTACTCAATAGTCGTCATATTTTCTTGCACTTAACGGGTGAAAAGAAAAAGCAGGTGTTATTGGACGCTATTGAACATGCCACCGAAGCGCAAAAGCCCATCACTGCCGTAGTAAACAGAGCTCCGGTTACACTGATGTGGGCGCCATAGGAGACAAAAAATGAATCCAAAAATTGCTGAAGTTACGCAGCGAATTATTGAGCGTAGCAAAGACACGCGTAAAGCGTATTTAGACAAAATTGAACATGCACGACGCCAGGGGCCTCACCGTGGTGTACTTTCGTGTGGTAACTTAGCTCACGGCTTTGCCGCGTGTGGTACCAGCGATAAAGCCGATCTTCGCTCAATGACGAAAGCGAATGTCGCTATTGTCTCGGCGTATAATGATATGCTCTCTGCTCATCAACCATATGAAACATATCCAGCGCTTATCAAAGACGCGGTAAAAGCTGTGGGCAGTGTTGCGCAGTTTGCTGGTGGTGTGCCTGCGATGTGTGATGGTGTGACTCAAGGTCAATCCGGCATGGATTTAAGCCTGATGAGCCGTGACAACATTGCGCAAGGCGCCGCGATTGCATTGTCACATAACATGTTTGACAGCGCATTAATGCTGGGCATTTGTGACAAAATAGTACCCGGACTACTCATGGGGGCATTGACCTTTGGCCACTTGCCTACAGTATTTGTTCCTGCCGGTCCTATGCCGTCAGGCTTACCCAATAAAGAAAAGGCGCGCGTTAGACAAGAATTTGCCGAAGGCAAAGTTGGTCGTGACGCATTATTAGAAGCCGAGTCTCAATCTTATCACTCTGCAGGTACCTGTACTTTCTATGGTACCGCTAACTCTAACCAGTTAGTGGTTGAGATGATGGGCTTACATCTTCCAGGGTCCTCATTTGTTAATCCTGGCACACCCTTGCGTGATGCACTGACTAAAGCAGCGGCAGTACAAGCTACCCGCTTAACTGATCTCGGTGACAATTACACACCCATCGGTCATATCGTTGATGCGAAAGCTATCGTAAACGGATTAGTCGGATTACTTGCCACGGGCGGCTCGACCAACCACACCATGCACTTAATTGCCGTAGCACGCGCTGCTGGCTATATCGTGAACTGGGATGACTTCTCGGATATTTCCAATGCGGTTCCACTGTTGACACGAATCTATCCAAACGGTTCTGCAGATATCAACCACTTTGTGGCTGCGGGCGGTATGTCCCTGTTAATTAAACAGCTTTTAGATGCTGGATTACTTCACAACGATGTTAAGACGATCTGCGGGGAAGGATTAGATTTCTACACTAAAGAGCCTGTGCTTAAAGACGGCGAATTAGAGTGGCGAGACGGCCCAACTGAGTCTTTAGATAAAGAAGTGCTGGCCACTGTAGAAAAGCCGTTTAAGCCAGACGGCGGTCTGAGTGTGTTGGATGGTAACTTAGGTCGTGGCGTGATCAAAACCTCTGCGCTTCGCACACCACATTGTAATATCAAGGCTCCTGCTGTGGTGTTTGAAGATCAGTTTGAACTTGATGAAGCGTTTAAATCAGGCGCACTTGATAAAGATTGTATCGTAGTGGTTCGCTTCCAGGGACCTTCGGCTATCGGTATGCCTGAGTTACACCGTTTAACACCGCCATTGGGTGTACTGCAGGATCGCGGTTATAAAGTGGCATTGGTCACTGATGGACGTATGTCTGGTGCATCTGGCAAAGTGCCTGCGGCCATTCATGTTACGCCAGAAGCCTATAAGGGCGGATTACTTGCTAAAGTTCACGATGGCGATCTGATTGAGCTGAATACGCAAACGGGTGCATTAACATTGCACGTAGATGAAGACACACTGGCAGCTCGCGAGGCGAAACCAGCTAACCTTGCACATCACCACGTTGGTATGGGCCGGGAAATGTTCGCCGGTATGCGTGCCATTCTCACTGGTGCAGAAGAAGGTGCCTGTTCATTGTTTTATACTCAGGAGCAAGTGTGATGAGCCAGAAGTTTGTGGCAGATGTGGGCGGAACAAATATTCGCCTAGCACGAGTGACTGAATCAGGTGTTACCGACATTAAAAAGTATATGTGTAATGAGTTCGCTAGCATCGACCTTGCCATTACACAATATTTCAGCGATATGCCTCAATATACTTTCACTGAAGGTTGTATTGGTATTGCCTGTCCTGTACTGGGCGATCAAGTTGAAATGACCAACCACAGTTGGGCATTTTCGCAAAATGCGCTGCGCTCTCAGCTTAAATTGGACACGCTGTTTGTGATCAACGATTTCACTGCCGTGGCACACTCGTTACCTGTGCTTGACGGCGACCAAGTCGTACAAATTGGCGAAGGTAAAGCGAAAGAAAATGGCAATATAGCCGTTTTCGGGCCGGGGACGGGTCTTGGTGTAGAGCATATCACGATGACGAGTACTGGTTGGCAAACCTTGGATGGCGAAGGCGGTCACGTCGATTTTGCCCCAGTAGATGAAACTGACATTGTCGTGTGGCGTCACTTACAAGCTACGTTGGGGCGCGCATCGGCAGAGGAAGTCATGTCTGGCCGCGGTATACACAATATCTATTGTGCGTTAGCTAAACACGCTGGCGAGGCAGTTGTGTACGCTGACCCTGCCGACATCACCAAAGCGGCGTTAGCGGGTACCTGTAAAATTGCTGAGGCAACCTTGACCCAGTTTTGCCGCATTATGGGGAGCTTTGCCGGAAATCTTGCATTAAATATGGCGACCACAGGTGGCATTTTTATTGGTGGTGGCATTGCAAATCGCTTTCCTGAATATCTTAAGAACAGTGACTTTAGAGCGCGCTTTGAAGCGAAAGGGCAAATGAAGCATTACGTTAAAGATATTCCTACCTTTTTAATAGCAGAGCCTGATCACGGTCTATTGGGTGCAGCTGCTTATCTGAATCAAAATACAGCGAGCTAAATTATGACAGCAAAATGGAAATATTCTCCAGAGGAAATCTTCGCGGCAGGACCTGTTGTCCCCGTCTTGGTGATCAATGATGTAGAAAAAGCAGTCCCTCTGGCAAAAGCGCTGATGGAAGGTGGTATCAAGGTATTAGAAGTGACCTTGCGCACACCGGCCGCGCTAGATGTTATAAAGCGCATTGCTGAAGAAGTACCTGAATCGTTGATAGGCGCGGGCACAGTAACCAATGCTCAGCAACTTAAAGCTGTTGTTGAAGCCGGTGCCAAATTTGCTATTAGCCCGGGCATGACTGCTGATTTGCTCAAAGCGGGTATGGATGCAGAAATTCCTCTTATTCCAGGTATTTCGTCGACTTCTGACCTTATGAAAGGTAAAGACGCCGGTTACACCCACATGAAGTTTTTCCCAGCAGAGGCTTCAGGTGGCGTTAAAGCGATCAAGTCTATCAGTGGACCGTTCCCGGATATTACATTTTGTCCTACCGGAGGAATTGGGCCAGACAATTACAATGAATATTTAGCGCTTAACAATGTGAAGTGCGTTGGTGGTTCATGGTTGGCACCAGATGATGCTATCGAAGCGGGCGACTGGGCAAGAATAACTCAGTTAGCGAAAGAAGCGGTAGCGGGAGCCAAGCAGTAATTGCAATGGCGAAAAAAACCTGCCAATGAAGTGACCCCATAAAGTTGGACTCATTTCTAAGCGGCTGCCAAGGCCTGATTTCGATATTGTATCGGACTCAGGCCTTTTAGTTTCAGCTTTATGCGCTCGTTGTTGTAATAGTCGATGTATTCTTTTATGTTTTCAATGAGTTCGTCAGCGTCTTTGAACGTCTCGTTGTGATACATCTCCGTTTTTAAGATGCCGAAGAAGTTCTCCGCAACGGCATTGTCTAAACAGTTTCCTTTCCTCGACATACTTTGACGTAACCCGTTTTCCCGAAGGTGATTTTGGTACTGTTTATTCTGATACTGCCAACCCTGATCCGAGTGGATAAGTGGTTTTTCATCTCGTTTTAGCTTACTTGTCGCGGCTTTAAGCATATCGGTGACCAATGGTAATGTAACTGAGGTTCGTACCTCATAACTGACAACTTCCTGATTAAACAGGTCAATTATCGGTGACAGATAAACTTTCTGGTCTTTAATCTTAAACTCTGTCACATCGGTCACCCATTTTTGATTAGGCTTCTCCGCCGTAAATTCCCGATTGAGCGTATTGTCTGCGATTCTGCCGACTTCTCCTTTGTAGGACTTATAACGTTTGGCTCTGACCTTTGACTTTAAACCAAGCTCGTTCATCAAGCGTTGTACGCGCTTGTGATTAATCACAAGCCCCATCGTTCTCAGGGCTGAGGTAATTCTACGATAGCCATATCGCCCTTTATGTTTATGATAAATATTATGTATTTTGGCGCATAAACCAGTATCGGGACACAACCGTTCCAGCGTATTACGATGATAGTAATAAACACTCTTCGGTAGTCCTGTGATTTTCAATAGATTTTGTAAGCTATAAATGGCCTTGAGCTCTTCGACGACTATCGTTTTGTCTTTGCTTTTTTCTTTCTGGCTTGAGCCAAGGCTTCCAACTTTTTTAGAACAGCATTCTCAGCACGTAAATAGTCCAACTCTTCTCTGAGTTCTTTTTCCGTCATTTCAGATGATGGTTTGGGCGTAGAAGAGTCGTTTTTCACGTGGGGTTTTCCTTTTTTCTTTGGTTTCAGACCTGAGATGCCGTCGCGAGCATATAGCTTTTGCCATTGAAATAGAATCCCGGGGGACGATAAATCGAAGAAAGCACTGGTATACCCGAGTGACCAGTTGTTAGCTGCCATTATTTTCAACACTTCTATTTTAAATGCTTGAGAATAAGGTTTGTGAGCAGACCTGAAACTTTCAGCGCCATGAATTCGATAAACAGCGGTCCAGTAACGGACCTGTCGTTCTGTGACATTGAATCTGTCACCTGCGGCCAAAGAGCTTTCAGATAAAGCAAACTCTGCTACTTTGAGCTTAAGAGTTCGATGATGTTTAGACATAAAAAGACCCCCAGTAATTGGAATGTCCAACTATTGGGGGTCACTTCACAATTGGCAGGTTTTTTCTATTTATTGGGGAATTACGCGTTGAGTAAGCATGTGTTGCTCACCGGGGCTAAGGGTTTTGCCTTGAGTAATTGCCGATTCCACACATAACATATGCTTATATCCAAACGCGTCCATATCAGAAATTGACGCTGCCCCTTGCCAGGGGTTCCATACTACGAGCGAATCGTTACCTACCGAATCAACACGTGTAACGTCCTGGTCGTTGACTTCAATGGTCGCGTGGGCAATGGGATTTAAGTGGATACGATCGGTTTCACTGTCAATGACGTAGGGAACAGGCGTGGCTTTAACCTTAAAGTCGTCAACCTTGTCTTTGTAGTCCCCATCAATGCCTTTTAATCGTGTGTTTTCGATATGATCTACGTGAAAATAAGTGTGCAGCGCACAATTGTAGTCGAAGGGGACCACACCCGTATTTTCGGTTATCAACGACAGTGATAATTCATTACCCACTTCTATAATGAGTGTCACCTTACAGTCGAATTCGAACCCTTCAGCGCGTGTAAAGCTGGGCTGCAATTCAATCTTTGTACCGTCAACTGTATCTTCAGAGTGGGCCAGCTTCCACATTTGGGTGCGTAAATAACCATGCGAGGGTAAAGTGCCCTTTTCCCGCCCATGGTCGTCGCCAAACCACGGCCAGCAAATGGGGATGCCACCGCGAATAGGACGCTCGCCATTGAGATAAGCATGTGGACTAACCCACAATCGCTCTTTGTTATCTCCTTTGGGGATAAAAGATAAAATGTGGCCACCGAACAAACTGACTTTTGCCGATGCTTTCTCATTGTTAATGTTTAAAAAAGTAAGTCCGTTAGCTTCACTAACAGTCACAGAATTCACGGTCGGCATGATCTCTCCTTAGATTGATGATAGCACCAGCGTATTGTACGCAATATGTACGTACAATGGTAAACAGCTTCTACGCTTCACTACAATAGTGATAGTCGACTTTTCACCCTAACGGAGCTGAAAATAAAAAAGGTGTAAACAGAGCGATTACACCTTTTAGACTACCTTAACTGTAAAATAAAGAGGCAGTTTATTTACGTTTGAAAGACGGTTTATTTTGAAATGTGCGCAACAAGGTCTAGTACCTTGTTCGAATAACCCCATTCATTGTCATACCATGATACCAATTTGACAAAGGTATCAGTAAGGGCAATACCCGCGGTGGCGTCAAATACTGAAGTGCGTGCATCGCCAATAAAGTCATTTGATACAACGGCGTCCTCGGTGTAGCCCATAATACCTTTTAATTCACCCTCTGAGGCTTCTTTCATGGCCGCACAGATGTCGTCATAGCTAGTGGGGGTGGCAAGATTAACCGTAAGGTCCACCACTGAAACATTTGGCGTAGGAACGCGAAATGCCATACCGGTAAGTTTGCCATTAAGGGCAGGGATAACTTTACCAACCGCTTTCGCTGCACCTGTTGAAGATGGAATGATATTCTGACCTGCACCACGACCACCGCGCCAGTCTTTCATCGAAGGGCCATCAACGGTTTTTTGCGTGGCAGTAGTAGCGTGAACAGTTGTCATCAAACCATCAACAATACCAAATTTGTCATTCAACACTTTCGCCAGCGGCGCTAAACAGTTGGTAGTACAAGAAGCGTTAGAAACAATGGTTTCTCCCGCATAGGTGTCGTGGTTAACACCCATTACAAACATCGGCGTGTCATCTTTCGATGGCGCAGACATCACTACTTTTTTCGCTCCAGCTTCAATGTGCTTTGCTGCAGTGTCTTTAGTGAGGAACAAGCCAGTTGATTCAACGACAACGTCAACATCTACTTCGTTCCATTTAAGGGCAGCGGGATCCCTTTCTGACGTAATGCGAATAGTCTTACCGTTTACAACAAGACTATTGTTGTCTACTTTAACTTCACCGTCGAATAAACCATGTGTCGAGTCGTACTTCAATAGATAAGCAATGTAGTCCGTGTCTAGTAAGTCGTTAATGGCTACAACTTCAATGTCCTGACGTTCTGCGGCTGCGCGCATTACGAGACGTCCAATACGGCCAAAACCATTGATACCGATGCGAATTGTCATAACGTACCTCGATTATTTAAATAAAATGAAAATAAATTACGTAAAGTATGGATCAAAATGCCATCATTAGCAAAATAAAAAGCTAAAGTGTTGCAAAATTACGAATAAGTGCTATTGCAATCGTATTCAGATTTCGCCCAGCGCTTGTTTCTAGAATAATGTTAATAATTTGTTTGTAGACGCACTTGACGATGACACCAATGCGTTTTTCACCGAGTAACAGGAATAACACACCATGACACAACAACTTCTGCAACAACTGGTTGAAATGCGGGGAATCGAGACCCAATACGTCGACGCATGGGGTAAACCAGCAACCATCGCAGAATCAAGTAAAGCAAAATTGCTTAACACACTAGGGTATGACACCAGCAGTGACGAAAAAATTCAGTCGCAAATCGCACAAGATATCCAGTCAGTATGGTTGTCAGTATTAAACCCAGTTCAAGTTATCCGCAGTCATGAAACCATTAACCTGGCAGTACGTTTGCCAATTGAACTCGTTAATGATGAGCACGTGTTTAAGATTACCCTAGAAAATGGTGAAACCATAGCACACAGCTTTATTCCAGTTGATCAGGAAATGACAACAATGGCCCACATTGATGATGTGGAATTCCATGAATACGTGGTCACACTACCTTTGGATTTACCATTGGGATATCACGACGTGGCGCTTACCGCCGATGGCGATCAACTTGGTACTTCCCGTATCATTGTTGCACCGCAAGCGTGTTATACACCTGATGAAATTAAAGCAGGTAAAAAAATCTGGGGCCTCAGTGTTCAGCTGTACTGTGTACGCAGTGAAAAGAACTGGGGGATAGGTGATTTTACCGATCTTGGATTGTTGATCCAAAAAGCCGCAGGGCTTGGTGCGGATTTTATTGGGCTAAATCCCATTCATGCGCTTTATCCAGCTAATCCGAATGCCTGTTCACCCTACGGTCCGAGCTCTCGTCGCTGGCTTAACTATCTATATATCGATGTTACTGCTATCGAAGGCTATGACGATAAATCGGTACAAACTATTGTCGATAGTGATGAATTTAAAACAACCTTAGCCCATGCCAGAAACGTAGAGCATGTAGACTACGAGGCCGTCACACAGATCAAACTAGCTGCGCTAAAAGCTGTGTTTGACGTATACGATGCTAAATACTTAAGCACTAATACGAAGCAAAATAAGGCATTTAAGGCGTTTGTTGAATCGGGTGGCGATAGCCTTGATATGCTTGCGGTATATGATGCCTTACAGTCGCACCTTAAGGTACAGGGTAAGGAAAGTTGGGGATGGCCTGTATTTCCACAGGAATTGAAAGATTATCACAACCCAGCAGTGGCAAAATTTAAAAAAGCCAATGCGCAGGAAGTGAAGTTTTACCTGTTCTTGCAATGGATAGCCGCTCAACAGCTACAGGACGCAAGTGACAAAGCCACCGAAGCGGGTATGACCATCGGCCTATATAGAGATTTGGCAGTCGGTGTCAGCGAAGGCAGTGCTGAAATATGGGGTAATAAGGATTTGTATTGTACGGGTGCAAGCGTGGGCGCGCCTCCTGATATTCTTGGACCGCTAGGTCAGAACTGGGGGCTTCCACCGATGGATCCACGTAAACTGTATGAGCAGGCATACCAGCCTATTATCGATTTGTTTGCCTCGAATATGGCGTCATCGGGTTCACTTCGCATTGACCATGTAATGGCTTTATTACGCCTATGGTGGGTGGTAAAAGGTGATAACGCGAAAGATGGCGGATATATTTACTATCCAGTCGATGATTTGCTCGGTATTTTGGCACTTGAAAGCCACCGCAATCAAAGTTTGGTGATAGGGGAAGACTTAGGTACTGTACCAGAGGAAATTCGCAGTAAACTCGCTGATAACGGCGTATATTCTTATCGTGTGTTTTTCTTTGAACAAGCTGAAGATGGTGGGTTCTTCTCGCCAAGCCATTACCCTGTTCAATCTATGTCTACACTTACTACTCATGATATGCCGACCTTAATTGGGTACTGGCATTGCTTAGACCTTGAGTTGGGTAAAGCACTTGGACTGTATCCAACAGAAGAAATTCTGCAAACCCTTTATGCCGATCGCCACGAAAATAAACAGGCCATTCTTGATACGTTACATGGACACAGTTCAATAGCAGACAATGTAGGTCGAGATGTGAACTTCACTGGTATGACAAGAGAGCTCAACAACGGCATGCAAATTCATATGGCAGGTGGATCAAGTGCACTATTGAGTTTGCAATTGGAAGACTGGTTAGAAATGGACAAGCCGGTAAATATTCCAGGTACGTTTGATGAATATCCTAACTGGCGCAGAAAGCTCACGCAAAACATTGAGTCAATGTTTGAAAGGCATGATATAAATGAATTAGCGTCTAAGCTTACTCAGGCGAGAAAGCAAGCTAGTCACAAATAGCCTGTAATCAGGCAGCATCAAAATTAGAAGTGACTAAACGCTTCTTAATCGAGTAAGATTAAAGCGCCGGTAATGGCGCTTAACTAAATTAAACCCGCTGCAATGCGGGTTTTTAATAGGAGTAGCGAATGCAATTAGCGCAGCAGTTAGAACAGGTACGTTGTGCACAGCCTTTTTCCCAGTTAGGAATTGTCGAAAGTGAAGAAGGTCTCGTGCTTCGAGTGTGGCGCCCCGACGCGCAATCTGTCACGATAACATGGAATAACCCGGCGTTAGCCAATGTTGCATTGCACCCTATTTCTCAACGTGGCCTATTCCAAGCTAACTTGTCTGAAGCACATCGCGACCAATCCTATCTGCTTTCCGTTAATGGGCAATCATCTGACAATCACTATATAGATCCTTATCAATTTAAAGAATCGGCGTACCATGCAGTACATTATATTGATAGCACACCGGCGAATTTGTATCGTCAAGCCGGCGCACAACTGCATGTAGTGACAACACCTGAAGGCAACGAAATAAATGGTGTGCGCTTTTGTGTATTTGCCCCGAATGCCAGCGCAGTTTCCGTGATTGGTGATTTTAACCAATGGGATGCCCGATTTCATCCTATGCAAAAGACGTCATTGGGATATTGGGTATTGTTTATTCCGCAATTAGGGGAAGGGGAGCGCTACAAATACCATATCAAAGACGCGCATGGTCATGATTTGCCTCACAAGGCAGACCCTGTCGGGTTTAGTGCTGAGCAATATCCTTCCCATGCGTCAAAAGTTTACAACCACGCTGCGTATAAGTGGCAGGACAGCGAATGGCTAAACGCGCGAAAGGTGAATAAATACGACACACCCATGAGCATTTATGAAGTGCATTTAGGCTCGTGGAAGCGCCCTCATTCAAACAGCGATAACCGCTACTTAACTTATCGGGAATTGGCAGAGGAGCTTATTCCTTATGTGTGTGATATGGGTTATACACACTTGGAACTGCTGCCTGTAACAGAGTTTCCTTTTGACGGCTCTTGGGGATATCAACCGGTGGGCATGTTCGCGCCAACCAGTCGCTTTGGTAACCCTGATGATTTTAAGTATTTCGTGGATAAGTGTCACCAGGCTGGGCTGGGAGTGATTATCGATTGGGTACCTGCTCACTTTCCTGAAGATGGCCATGGCTTAGCGCGTTTCGACGGTTCCTGTGTGTATGAGTATGAGGATCCACGCAAAGGATGGCATCCAGATTGGAACTCTTGTATTTATGACTTTGGCAAAGATACGGTTCGTCAGTTCCTGGTGGCCAATGCCCTATATTGGTTAGATAAGTTCCACGTTGACGGTCTGCGAGTCGATGCCGTGGCATCCATGCTGTATTTGGATTATTCCCGAAATGACGGCGAATGGATCCCCAATGTGGACGGAGGAAATAAAAATTACGAAGCCATTAGTCTGCTTCAATGGATGAATGAAGAAGTTTACCGCCACTTTCCCGACGTCATGACTATCGCAGAAGAATCTACCTCCTTTGATAAAGTGTCTAGGCCAGTGTTTGACGGTGGTTTGGGATTCGGCTTTAAGTGGAATATGGGATGGATGCACGATTCATTGCACTACATTGCAAAAGATCCCGCATACCGGAATTATCACCATGGCGATATTACCTTTAGTATGGTGTACGCCTTTGATGAAAACTTTGTGTTACCTATTTCCCATGATGAAGTTGTGCATGGCAAAGGCAGCATGCTGCGAAAAATGCCAGGGGACGAATGGCAACAAGCGGCTAACCTGCGCTGCTACGCAGGGTTTATGTATGGCCATCCGGGTAAGAAACTCAATTTCATGGGCAATGAGTTGGCACAGAGTAAAGAGTGGAACCACGATAGCAGTTTAGATTGGGGGTTATTACAATATGAAAAACACGCTGGAATGCAAAAACTCTATCGCGCACTTAATCAGGTATACACCTCGACACCTGCACTGTATGAACAGGATCACCAAAGCGCCGGTTTCGCATGGATCGATCATCAGAATTCAGAACAAAGTGTCGTTTCGTTTGTAAGAACCGCTAAACATGGCCGTCAAAAGGTTTATATAGTATCTAATTTCACTCCTGTTCCACGTCAGAACTTTAGAATAGGCGTGGATGATGCATGTCATTTATCATTGGTATTAAACACTGACGATGCGATGTTTTGGGGGAGTGGTTATTCGGTTTTTGACCACGTCACGTCAACACCGACAGCGTGGAATGATAGAGCGCATTCGGTTGAAATAAATTTACCACCATTAGCTACGGTATTTTACATCACCAGCGCTGTATAGCGGTTGAGCACATGGCGAAAACGCTAATTGGTGAAAAGCCAGTCAACTTTAATCAACCGGTGGCTGAATTTAATGGCGTTACAATTGTAGGCTGAATAAGCCCACGTATGTATCAACCTTTGAGTAAAAATACGAGATAAAAGTGAACAATAATAGTGACGCGGTGATGAAGGTACATGTCAGTTCGGGTGAACCTTACCCTCTTGGTGCTACGCTTAACAGCGAAGGCTGTAATTTTGCTGTGTATGCGCCAGATGCCAAAGCCGTTGTTCTTTGCTTTTTCAATATACATACGGAAGAAGCAACGGCTGAATATCCCTTGCCTGAAAAAACCGGTGAAGTATGGCATGGCCATTTCAGTGATATCGATGCTGGGCAGTATTATGGTTATCGGGTAGAACGAGGAGATGGTGGGTTGAATACTGTCCCTACCGACAAGCTACTGATCGATCCTTATGCAAAAAAAATAAGTCGACCTATAACGTGGGACGCCAGACAGTATAGGCATGACTCCCAGTTCATGATCCCAAAAAGTGTCGTGATTGATGATAGTGCTTATCCAAAACCTGAAGGGCCAGTTCCAAAAGTCCCTAAGCACAAGCGCATCGTCTATGAAGCTCATGTAAAAGGGCTAACGATGCTTCACCCTGATGTGCCTTTGTCTCACCGGGGTAAATTCCTTGGTGCGGCGCATCCCAGTGTAATAGCCCACCTCAAACATCTTGGCGTCACTACGGTGCAATTTATGCCGGTGTGTTCGTTTATGCCAGAGCCTTTTATAACCGACAAAGGGCTGACTAATTACTGGGGCTATAATCCCGTTAACTTTTTTGCGCCAGAGCCGCGATATGGGATATCCGATGCGTTGGCTGAGCTACAACAAATGGTGGCAGCGTATCACCATGCGGGACTAGAAGTGATAGTGGATGTGGTGTTTAACCATACTGCCGAGGCCGGAAAGGGTGGACCTATCCTGTCGTATAAAGGTTTCTGTCCATTTCAGGCATATCTCATTGAGCAAACTAAGACAGGCGAGCTGGTTTATTCCAATCACTCTGGTTGTGGTAACACGATCAACACTGCCAGCTCTTTTATGATGGGGTTAATACTCGATGCCATGCGTCATTGGGTTTCCGTTGTTGGCGTGGATGGATTTCGCTTTGACCTGGCGGTAAGCCTGGGAAGAGAACCTCAGGATTACAATAAAAAGTCTGGCTTGTTAAGAGCCATTGACAGTGACCCTGTACTTAAACACAAAGTACTACTGGCTGAACCCTGGGATATAGGCCCCGGTGGCTATCAAGTGGGAAATTTCCCTTCTTCCTGGTTAGAAGTGAACGATAAATATCGCGATACCGTGCGGTCGTTTTGGCGCGGAGATGAAGGGGTTACTGCCGATTTTGCTACGCGTATGATGGGCTCGCGGGATATTTTCCACAAAGGGCAACGACATATCAGTACATCGGTCAACAACATTACCTATCACGATGGTTTTACTCTGCACGATTTGGTGACTTATTCGGAACGCCACAATATCGATAACCTTGAAGACAACCGGGATGGCCATGGTCACAACCTCTCCTCTAATTACGGAATTGAAGGAGAGACCCACGACGAAGAGATACTCGCGTTGCGCGAGCGACAAAAGCGCAATTTGTTTGCGACCCTTATTTTTTCGCAGGGTACGCCACATATTCTAGGTGGCGATGAACTCAGTCGTACTCAAAAAGGCAACAATAACGCGTATTGCCAAGACAATCGGATTAGTTGGCTCCACTGGGACCTCAATAAGCGCAAGCAAGACTTCCTGACTTTCTGCCAGTACGTCATCCGCTTACGCCATTCTTCGTTGTTGTTAAGCGAGTTAAAATTAAATGATGATCCCTATACATTGTCGCGCAATGTACACGAAATCAATTGGTATAAACCCGATGGTTCAGACAAAGCGTCGGAAGATTGGAATGCCAGGCATAACAAAGCATTTGGTGTAGAGATAAAAGGCTCTGCATTAGGTAATCAAAAACCTGAGCATTGGTTTTTGTGTGTGAATGCCAGTCACAGTGATTTGCGCTTTCACTTGCCTACAGTGGCTCCCAGAGGAGGCTGGACGATGCATTTGGATACCCGTTATCCATCACTGGAAGAGCAACCTTCAATTTGTATTCAGAAGGTTTTTTTGCAAGCGAGTCGATCGCTGGCGCTTTTCAGTTTTGCCGAATTTGAAGGTGATAATCAATCAATGTAGATTAACGAGAGATCATTACAGTCCCTAAAAACCTTGGTTAACATTTACCAGTGGCGACAAATACGGCATACCGTATCAAATTGTTGATGTTTGACTGTTCTTTATGCGTTCAGGTGGTATCATGCGCTCCCATCTGAAATGTGAGGGTGTTCCTATGCAAAATAAAGGTGGTATTTCGCACGATGACAAACCGTGTGACATTGGTTTTATCGGTTTAGGGGTAATGGGCAGTAACCTGACCATGAACCTGGTCGATCACGGCTACCGTGTAGCCTGTTTCGATTTAGACCAAAACAAAGTTGAATCTATTTTAGCGAAAGATGCAAGTGAGCGAGGCGTTAACACAGAGCCCCGCGTTGAAGGTTGCAGTTCTTACACCGAGCTTCTTAGCAAGCTTAAAGCCCCTCATTTAATTATTATTTCTGTCCCAGCGGGAAATCCAGTCGATCACGTATGTAACCACCTTATAGACGCGGGTATTCAGGCTGACGATATCGTTGTCGATACTGGCAATAGTTTGTGGACTGACTCTGTCGCCCGCGAAGAGCAATACAAAGGTAAATTTATTTTCTTCTCTACGGCTGTATCAGGTGGGGAAGTAGGCGCGCGTTTTGGACCGTCTTTGATGCCTTCGGGCAATCCTTATGCCTGGACCCGCATCGAGCCTGTGCTTAAATCTATCGCAGCAAAGGTTGACCCAGAAACAGGCAAGCCGCTGGAGAGTCACACTCCGGGTAAACCCGTTACCGAAGGTGAGCCATGTGCAACCTACATTGGGCCAGTTGGCGCTGGTCACTATGTGAAAATGGTCCACAACGGTA
This sequence comes from Alteromonas sp. D210916BOD_24, assembly GCF_047159385.1. GTDB lineage: Bacteria > Pseudomonadota > Gammaproteobacteria > Enterobacterales > Alteromonadaceae > Alteromonas. Next base: position 1,376,284 of record NZ_AP038333.1, read on the forward strand.
TTGAATATGCTGATATGCAACTTATATGTGAAACGTATCATGTAATGCGTCAAGCTCTGCATATGGCACCAGCTGAAATTGCCGAAGTCTTCCGTCGCTGGAACGAAGGTAAGCTCAATAGTTATCTAATGGAAATCAGTGCTGAAGTACTTGAGCAGTTAGACCCTGAAACACATCAGCCCCTTGTCGATGTTATTTTAGATAGAGCAGGGCAAAAAGGTACAGGATTGTGGACTGCGGTCAGTGCTTTGCAAGTGGGAAGCCCTGCACAAACTATCACATCCGCGGTGTTTGCTCGCAGTATTTCCAGCTTAAAAGAAGAACGGGTGGCGGCCAGCAAAGTATTAGCAGGTCCACAAGCTCCGGTTATTAGTGATGAGCAAAAAACGTCTATTATTAATAAGCTGGAACAAGCGCTATATTGTTCGAAAATTTGTGCTTATGCGCAGGGATTTCAACTTATGGCGATGGCAGGCAAAGAGCATGGCTGGACACTTGAGTTTGGCGAAATTGCCAAGATTTGGCGTGCTGGATGCATTATTCGGGCTGTGTTTCTTCAGTCAATTTCAAAAGCCTATGAAAATAACGAGGAACTCGCGAATCTATTGATGGATCCGTATTTTGCTGAGCAAATTACGCAATTTCAGGCTGATTGGCGAGAGTCTATTGCTCAGGCCACATTAGCGGGTGTACCGTGTCCAGCAATGATGTCCGCACTGAGTTATTACGACTCTTACCGTACCGCTGTATTGCCTGCTAACCTATTGCAAGGCCAGCGGGATTATTTCGGTGCACACACGTACCAGCGTGTCGACAAACCAGCAGGTAAGAAGTATCACATCGAGTGGAGTGATCCAGCGAGGCCACAGACAGCTATTAAAAAATAGGCGCATAGCCGCTTGTCATAGTAAAATAGAGGTGTATTTGGGAACAAATACGCCTTTTTTCATTTAAAAGAGGTAATACATGGCGACTGATCATCAAAATGACGCTCAATGGCGCGAAAAGCTCAGTGACGAGGAATACCGAGTATGTCGCGAAGCCGGCACTGAACGGCCCTTTACCGGTACCCTGCTCGATGAAGCACGGGACGGCGTTTATGTGTGTAAATGCTGTGATGCACCGTTATTTCCCTCTGATACTAAGTTTGATGCGGGATGTGGTTGGCCGTCATTTTATAAGCAATTAGACGACGGTAACGTGGATTATCGCGAAGACTTATCCCATTCGATGCGTCGGGTAGAGATATTTTGTAAGCAATGCGGTGCCCACTTAGGTCATGTTTTTCCTGATGGACCGGCGCCTACCGGTCAGCGCTACTGTGTCAATTCAGTTTCGATGACGTTTATCGGTGAAGATAACCTCAGTATTAAAGGCTGAGGTAATGAGTGTTTGCAAAAGGCGTTATCTAAGGTAAACAGTTGGTTGTTTATTGAGCAGTTAGGGATGAGCGATCCGTAAAGCGATAAAAAAACCGCCAAGAGAAGGCGGTTTTTTATATCTTTTTCACTATCTAATATGAAACTGAGTTTCAGAAACTAGAGCTTTTTGAGCTTTAACTTTTCTGCGTTAAAGGTACTGTCCTTAAGTGCGCTCACCACTTCTTCAATGACACTGTCGAGGATGTTAACAGGTAAATTAAACCTCTCGCCCAATTGAACCCGCTGAATGTCAGGTAGCCTTTCATCAAATGCTTCTGCTACTCCATACCACACATAGGCCAACCGGTAATTGTCCCTGTCCATCGCGATGGACGCCAGAGAGTGATATATCTCTATATCTATTTCTTCGCTATCTGTGTACAGGCTTAGGGCGCGATACAGCGTATTAATAGTACGCTCTTGATCCGTCTTTATTAAAACAGACGCCAAGGCAACCAGTAACTCTGGATCGGAAACTTTGTCGCTAGCGGCGTAGCGTTCAAAGCGGCGGAATGCTTCCTGGTCGTTATAACGAGACCAATGATAGTAAGACAAATAGGGGTCAAGTGAATTTTTGGTTTCACGACTTAACCGACGGATTTCCTTTTGCGCAGTAATCACGCCTTTTAAACGCGTCGCTTCTTTGCCTTTGTGTTTGATGTGTTCGATGTGTTGCGCGACTTCAACGCAAGATAAGTACTCTTCAAACCCTAACAACATCGAATATTTGTGGGCATCCCCTTTACTGTCTTTGTTGTAATAACGAAGACGTATTATTTGGGCTCGCTCCTCGCGACATCGTGCATCAACGTTGAGATCGGTGCACATTTCGCTGTGAGCTTCACAGATTTCGCCTATGGTAGGCTCGAACAAATCGCTACACCCGGTAAGTGCCACTAACAGTGTACCTAAAAGGGTGTTGCGCAGAGCCAAGTACCAGTTTGTTGGAAACTTACTAAATAATACGTCTTTAAGCGTGTCTTTCGCGCGCATTATGAAACTTATCAACAATTTGGTGTTCCTTGTGTGTTTAATTATGATAGCGCTCGTCATCGTCAGACGAATCTCTACCTAGTGTACCCTAAAAATAATAAAAAGCTGACGTGTAACTAACCTTAATTTAAATCGATGAAGGCAAAAGCATGAATCAACAGTTTGAGCAGGAACTACAAAGCAGCTGGCAAGAGCGTCAGGAATACGCGGAAATGATGTTGCCCCTTATCGGGAAATTGTACCGAAATAAGGCAGTTGAAATTTCCGTTTACGGTCGTTCATTACTCAATGCCAGTGCGATTGACGTAATTAAAGCGCATCGTAAAGTACGCCTGCATGAAGGTATAAAGCTGCGCTTACGGGAAAGCTTTCCCATTTTAGAGGCGTTAAGTGCCATGCAACTTGCTCCTGCACAAATAGATATCGGCAAGCTTGCATTTGATTTTCATTATGGGTCTGCGGTTGACAAGAGTGACCTTGCGGCTTACCTCAACGAAAAACTCAATGACGTTGTTAACAAAGAGGACAACCAGAAGCCTCAAGACGTTGTACTATATGGTTTTGGTCGCATAGGTCGTTTACTTGCTCGTTTGTTGATTGAACGTCAGGGTAAAAACAATAAATTGCGTCTGCGTGCGGTTGTGGTGCGTGGTGGTCGCGATGGCGATCTGGAAAAACGCGCCAGCCTATTGCGCAGAGATTCAGTACACGGTCCATTTAATGGCAGTATTACTGTAGATCACGAACGCAATGCGTTAAAAGCGAATGGGTCTTACATTCAGGTTATTTATGCTAACAGTCCAGATGAAGTAGATTACACGCAATACGGTATCGACAATGCCATTATTGTGGACAATACCGGGATTTGGCGCGACCGTGATGGGTTAGGCTTGCATTTAAAAGCAAAAGGAGCTGCAAAAGCGATCCTTACTGCGCCGGGCAAAGGTGACATTAAAAACATTGTTCACGGTGTTAACGATGACGAAGTAACCCCAGAAGACACAATTGTGTCCGCAGCGAGTTGTACTACCAATGCCATCACGCCAGTGCTAAAAGCGTTAGATGAAGAATACGGCATTGAAAATGGTCACGTGGAAACCGTACATTCCTACACCAACGACCAAAATCTGATTGATAACTATCACAAGGGCGATCGCCGTGGCCGCAGTGCACCACTTAACATGGTCATTACAGAAACTGGTGCAGCTAAAGCAGTGGCAAAAGCCTATCCCAAATTAGCCGGCAAGTTAACGGGTAATGCGATTAGGGTGCCTACACCAAACGTGTCTTTGGCTATTTTAAACTTAAATTTGAAAACCGCAGTGGACAGAGTGACGGTGAATGAATTCTTACGTGATACCGCGCTTTTTTCAAAGTTACAGCATCAAATTGATTACACTGCGAGCAAAGAAATAGTATCGACTGATTTAGTTGGTTCACGGGCGGCATCAGTGGTGGACTCGCAAGCTACTATTGCTGCTGATAACCGTTTGACACTATACGTATGGTATGACAATGAATTCGGCTATAGCTGTCAGGTATTACGCGTAGTGCGCGATATGGCAGGCTTGAGCTTTCCTACACTTCCTCTCTAAGGGGGAAATACCCCACAGGTAGTGCAAAGCACAGCTGACTAAAAACCGACCGTTTAGGTCGGTTTTTTTGTCGTGTAAACAAAAGGGGCAATATCCAAAGCAATAATCCCCATCCACTGGGTGATTTTGTATTGGTGTCTATGCTAAATTAGCGCTCAAATAATGAGGAAAACGACAGTCTATGCATATTTCCAGTCAATTTGACAGCGGTAACATTGAAGTTGTTAGCGCACAATCACCACAAAACATTCGTCTTAGTCTCGTCAAAGACAACCAGTCTGAATTTGCCCAATGGTTCCATTTTCGCCTAGTGGGTGAAACATTTGTCACTCACACTATGACCATTGGTAACCTAGCTAAGTCTGCTTATCCGGAAGGTTGGAAAGGCTATCATGTATTGGCATCTTACGATCGTCAAACCTGGTTTCGAGTGCCAAGCGAGTTTGACGGAGATAATTTAGTATTTTCAATTACGTTGGAGCAGCCAAGCGTTTACTTTGCGTACTTCATTCCGTATAGCTACGAGCGTCACCTGGATCTTATCCATGATGCGCAGATGTCATTGTTATGTGAACATCGCTTTCTCGGATTAACGTTAGATGGACGAGATATGTCTATGCTGGTGATCGGAGAAGAAACCCCAGAGAAAAAGAAAGTTTGGATTACAGCTCGTCAGCACCCGGGTGAAACGATGGCCGAATGGTGTGCAGAAGGGATTATATATCGCCTGCTTGATGAACAAGATGGTCTTGCTCGGCAATTGTTGGATAACGCGGTGTTTTACATCGTACCCAATATGAATCCAGATGGCAGTGCCAGAGGGCATTTGCGTACCAATGCAGTGGGCACTAACTTAAATCGCGAATGGGCGACCCCTAGTGCAGAGAAAAGCCCAGAAGTACTCTATGTGCTTGATGCGATGAGTGAGATAGGCGTTGATCTTTATCTGGACTTACACGGTGATGAAGCATTACCTTACAACTTTGTCGCGGGAAGTGAAGGGAATCCCAGCTACAATGAACAGATTAAGGTGTTAGAAGATACCTTTAAGCAAGCTCTACTTAGTGCAACGCCTGAGTTTCAGGATGTCTACGGTTATGAGAAAGACGCGCCGGGTAAAGCAAACTTAACCGTGGCGTCAAACGCAGTGGGTGAAAAGTTTTCATGCATGGCTTACACAGTAGAAATGCCTTTTAAAGACAATGCTGACTTACCCGACGATGTGTATGGCTGGTCAGTTCAACGCAGTCGTCAATTAGGTGAAGATATACTGATTGCAGTTAATGCTGTTGTGAAAAAACTCATCGACTAAGACATCGGGAAGCACTGTCTTCCCTGTTAAGGCCTCTAGAAAAGAGGCCTTATGCTTAGTCAACAACGACAATGAATAAGAATAATTAATCATAATAAAAAAGGGGAAATACCTTGGAAGGGTTATACGGTTTTTTAACTATGCTGGATGGCTTTTTAGGAGGCGCATTCTGGTTTCCTTATGTGTTATTAGGCGTAGGTCTGTTCTTTACAATTTATCTTAAATTCCCACAGATACGCTATTTTAAACATGCGTGGCTAGTGGTAACCGGCAAGTTTGACAAAGAAAGCGATCCCGGTGATACCACCCATTTTAGAGCCCTGACAACTGCATTATCGGGTACCGTGGGTACGGGTAATATTTCTGGTGTAGCATTCGCTATTTTCTTAGGTGGACCGGCTGCATTGTTTTGGATGTGGGTGACGGCATTTTTGGGTATGACTACAAAATTTGTCGAGGTCACCTTATCGCACAAATACCGAGTGAAAACTGAAGACGGCACCATGGCGGGTGGCCCCATGTATTACATGGATAGACGCCTAAACATGAAATGGTTGGCTGTGGCGTTTGCTATCGCGACTGTAGTGAGTTCATTTGGTACAGGTAACCTGCCACAAAGTAATGGAATTGCACAAAGTATTGAAGCCACGTTTGGTTTTGAACCTTGGATTGTGGGTAGTGTACTGGGTATTCTACTGGCATTGGTTATTCTAGGTGGTATTCAGCGCATTGCTGCGTTTACTGCGCGGGTTGTACCGGTTATGGCGGTGATATACTTGATCGGTGCGTTGGCAGTGATTTTTGCAAATCTTGATAACATTGGTCCTTCGTTTACTGCGGTTATTGGCGATGCCTTTACGGGTTCTGCCGCAGCAGGCGGCTTTTTGGGTGCGTCGCTGGCTTATGCCTTCAATCGTGGTGTAAACCGGGGGCTTTTCTCTAACGAAGCTGGTCAGGGTTCAGCACCTATTGCGCACGCTGCTGCAAAAACTAAAGAGCCTGCGTCTGAGGGTATGGTTTCGCTGTTGGAACCCTTTATCGACACCATTTTGATTTGTACAGTAACCGGATTGGTTATCCTGTCATCTGGAGTGTGGAAAGAAAAACACGAAAACGTATTTGATCGTTCAGATATGTACTTTGTGAAAGGCCATTATGACGACAGTAATCAAGACGATGTGAACAAGCTCTACGGTTACTTAAATGAAATTGAAGGCAACGTGGTTGAGCCTTTCACTGGTTCAATTACAGTGGTTAATGGCACAGCAGTCAGTGATGGCTACACACTGTTAAATGCGCGCTCAGTTGCAGAAGACGTGAAGTATTCAGTGGGTAGTGAAGATTTGTTCACTGGCACACTGAAAATCGTTGACGGTAAACCTATCAAAGAGAACCTGGAAGTCAGTGGTAAATCACTTGTACACTCGGCGGCATTGACCACGATTGCATTTACCCGTGGTTTCTTTGGTGACTTTGGGCAATATATTGTATCAATTGGCTTGATGCTGTTTGCGTTCTCTACGGCTATTGCATGGTCATATTACGGTGATCGCGCGATGACGTACTTATTAGGCCCCCGTTCAGTTATGCCTTATCGGGTAATCTATGTCGCGGGCTTCGTATGGGCTGCATTTTCTGATACGACCTTGGTTTGGGCGTTATCTGCGGTTGCCATTGTGGTGATGACACTGCCTAACTTGTTTGGCATTGTATTACTGAGCAAAGAAATGAAAGATACAGTGAACGACTATTGGAGTCGTCACAAAGACTAGTGACAATAAATAGGTGAGGGGGGAGAGGAATAATCCTATTAGACCCTCCTCACGTATTATCGAGTGCGTTCTAGTACATACCTTAATCGGCGTTTTCATTGTCGGCTGATTTGACCAGTTAACAATTTCCTTAGATTGCCATAATCGACTTCATTGTTTGTCAGAACTTAAGTATTATACTCCTCCGCGTATAAACGCAGACCATGCAGTCTAAGCGTTTTTCTCTCGCACCCTACAAACAGGAGCAACATATGGCATTAGTTGACTGTCCTTCGTGCAACAAAAAAACGTCTGATAAGGCGAAAACCTGTCCTCATTGCGATTTTAAAATTGGCGATGCGTCTTCAGAGGATATCGAGCGCAAACAAGGCCTACAGAGATTTAAAAAATTGCAGAGTATTCAAAATCAATCTTTACTCGCTATGCTGATCTTTGTCGCCAGCTTTGGTTTTATGTATTGGGGGGGCACACGCCCGGGTGATTTACAACACAATTTAGCTATCTTAGGTGCGGTAGTAGGGTTTGTCTGGTATCTGATAAACCGTGCTCGTATCGTTTATATAAAGCGTTTTTCCTAAATGAATATCGATGCAATTTTAGCCAGCATGACGCCAGAAATATACGCGCGTCTACGCCAAGCAGTTGAAACGGGTAAGTGGCCCGATGGAACGCCACTCAACGAAGCGCAGAAAGCCAGCTCTATGCAAGCGGTAATGCTTTATCAAGCGAAAATCGAAAAGTCTTCAGAGCATATGACAGTAGGCGAGAACGGTGAAATAGTTCACAAGAGCAAAGCTGACTTTAAACGTTCACTGAACAGTGAATTGGACAACAAAAATACAATAGCGCGGTTTAAACAGGATGATATTTAGTCGTATATTTGCGCCTTCTTACCAAAGCCCAAAGCCTGAAAAAAGGATACAGGCTATCGAGGACCTCTCTCCAGATAAGGCACAGGAAAAAACTATTCTTCACGAGTTGGCTTTTAACGATGAAAATCCAACGGTTAGCTTGGCAGCATTGGAAAAACTCAATAGCTTTGTACTGTGGCTTAAGATGTCACAAATTGCCAAACAAAGCCGCGTTAAAAAAGTGGCGGAAAGAAAGGTAAATGACGCGTTGGTGGGAGAGAGCAGTCTGTCACTAGAGCAAAGCGAAAAAGCGGCTTTTTTAACGGAAACAGCTAATGCTGAGTTGGTTACTCAATTAGTGCCACAAATGCTTGAGCGCGACCCTACATTGCTGCATGACGAGCACCTGGCAAAATTACTTATTGAGAAGGTCAATAAACCTGTATTCACTCAATACGTCTTCTTTGACGGAGCAAATGAGCGTCTACAGCGCCTGTTAATTGGCGAAGAGTCAGATATAAACGTATTGCAAAAGTGGGCGCGTAAAGTTACACAAAGTGATCTTCAACAGCTTATTTCTACGCGCATCGAAGCGCTCAATGCCTTAATGCAAAAGCCCTTTGAGTTAAAGAAAAAGCTCACTTTGGCGCTGTCAAAGTATCAGGCACTATTAGATAAAAGTGATGTGGCGCAAATTCTAGAGAAGCAAACTGAACTTGAAAGTGAATTGGAGGAATTGTTTTCGCAATCGGACATAATGAACGACGAAGACAAATCCCAATTTGATGCGAAATATCAGCGCATAACGGAACAAGTTACGCGATATCTAAATCGATTGCGTCCAGCCTGGGAAGATAAGCAGCGCTTATCTGCTTTAGCCAATACCAAAGCACTTTGTGAGCAGCAGCTTAGTCATGCCCAAACACAAGTAGATTGGCTGTATAGTCAACGGCTTTGTGAAGCGACGTTAGCCGATGTCGCCACGGTAAATGAAAGTGTAAGAGGTGTTGAAGCCACTTTAGAGCAATTGGCGCGCATGGACAACGATGCCGCTAACGAAAATCGGGTCGCGGAAATTGTAGATGCGGTCAGTGTGTTGAATGCGAAACTCGATAGTTTTTCCATGCAACAGCAATACGGTCAAAAGTTGCTTATTAAGTTACAGCACCTTGAAAGTTTGTCACAAAAAATAGCAAACAATGAAGAGCGCACTGCTGATGATAAAGCGGCGTTTGAAAGCACTAAACAAGACTACTTAGTGCTGGCCAAAGAACTGACTTTTGTGCCCCGAGAAATGGCCAAACGGTTTACTCAAATTTCTAAGCATGTGATCTCACTAGAAAAAGCAAAAGATCGAAAAAATGCTGAGCGAGTTAAACACGTTCGCAAGCAAATCAGCGTATTAGAAAACCTGATAGACCAAGGTAAATTTCGTGTAGCGTTAGGGAAATTTAGAAAGCTACAAGAAAGTTACGAAAGCTTGGAATCTGACATAAAAGGGCAAGTTCAAAAACGCTTTGATAAAGTATCTCATGATGTGGCGCGATTAGAAGGTTGGCAGGATTATTTAGCTGCGCCTAGAAAACCTGCACTTGTAGAGGAAGCACAAGCTTTGGCGGGCGCTCCGGTTGAAAATGTGAAAGCGCGCAGTGAAGCAATTAAGTACTTGCGTCAGCAGTGGTTGTCATTGACGGCAGGTAATGCAGTTAATATAGAGTCACAACAAGCGGATCAACTCCAAGTTAAGTTTGATGAAGCACTGGAAAAAGCATTTGAGCCCTGCCGTGATCACTATGCCAAACTTGATGCACAACGAATCGCCGCGATGGAAGAGAGAAAAGCTATCATCGATGCGGTTCAATCTTTAGATAGTAATATGCCAGTGGCTGAATTAGCCAAAAATTACGATCGAATTTCCAAACAATGGCTTCGCGCAGGTCAAGTTGAGCGTAGTGCTTTTGAAAAGTTAAAGCTTGAATGGAAACAAGCCTCATCTGAAGTACAAACAAAAGTCAAAAATTGGCAAGGCGAAAACCAGGCGCAAAAACAAGTACTTGTTACACAAGTAAAAGCGCTTGTTGACGCTGAAGATATTCAACTGGCTGCAGATGAAGCGCAACAACTTCAAGTTAAGTGGAAAAATATTGGCCACGCAGGCAAACGGGACGAAAGTAAACTCTGGGCGGAATTTAAATCGGCAAATGATGCTGTGTTTAGCCGTTTAAAAACGGAGAAGAAAATTCAGAATAGTGCCCTTAATGACCGTGTAGTGGAAATGTTGAAAAGGGTTGATTGTGTAGATATATCTGCTGATGACACTGCTTTTAACGCTGAACTCAGTGATATAACGCGCTTAGTTGCTGACTTACCTAGATCGCAAAGAACGAAAGTAGAACGCAAGATTGAGCATGTGCAAACCGCCCGTCTTAACAAGGTAAAAGACGCCCAGTGGCTAGCGACGAAAATACGCGCTCAAGGGCTGATTGATTTACTTCAAGGCGCTCAGGATGCACAGCAAGACATACTTGAAAAGGTAGGTAAGCGTTGGGCAGTACTGTTTGAACAAGCAAGTAGTGACACAAGTCACAAGTATGACCGACACTGGTTAACAGTTGCGTTAGAAGTCGCAACACAAATGCCCAGTCCTGACAGTGATGCTTCGGTACGTTCAAGTGTTCAGTTGCAGATGATGACAGCTAAACTCGAACAGGGAGAAGCTCAAACAGCAACTGACATTTTGACCCAATGGATAGGGTACGACAAGGTTGAGCAGGCCGAACAGGCGTTAGTAGGCCGAGTAATTGTTGTACTTAATGCGCATCCAGAGGTTGTTGCTTAATGGAAAACACTGTCGAATTTCAGTTCCCATCTGAAATGACTGCTTATCGCTTTTTAAATACGGTCAAACACTTAGATGCCGATGGGCTGAAAGTAAAGTTCGGACGCAACGATCACCACGTTATGGTTAAATATCGCTATGTAGTAGGGGAGTTCGATAGAACCTTGTCTACACTTGATGACGTAGCCAGAGAATTAGGTGGTGAAGAAGTGTAGCGCTGTCGATAGGTTGACGTGTGTGATTTGTCACCGCAATAACGAACGGTATGAATGTCACTGACAATTAAAAAAGGCCAGAGTAAAACTCTGGCCTTATCTATATTAGATTGATTAACAATCTTTGTCTTCTGCGCCTACGCCTTCTTTCACATCTTCACAGGCATCTTCCACGGCGTTACCAGCGTCGGTAACAATCTCGTCCAGTTCTTCGCCTGCGTCCTCTGCTTCACCGTCACCGCATGCTGCAAGTGATAGCGCGAAAGCTGATGCTACAAGTACTTTTGATAAGTTCTTAAATGAAAACATATCCTTACTCCTTTTTCCTGATAAAAATGTTTCTGTTACTGTTATGCTCTAGGTGCTCTTCCACGTAACGCATTTGCGATAAGTGAAATGACTAGCAACGCGATAAACACAAAAAATAGAAACTGTGCGATACCTGTTGCTGCACCAGCGATGCCGCCAAAACCAAAAACTGCTGCAATAATGGCGATAATAAAAAATGTAATTGCCCAACCTAACATAGCTAAATCCTCTTATTGCTTCCGTTACCTTCACATTTAGTAATGCTAGCTTTGTGCCTATATTATTAAGTAATTGATATTGTTGGTTATTGTGTATTTTTGTGTGGCTGTGTATGTCGAATGTCGCAATAAAAAAACGCCGGGATTACAGGAGGTTTGCAATTTTTTCATAGTGGGGGTTGTCAATATTTTACCTATGGGGAAAGCTAGAACGAGGTCGTCACTTCACAACGCTGTGTTACTATATCGACTATTAAAAAATTTTAGTTAAACGAAGTAGGTAGGTGGTTATGGCAAACTCTCACTCAGCTTTCATTGGACTTATGCAAAGAGCGCGTAATGTTAAACGCTGGCCATTGATGGCACAGTTTCAGGAAGAAATGCTGTCTACTCATATATATGAAGCTTCGGTAGTTGCACACATGCTTGGTGCTATTGCGTGTGATGTTTTTAAAGAAAATGTCAGTCCAGACCGGGTGGCCGCTATGGCGATATTCCACGAAGGAAGTGAGATTGCAGGGATGAGTGACATTCCAAGCCCTGTCAAATACCACGATCCTGAAACGACCGCTGCTATCAAAAAGTTAGAACGCAGATTTGAGGCGATGCTGATAAAGACACTACCTGAAGCGCTACAGGCAAGGTATCAACCGTTAATAGAGCAGGACAAGGATGATATTCATGTCATGTTAGCAAAAGCGGCAGATGTCCTTTGCGCGTATTTGAAATGCGACTACGAGCTGTCAAAATCTAACTGTGAGTTTTCTAACGCTATGCAGGAAATGGAAGTCCAACTTAAACGGTATCGGGAAAAATTGCCCGCAGTAGACTATTTCTGTCAGATCTTTTTGGAAGATGCGAAAGGGACGTTGGACGAGCAAACCAAAGATCTGGAGTGGATTGAGCGCGCTAACAACCTACATTTGGAAAGTAATTAAGGCGTTATTTCCTCTACGGCTCTGCATCAAAGTTTCGCAGTCATGATGACATGACTGCGAAATTTTGGAGAAGCGCTCCTCTGGGAGTTAGCTAATCGATGTATGCGAAACACTATTTCTTGCGTTCGATAGACTCAGATAAAATATCTGTTACGACAAACGCATTCTTACCAAGGCTGGCAGGGTCTTTAGCCATTTTTACGTGGATCGTAAAATAAACATCGTTGATGTGTGTATTGACCACCTCATTGCTACTTGGCACAGCCATCGGTTGTGCCACTTCATCGCAGCCCGACATGGTACATTGTTTATCCGTTTGAAACGGGGCAGGTTTTTCATTTACAGCCATGACTTCCCGCGCTAATACGGGTTTCTTATCTACAGTTGTTTTCACAATAGTCAGGTGTGAATAACCTTGGTTTTGGGCTATTTCAGCGGCGCGGTACAGCGCGTATTGCTGCACTTTATCTGCAGGCGTTTTATCAGTTGCCTTAAATAGAACTTTGTATTCGTTCTCCTGTACCTTTTCACTGGAATAGCCGTAGCCAGCTTTAGACGTTGCCGATTTGTAAGGCGTTGGCGCTGCAACTGGTGTGGATGAGCAACCAGACAAGGTAAGACCGAGTGCAATGGCGATACAGGCAAAAAGAGCGGATTTATTATGGGGTTTTATAGTTACACTCATCACACAGATTCCTTAGTTATTGTGCTGGCGTTTATTGAAACAGAGAAAAAAGAGCGGTTCTGGCAAGAGCCATTAGTGCTTGATTTTGTCTGGCCTTGGGTTGTGAATCTGCAGCGCCCTTGTAGGCTCCTGCCATTGCAATTCCCAGCAGAACTTCAGGTTTTCCCATTATCAGTCTACATTGCCTTTTTGCCTGAATAAGTGCAACGTCTGCGTGGTGTTTTTGTGAAAAATAATTATGCTCTTTTTGAGCAATGTCCTTCATAGTCGATTTGAGAAAAACGTTCATCTTACTCTCCCTTTCCTAGGTTTAGCTTGAGCGCAAAACAATTTAAGGTGTAGCCTACATTGTGCGCTTCCACATTAGGATAAGCCGGCCTAAGCCCAAATAGCCAAATGCATTTTGCGCTAATCTAAATAGTAAAAATGTGGTGACCCCGTTAAATAACAACAGCAGGAACGAAATTGCGACATAGTGCAACCCCAGAACATGAAGCACACTACCTGCTGCGATATTTAAGATTAGCCAGCATACAGTGCCAACTGCGAATGCCGCCAAACCTGCAAATACCGTTACAAAAAAACTCTTTTTTATGAGCATCAGTTCGCTGTTGGTCAGTGCTAACAGGGCGAATACTTGCGCCTTGCGCTGGGTTAATGCTTGGTGAAACCCATCTACAATGGAAGCAAACGTAGGATCGGGATAATGTTGCTCATTGCTACTTTCTTTTTTGCTAGCAGTATTTTGCTTTTTGCTGTGTTGGGTTTTATTAGCAACCCCTGCTACTTGCCCTGAGGTTCCCTGTGCGTGTAGATCGCTAATGGCGTGATCACTTGAAGAACGAAACGCCTGCGCCCGTGGGGGCGTCAGGCGAAATGGATTTTCAAGGCTTACGATAAAGGATGCCCGGCGAAAATCGGGGGGGGTAACCATGACTATTTTTTGCGCAGTAGTGAAGTGACTAACATACCTGCAGCGAAGGCAATGCCAGCAGCTGCCACCGGGTTTTCAATGGCGTATTTACGCACTTTAGATGCTTGCCACTTTTGTGCAGCTAGACGCTTACGGGCTGACATATTTTCAGCCGAAGAAGTCGCTGTTTTGCGAATATTGTCTTCAGCAATACCAGCACTATTGGCAAACTTATCTACCGATGCATGCAAGGTCTCTTTAAGTTGATCCGTTACTGGGTGAGTAGACTGCTCATTCACACTGTTACTGCCTGATACACCGTTACTTTTTACCGTTTTCGATTTTGTCGAAGCTTGGGTAGCCATAATACTCTCCTTAATATTGTGGATTCATATACTGAACTGCAACCGGTATACCACTTCTAACGAATTGTATGTAGTTGATATTATTTATAAATTATTTGTGATTTTAAATTATGAAAATCATCGGTGTGCAACAATCACAAACCTTTGTAAGATTTTCGTATCGCAGAACAAGCGGTGGGGGAGTATTATTACTATTGTACAATGCTGACCAAGTCGTCTTTAGTCACTGGTTTAAGTAACGCACTATCAATACCAATTGAAGCCATGGCTTCTTTGTCTGCATCATGGCCACTAACAATGGTTAATTTTGCATGGGGGAGCTTTTCTTTTAATGCATTTGCCAGGTCGTAACCGTCATAGTCAGGTAAGGTTAAGTCCATCAAAATGTGATCAAAATGTTTTTCATCTGCTGACGTCAGCGCTTCAGAACCATTATAATACGTGGTTACGTCGTGACCTAGATGGGTTAAAAACAATTGGAGAAGTTCAGCTGTATCTTCGTCATCTTCAATCACGAGTATTTGTTTTCGCTCAGAAGATTGTATGCCGCTAGTTTTAGCAATTTTGTCTCTATTTTGCATTCTGCTTCCTTCATTAACATGTTGATAGCTTTCCTCACCCTCAGGAGCGTGGGGCTTATCCATTGGCATGTTTGCGACTTGAGTTTCTACATTGGTAAAGGTGGCATGATTGCCCGGCGGTAAATATTGGGCAAGTAAATTCGCCAGTGCAACGCGATCAATCGGCTTTCCGATAACATCATTAAAACCCTCGCGGATAAGAGAAGCTTTTAGCCCTTTTCGACTTGCGGCTGTCACAGCAATAACGGGAATGTTTTTACCGTGTCTGCGGATAGCGTGAAGCGCCTCTATACCATTCATAACCGGCATGTGGATATCCATTAAGACCAAATTGAAAGGCTGATTATATTCATCGGCTTGCAGTACGGCTTCAAGCGCTTTGACACCATTTTCAGCATAACTGATATCCGCCTTAGATTGACTGACTATGTGGCCAGTCAGTCGTCGTATCTCGCGTAAATCATCGACAATCAGTACTCTCCCTGCGACGTTTAAATTCAACGTACTGGACTCAACGGGTAATATTTGACCAAGTTCGAGTTTCACTTTTTGCTGGTTAGTTATATCGCCTGGATTAATGTCGAAAGTAAAACAGCTACCTTCCCCTAGACGGGAAGTAACTGTGATGTCGCCACCAAGTTTATTCACCAGCTCTTTGCAAATAGCCAGACCTAAACCCGCGCCACCGTGATTGGCGCGCATCACATCTTCAATCTGCTCAAAGGGCTGAAAAATGTTTTCTAGTTTGTCGGGTGGCATACCAATACCTGTGTCTTCCACAGTAAATCGCAACAGGGCGGGGGACTCGTCATCTGGCTGTCCCTCTTTCAATTCAATAGTTAGCGTAATACTGCCTTTGTCAGTAAATTTCACTGCATTTGAAATCAGGTTGAGCAGAACCTGCCTCAATCGGGTTGGATCTGTTTGAATAAACTCGGGAATTTTGGTGTCGGAAACCACATGGAGGCTTAAACCTTTGTCTTTGGCATTCAGTCGCATTAGGGAATGAATGTCAGTTAAAAAGGCTGATAGGTTTACTTCTTTGACATTTAACTCAAGCTTTTCTGCCATAATGCGGGACATATCCAGCAAATCATTCAACAAACTGAGTAAATGCTTACCGTTTGAGTGGATGATAGACAGTTCTTGTTGAAAGGGGCCATTGCGTACATCATCAATGAGTAATTCGGTATAGCCCAATATGGACGTTAGGGGAGTGCGCAATTCGTGCCCTAAATGGGCGAGAAACTTGTCCTTAGCTTTGTTTTTTTGTTCGACCTTATTGCGTTCTATACGTTCATTCTCGATATCCCGTCGTACCATGGCATAGCGAATTGTTCGCATGAATCGGGGGCTTTCGATTTCAGATTTTTGCAGATAATCAGCAGCGCCAGCGCGCATAACCATTTCATCTACGGTTACGTCTGACTGCCCCGTTAAAATTACTACAGGTAAATTGAATTGGTTTTGCTTCAACACACTCAACACATCTAACGCATTTTCTGCACCCAATAGATAGTCGAGTAAACACAAATCAAAACTTTGGTTTTTTAGTGCGCCTACGGCGTCATCGCTGTTAGTCACCCACGTCATTTCGAACTTAGGCGACTCACACCGTGCTAGATAATCAGAGGTTAAGAAGTAGTCATCTTCGTCATCCTCTATTAACAGAACTTTTATTACCTCTGTCATCTAGTGCTCCCTTACTCGTGTGGCAATTCTACAAACTCTATCCAATAACGCCCAAGTGCACGCATAAGTTCAACTAAACCCTCAAAATTTACAGGTTTAGTAATATATGAAGCACAACCTAGATCATATCCGCGCAACATGTCTTCTTCTTCTTTTGACGTGGTTAGTATAACCACTGGAATACTGCGAAGCTTGGGGTCATTTTTGAGTTCCTGTAATGCCTCTCGCCCATCTTTTCTTGGCATATTTAAATCTAACAAGATTAGGCTGGGGCGGGGCGCTGTTGCTGGGTCAGTATATTTTCCTTCGTGGCGAAGAAACTCAAGTAATTCAACGCCATCTTCCACACAATAGAGGTTATTAAGAACACGACTTTCTTTAAGCGCGTCCACCGTGAGTAGACGATCGTCTTCATCGTCATCGGCCATAAGAATATTGATTGGCTGGGTTTGTTTACGCGTCATTTTGTGTTTCTCCGATATTATTGTTAGAACCAAAGGGTTCACTGTCTTTTGGAATAATTATGGTGAAGGTTGCCCCTTTACCGGGTTCACTTTTAGCGGTGATTTGTCCATTGTGTCGTTCTACAATTCGGCGGCAAACGGCTAAACCAATGCCTGTTCCTTTGTATTCGCTCCTGCCATGAAGGCGCTGGAAGGGCGCGAAAATTTTTTCAGCAAACGATTGATCAAAGCCAATGCCGTTGTCAGAAATGGTAATTTTGACCCAGTCAAACTCATTCGATAACAAAATGCCTTTCATATCTTGCTCAGATGGTGTGTCGCATAGGATGTTTACCTGAGGTGTCACATCGTCGCTCTGAAACTTGAGGGCGTTTGACAAGATATTGAGAAACAATTGTTCTAATTGAGATTTATCGCCGCGAATAGTCGGCATCGGGTCAAGGTTTACTTGCGCAGACTTTTCGTCAATGGCAATTTCTAGGTCACTGATTACACTTTCAAAGGCGCTATTCAAATCTACCTCAACGAAATCTTTTCCTCTTGTAGATACGCGCGAAAAAGCCAAAAGATCGGAAATCAGCATGGACATCCGTTCTGCCGCATTAAGCATGCGGGCGAGGAAATCCTTGCCACGCTCGTCCATTACATCGCCATAGCCCGATTCTAAACGGTTGCCAAATGCACGAATCTTACGAAGGGGTTCTTGTAAGTCATGAGATGCGACAAATGCAAAGTCTTCCAGCTCTCGGTTGCTGCGTGCCAGTTCGTCTGAATAGAGGCTGAGTTCCTGGGTTCTATCAGCAATGCGCGATTCGAGATCTTCGTTAATGTTTTCGAGATCTGCCTGATATTTTTCGTGTTCTCTTGAATTTATTTTAAGTAGCAAAAATACGGCAATAATAAGTAACAGGGTGGTTGCTGACGAAATAATAAGTGTATTCACAGAGTCGCGACGCAGACTAAGCAAGTTAGCCAAATGGGTGCCCTGCATGTCTCTTTCTGAGTCGTCAATTTCCCTAAACAAGGTCTCGAACCGTTTATACAGTGCAATACCTTTGTCGCTGTTAACCAAGTTAACAGCATCCTGCATTTGATCTGCCTTAGCTAACTCAACGGCTTCTATCACTTCGTTAATTTTCAGTTTTGTGAGCGCAAGGAGTTCACTGATACGTTGTGGTTGCTGCTCGATATCAGAAGAATAAGCGCTTACCTCTACTTCTTCCATGACTTCGCTCACTATACCGAGGGTTTCGGTATAGTCAGTAAGGTACTCTTCATCGCCTGTCAGCATAAACCCACGCTGACCAGACTCAATTCGCAGTACTGCCACGTGTAAGCGGTTTACCGCGTTAATCACGCGGTTTGTGGTGAAAAGCCTAGCTTCCAGTGCAGATAAGTCATTAAGCGTACTGACTACATAAAACGAATTAGCAGTAATGATCGCTATGACTAATACAGCGAGAATTATCCAGCTGTAAATAGAAGATAAAACCCTGTTTATCATTGAGTTAATCCGTCAGGTTTTCACCCATCGCCGATGTAAGATCGGCGAGGGTGTGGCTGCAGTCTTTAGCACTGCTTATTATTTTGTCCAACGCTGCATATGCTTTATCAGCAGACACTTCACCAGACAGTGCCATTTTGACAAGCTCCGCTTGCATTGATATGCGATTCAATGGTTTGCGTGCATCGTGTACGAAAGCACTAAGTTGAGAAAACTCTTCATTAGTCATACATCACACCTTGTCTCAGTCGTCTTTGCTCAAATCACCATATGCATGCAGGCGGTTGTAGAGAGTTTTGGTACTGATACCTAACATCTCTGCTGCCATAGTTTTGTTGCCGTTCACTTTTTCTAAAGTGGCGTAGATCAACTCTTTTTCTACGTCCTCTATAGTGCGTCCGGCTTGCAAAGCTGGAGTGGTACTTTGTTTTTGAGCAAATGGCGACTCAATGGTTTTAGGTAATTCAATATCGCTTTGTTCGGGATCACTCATGATGGCAGCGCGATGAACAAAGTGCCTTAGTTCCCGTACATTGCCTGGCCAATCATAAGCTTGAAGGGTTTCGAGCTGGCAGTCATTCCACTTGAAATTGGAGCCATTATCTTTGTTAAATTCAGCAATAAAGGTTTTCGCTAACAGGGGAATGTCTTCTTTGCGCTCTCTAAGAGGCGGGATGGTGATAGGAAATACCGCAAGGCGAAAATAGATATCTTCGCGTAGCACTTTACTCTGTGCTATTTCTTCCATAGTCCGGTTAGTTGCCGACACAACCCGACAGCTGACAGGTATAGTTTTTGTACCGCCTACCCGTATAACCACTTTGTTTTCAAGCACGCGCAGTAAGTTAGGTTGCATGTCTATTGGCATTTCGGTGATTTCGTCGAGAAATAACGTGCCACCCTGAGCCTGTTCAAAGACCCCTTCTTTTCTGCCTACGGCACCGGTGAACGCGCCTTTCTCGTGCCCGAACAGTTCACTGCCAATCAGTTCTTTCGAGAACGCGCCACAGTTGGTAGCGATGTAGGGACCTTCACTTTCTGATGCCCGATGAATAGCTGCTGCCACCACTTCCTTACCCACGCCACTTTCCCCTAGTAGCATCACATTCGCACTTGTTTTACTGACTCGAGAAATTAATTTGTATAACTCTTTCATTACGGGCGATTCACCAATCAGCAAATCAAAATACTTCTCGATGACTTCCGTTGCAGGGGAGGGAGCCTTAGGTTTTTGACTTAAAACCGCTTCGATTTCTTCTCTTTGGATAGGTTTGACAAGGTAATCGATATTTGGACCACACAGACCTTTAATAACACCTTTTACCGACGGGTGGCCGGTGATGAGTGTAATTCTAGGGCGCTTGGGCAATGCATCCAGCTCATCAAACAAGTGTGCTCCACTGCCATCCGGTAACATAAAATCTAACAGTACGTGGTCAAACGTTTCTTTCTCAAGCCAACTTCTCGCTTCTTCAAGCGTGCCAGCGGTAAGCACTTCATGACCTAAAAATTCAATAATGGTACAAGCGACTTCTGTAAATTCAGCATCATCATCGACTAGCAATACGGTAAGCACGTGGATGTCCCTCTCTTTCAATTCCAAAAATTAGAAATAAATGGAATATTATCAGTAATATATTTTTATCATACGCTAACAAATTGCCAGTGTTAATGTGCAGATTATCACCATGAGAACGGTGTTTTTGCACATTATTTCTGCTGATATAAGCATCTAAACACGGGGTCATCATAGACCTTTTCCAGATGTTTTAGATATGCCGCCTCAAAGGCTACTGTAAATTTGTAACGCTTCTGTGTGATATTTTCAAAAAAACATGCTCAGCTTTTGCAAAATACATTCCTTTTGTTACCGACAGCCACAAGTTCATCGATGGCATATATATTGAACGATTAGCGTTATATCCAAGTGTCAATTTGGAGAGGGCGAGGAGCGGCACTGCATAGCAACGCGTCCGACTGTCCTATAAATAAGTTGGTATTTGGCAGATGAATTACTATCAAAGGAACTGAAGATGTGGGTTAGAACCGCTGATAAATCAATGACATTGTACGAGATGCTGGTGAAGATGCAGCCTCGTAACAAGCAAGATGTCTTCGAATTTGGTGATTTTTGGGACGTGATGGAAAAACGTGGCTTCGGTCCTATGCTCGCGTTTCCATCCTTTATAGCTTGTACGCCAATTGGCGCGATTCCAGGCGTACCTTCACTAGCAGGTGGGACAATATTACTCATAGCATTGCAAATTTTACTCGGTCGTAGACATCCGTGGTTACCTCAGAAAGTAATGGAACTTCAATGCGATGCTGATCAATTAAGAGCGATTGTCGAACGTGTAAAACCCTTTGCTGTAAGGATTGACAGATTTTTGGTTCCTCGATGGTTCTTTATGCGACAACCTGTTTTCAGATCGCTTATAGCGTTGTGTTGCGTAGGGTGTGGAATGGTAATGATCCCATTTGAGTTGATCCCTTTTATGGGGCTTATACCAGCTTTCGCGGTGTTTATTATGGCTATCGGGATGGCCACTGATGATGGTGCAGTGGCACTTATCGGCGTGTCCATGTCTTTGTTTGGTTTTGTGCTGGGTTTTGAATCTCTCGCGAGCGCTGTTTCGTAGCGAGCAGGCACTTTATAAACATCACTCAATACAATTATCTAGCATAAAATCAGAAGAAGGAAGTTGCATAGTCTGGTAGCGTAATTCTCCAATAAATGCTCGCGCAGCAGGGCCTAAAGTATCACCGTCTTCAAATGACAAATACAGTAAAGCTTTGCGAAGTGCCGCATTGTTGTCGAGGGGAAGGGGGACTAACATGCCGTCTGCCAGCTCTTGTTTGATAATGGCAATAGGTAGCCAGGCAAATCCCAAGCCTTGTGAGATGATATCTAGCGAGGTTCGGACATGTCCAACTGTCCAACGCTGTTCCGCGCCCAACCAGCCTACATCAACCTTGCGCTCCGCTGATGAGTCTCTAACGACAATTTGTCGATGCGCTTTTAAATCTTCTAGGGTTAACGTGCGATTAAGTTGGTGAAGAGGGTGATTCGCATGTGCCACAGCCACAAACTCAATCTCACAAAGGTCTTCACTGAACCCTGTAGGAAACACGAAAGGGGAAATGCCTAAATCCACTTTTCCACTGCTCAGTAGCGAGTTTGCGCCACTTAACACAGTCTCTTCAATCTCAATTCTCAAAAGGGGGAACTCTGCTGACACCTTAGTTAATACATTGTAAAGCAGCTCTGACGGGAAAATGATATCTACCGCAATCCGCAACGTTGTTTCTGTGCCCGATTGAAGACTCGTGGCAACGGCTTCCAGTTTATGTGCTTCATTGAGAAGAAAAGTTGCGCGGCGATACATAAGTTCACCTTGCGGCGACAGTTTGACTTTACGCCCCACATTTTCAAACAACACCACGCCAATGGCGTTTTCTAGTTTTTGTACAGCGTGATGAACACTGGACTGGCTCTTGTGAACTTCCGCGGCGGCTTGGTTAAAACCCCCTGCATCAACGACAGCTTTGAACATTCGCCATTGTTCTAACGTAGATTTGAGCATGTAAGAGTTTTCCTTGAATTCTTACACGCTCTTATAGCATATGCGATGCTAAGCTGTCATTCCTCGTTTGCTTGATTGATTTGAGGAATGGGACAGGTGATTACCGTTACATTTTCATAACCCATTTTGACCAGTTGCTCTGCCGCGAGTTTGGCACGCATGCCAGAGGCACAGTGTAGGTAAATAGGGTGATGAGGATCGGTGACTTTTTCTATTATTTTCATTTCTAGCACCCCTCGAGGAATATTCAGTGCGGCCTCGACAGGTTGGCCTTCTACTTCGCCTGGCTCCCTAACGTCAACTAATAAACCATGATTTTGTTTCATTTCCTTGGCTGCAAGGCTTGCAGTTATGCATCTTAAATCGCAGTCTATATTCTCTACGCGGGTCTTTACATCTATAAGCATGGTATATTGTCCTCAATCTTGGTAAATATTTAATATAAGTCTATTCTAATGTATATTGGCGCAAGTAGAAAAAATTATAAATAAGAAATTTCGTCGCATATTTTGGTAACTTAATAAGTTTTCTTATACTTCAGTATAAATAGTCGCTACATTGTTGCAAAATTATTGATTAATTGAGAGTAGTTATGACCGAGGAAATAGTAGTTGGTGCGGATGATATGATGGAACATGCATCAGACGCTGAAGCCTTTCTAAAGCAATTCGCCAACAAAACCCGATTGATGGTGCTTTGTTCGCTGCTAAAAGAAGAAAAATCAGTGACTGAACTACTTGATGTGGTAAAAGTGTCACAACCTGTAATATCCCAGCATTTGGCTCTGTTAAGGGAGTCACAGATGGTAACTACACGACGAGAAGGCCAAACCATATACTATCGTTTGGCCGATGAGCGGGTTAAGAGACTGATATCTCTTATGTATGAATTTTTCTGTGCGTAACACCCTGTGAGGTAAACGGAACATTGCAAAGTACAGTGATAACAATACACCATCTGTACATTGGGGGCTTTTAGCCTTCAATGGCAGTAAAAAGCTCGTCTATATAGCCTACTTCGCCAAGTCTATCGCTATCGACTTCTGGACGGTCTTCGAGCTTTTCGTGCGTCAGAGAGACTGCAACATGATGCGCTGCCCAATCGATTTTCTTAATATCACTGGGTAACAACGCCAAGTGTTTGCCGCCGGGCAACCAGTTATTAGTATCGACTACCAACAAGACAATTTTCCAGCTGTAAGTATCAATAATAAAGTTACTGATATGTCCAACTTTATCGTTCTGTGTGGCAACCTCATAGCCACCAACTTCGCTACAAGCGCGCAGGTGATTTTCTGTTTTTTTCGGATGTTGTAACCCCGACTCTTCTTGCCTTTGCAGTTCTACGAGCTCATTGGGATGAGCGAATTCTCCCCATGCACCAGGCCCAATCCAATAGTAGCCATAGCCAAAATATTTAAAGAGGTTTTCTTCGTACTCTCTAGAAACCGGTTTATGTTCATCGATGGAAGGACTGTTTTTGAGGGTATCAACAGTCATATTGATGTGGACGTTACCCTCGTCTATGTCGAGGTGTTTTACTGATATGGGGGAAATAACCACTTTGCGGCTTAATGGAAACCAGGTGTTAGTGTCAGCGACCAAATATCTGACAACATAGGTTTCATCATCAAACAGAATGTCACGGATGCCGCCAATGCTATCGTCTGTTGCGCGGATTGAAAAATGAGTAAGTTGTTTTGAAGTTACGATCATTATTGTGCCTCCTTTGCATGAGCTGTACTAACAAAGTAGCTATCTATTGCGTACATTGATGAGTGACGTACACACATATAAGTGTAGACACTCTCTAGCTTTTCTCCATTTTGTTCTGTTGCTAAGGGTATTGAGATCACCTTTGCCTCAAACAAAAAGACCCGCTTGTAGCGGGTCTTAGAAGAATCTAGCGGTGCTTACGCAACATCAAACTCGTCGTCAGAGAAATCATCGTCGTAATCTGACTGGTTGCTAGCGCTGCTGTGCAAGGTGTAGAAATGTTTTTTACCCCTTGCTAAGCGAACGTATTTGGCCCAGGCCTTTTCTAAATTGTTAGCAGCTTCAACCTGTCCGCTGATAAAGCTGACAAAATGTTGTTCGTCTTCACTTTCAGGCGAAAGTTCACCACTTTCTAATCCCAATAGCGTTTTGCCATATTGGGTGAGAAGATCGGCTTCGGTTATACTAAAATCGCCTGACTTTCGAAAGCCATACGGAAATTTCTGACGATCGATATACGGTTTTGCAGAGAGTCGAATAGCTAAACTTTTCATGTTATACCCAACGTAATAGTTTGTTCAGCGAACTTTTAAGGGAATTGAATTAGAAGATAAAACAAAAGTTTTTTCTCTTATCAATAAAAAATTTTTAAGTGTCTATTTCTTAAAAATAAAGCCATAAAAAAGAATAAAAAAAACACAGCTTAAAATGGCTTTCTTCTGACAGTTTATCTTTGTAAGTTGCTGTTATGTAATGTGATTGTGTTTTTTATTGTCTGTTACCCTTGTTCAGTAGATAAACCCCAACAGAATGGTTGAAATGAGAATGTAAAAATTACTTTTCTTGCTGTAGCAGCTAATTTCGTCATTAAAATTTCTTGTCGCTACGATGATTAAAATTCGTTTTCTATTTTTTACGTTAGGTCAATAATTAAGATGTATTTTCAACCTAAACTAACTAGAGAAAGCAATGAGTAAAGACTATCGTTACCAGCGTGATGAATGGGACTCGGTAGAAGAGGATGATGTTCACGCTAAAAAGCCTAACGGTAAACGTCAAAGTAACGTGAAGGCAAAACAGAAGCGTGACCTGCAGCGCCGCGATAAACAGCGTCGCTTGCACCAAGAAGAGCACTAATTCAACAGTTTGGTGAATTAAAGAGCAATTCGCTATTGATAGGCGCACCGTTTATGACGGCGCGCCTCTGTGCTTTTGTGTTTACTTGCCGTATCATCTGTGTCAATTTAGACAAATCTTGATTCGGCTGTAAATAAAGCATGGATATACGCTTTCTCACCACCTTTATAGAGGTGGCAAAAACACGTCACTTTGGTAAAGCGGCAGAAAACCTTTACCTAACTCAATCAGCGGTAAGCGCACGAATAAAACTATTGGAAGAGTATTTCCATACCACCCTATTTATTCGTCAGCGCAACAGTATCCAACTTACTCAATCGGGTGAAAAGCTTTTGCCTTTCGCCAAGCAACTGTGCGCGACGCTAAATGAAGCAAAGCAAGAGCTTCAAATTCAGTCCTCTGAATATGTGGTCTGTGGCGCCACTCAATTGGCAAGTGAAATAATTCTTCCTCAAATACTCAGTCACTTACACAGTAGTTTTCCTGATTGGTCGGTAAAAGCGGAAGTGTTAACCCTCGACTCTTTGTCCAGACAATTACACGAACGGGTTACAGACCTAGCTTTTTCTACTGAGCCCCTTAAGTCTGAAGAAGTCAACAGTGAAGTGCTGTTAGAACAAAATCTGGCCTTATATCGTGTCGGTGATCCCAAAACAACCATTGATGCGTCAGACTTTGTTGCTATTGATTGGGGTAGCAAAGCTAGAGATTGGCTATTAACCGCCTATCCTCAGCTCAGAGATGCTAAGTTGAGAACTAACTCTCTCAATCTGGCTATCAATAATCTACAAAGTGAAGGCGGCATTGCGGTGCTTCCTGTTGGTGTAGAGTCACAATTTAGCGAAAATGTTACATTAACCACCATTGATGCGTTAGACGAGATCCCACTGACGGTCTATGTTCATACTATGAAGCAAGTCAGAAGGGTGGGGTTGCCGGACATCATTGAAAGTGTCACCAAAGCCTATTAAATTTTGAGAAACGTCGAGATAAGGGCACGATCACCGCGGTAAGCCCTTGTTGCGCGTTTGTACTGCTAGCAAAGCAAGAAATACATTATTCACCCTTATTACTTAAAAGTAGAAAATCATGTCACAGTTACATCCGTTACTTGAAAAAAACGCCTTTCAGCGATTAGAAGAAACCCTGGCGCTCATCAAACAAAATGAAACGCTGTTTATCCTTACCGATGAGCACGGTTGCGTTATGCTGACCACAGATGATGAAGATGGCGTGCCCGTATGGCCTGATGCAGAACTCGCTAAGTTGTGGGCGACGGAAGATTGGGCACACTGCGAACCCATGGCGTTACCCACCAAAGAATTTTTATCTAAATGGGTGGTGGGAATGACACAGGATGATTTGATGGTGATTGTGTGCCCAGTGCCGGGTGAAGAGGGTGAAGTTATTTCTCCGGAGGAATTTGCGCAGCAATTGTAGTGTGATCTGTAGACGCGTTGGTTCGTTTATATAGATAGAAGGCTAAAAGTGAATAGATCGCTTTTTCCAATATAAAAGTGGCAACGCGTTTTTTGATTAACAAGGAGTTCGATATGTTTACAGAACAGCATACGATGAGCAGTTTATTTGGACAATTGGGGCTTGATTCATCGGAACAAGACATTGAACACTTTATTGACCAACACAAAGGGTTGAATAAGACACAGTATCTTCATGACGCGCCGTTTTGGTCTCCAGCGCAATCTCAGTTTTTAAAAGATGCAATTGAAGAAGACGCGGCTTGGGCCGAGGTTATTGATCAGCTGAACCTAAGGCTGCACGAATAATTGCACGTCTATCGTTGTTACCTAACAGGTGTTGCATTTCCATATCACGCCCACCAATAGTATGAGATAAGAAGTCAAGTAGGAAGGGAGATGTTACAACCTAGCGATCAGGATTTGTGGTTTGTTCCTCTAGGTGGAACCGGCGAGATTGGTATGAACCTCAATTTATACGGTCACAACGCAAGTTGGCTGATGGTCGATTGTGGTGTTTCTTTTGACGAGCCATTACAACCGCCTTACCTAAATGGGGAGGTGAGAGAATCACCACAGGCTACCCGCCACAGTGTTGTTGCACCTAAGCCTGATTTCATTGCCAAACAAAAAGACGCACTAGCAGGCATTGTCATTACCCATGCACATGAAGACCACCTCGGTGCAATTCCCTATCTGTGGGAACGATTCAAAAAACCTATATATACGACGGCCTTTACTGCTGAAGTACTCAGGCGAAAGCTGGCCAGAAGCAAGCTCTTGAACAAAGTGCCCATAATTGAAGTGTCTTCTGGTGAAACCCACCAAATAGGACCGTTTTCTGTAAAGTGGCTGGCAATAACACATTCCCTTCCTGAGCCTTTTGCCCTTAAGATTACCACTGATGTAGGCACTGTATTACATACCGCAGACTGGAAAATGGATGCCAATCCAATAACCGGCCAGCCCTTTGATAACCAGCTTTATAAGGCCCTAGCTAAAGAAAATATTCTCGCCTTAGTGGGGGATTCTACCAACGCGCCCAAGCCTGGGTTTTCAGTTTCAGAACGCAATTGCTATGATGGGCTACTCAATACCATTGCTCCGCTGCGTGGGCGAGTGGTGGTGGGGTGTTTTGGTAGTAACATTGCGCGTTTAATTTCGTTAGCCCGCGTGGCCAAAAATACCAAGCGATACTTTGGCTTATATGGGCGTTCGCTGTTGAACATGTATAGCATTGCAAAACAGCAAGGTATTTGGCCAACCGACCTAGAGGTCGCAGATCCTTCCCATTTAGGTTACTTACCACCCAATGAAGTGCTTGCCGTTGCCACCGGAAGTCAAGGTGAAAGGAATGCCGCTTTGTCACGATTAGCGATGGATACATTTCCCCATTTACAGTTGGAGAAAGGGGATACGGTCTTATTTTCATCCATAATCATACCGGGTAATGAAGAAAGTGTGAGAAAACTCAACGAGGCGTTTCGCGCCAAGGGAATATCTGTTAGGCACAGTGAAGATAGTCCTTTACCCATACACGCGAGTGGTCATCCCTGTGCAGAAGAACTTAAATTGATGTATCACTGGGTAAAACCACAAATTGCTATACCTGTCCACGGAGAAGCTATGCACTTACAGGCTCATGCCAACATTGCTCGTGAATGTGGTATCACAAAGTTTTATGTAGGGCGAAATGGTGATCTTTATCGCCTTGCACCGCAGCCAAGCATTAGAAGACAGGTAATACCCGTTGGTCGAATTCCTCTTGGTGTTGATTGAACAATGACCGAGTCAATTTATGTCATTGCTTCATCTGAAACAAAAAATGTTTTACTCGAAGTTTGTAACATACTGAATGTTAAGTTAAATTTGAAAGCTCTATTGCTGCCCAACTGCTCGTCATTCTGTTACACTTACTCGTAAAATAAGAATTAGATATCTGTAAAGTTTTGGTATGAGCCGTTTCTACTGTTTGTTTTTAATCCTGTTGGTAATGACGCAATGCGCGCTAGCGTCCCCTCGATTATCGAATCCGGTCTTTCAGTCACTTTCCACTAAAAATGGTCTTCCACAAGATGTGGTAAACGATATTGTGATAGATGGTGAGGGATTTGTTTGGATTGCTACCGAGGGTGGGGCAATGAGATGGGACGGTGTACGTACCACGCGAATTAAAGGGCCGAACAATCTACTGAGTGACTCGTCTATCCACAAGATGACGTTACAGGGAGATGAGGCGTTGTGGTTGAGTGTGTATGGACGCGGAGTTTTTTATCTCAACTTACGGACTCAAGAGATTACCCAAATTGAGCCAAAGTCGTTCAGTAAGTTAGAAGGTGTGACGCAATATGCTGAATTTTTTCATTGGCAAGATGACGACAACTTAATTATCTCACTATCCGAAGAAGTGCAGCGTTACAACGTTTCATCGAAAACCCTGGAAACCATTGCTGTACTTGATCAAGACATTATCAATAATTATGACAGTATCAGGGCTGCTATTACCGTTGATGAATACTTGGTTGTGGCGACGACGACAGGTTTGTATACCAAATCGTTGAATAGCAACGATGTTGCCCTAGCGCCTTTTGATTACCTTCACGACATTCCCGCTGATTTCGACAATACCAATGCAAAATTTTTACTTCTCGATGAAAGCGCGCGTCTTTGGATAGCGACAGTAAAAGGGGTTTTTGTGGCGGATAAAACGGACTTTATTGCACAAATGCAAGGTAACAGAGAAGGCGTTTTCCAACGTGTAATCGATGATAGAAACGTTTGGACAATGGTACAGTATGCAGAGAGTAGCTTTTGGTTGGGGACTAACCAAGGGCTATTTTCTCTGTCGAAAAAACAAAACGGGTGGGAACACGAGCATATATTAGAGCCCCACAACGGTGCTACTACCATTTCTGATAAACGAGTCACCGCTATTGCCCAGGACGAAACAGGGAACTTGTGGCTAAGTACAATATACGCAGGGGCGCTGTACTTTGGTGTGAAAAGCGCAGATGTTTTCACCATTCAAAATGCCCGTAACGGCAATGAAAATTTACTCACCAGTCACGTAGTGTGGGCGTTCGCCGAAACGCAGCCTAATAAGCTTTGGATTGGGACTTCC
This sequence comes from Alteromonas sp. D210916BOD_24, assembly GCF_047159385.1. Lineage (GTDB taxonomy): Bacteria > Pseudomonadota > Gammaproteobacteria > Enterobacterales > Alteromonadaceae > Alteromonas. Next base: position 1,405,986 of record NZ_AP038333.1, read on the forward strand.
AACGGCCTTAATCACTATGATTTTACAACGGGTAATGCCGAGCAATATCTGCACGATACTTCTGATAAAAATTATATCGGTGTGGGTGCCATTGAGAGAATAATTCCTACCGATGCTGGACAGTTGTTTTTACAAACCTATGAAGGGATCCGCTTATTTGACCCTGCAACTGGCCAAGCAAAGATTCCTGAAGTTATATCAGGTGGCGATAAGGCCATATTTGACGTATTTAGCGCCGGCACGACGTTATCTACAGATGGGTATTTGTATTTTGTGGGTAATGAAGATTTCATGGCTTATGACACACAAGAGAAGACCATCAGACGGCTTTCGTTAGATCCTCGAGTATTTGACGTTAACTTTACCCCGGGATTTCTTGGAGAGTCAAAGTATCACGGAGGCCGTTTATTTCTTGCTACAGAAGGTGGACTTTGGTTAATCGATCCTGATACTTCTGAGCACGAGTTGGTTTATCGCTTCCCTGAGTCTCAGCGTCGACGAGATCGTTCCATTTCATCATGGGCGATAGACGATACGGGCATTCTATGGCTGGCCCACAACAGTGTAGGACTGATTGGCATTGACGCAGATACTTTTGAACCACTGTATAATCTCAACGATACCAACCTACTACTGTCGAATATTATCTACGGTTTGTTAAAAGACAACGAGGGGAATATTTGGTTTAGTTCTCACAAAGGACTACACAAGTATGATACCACCACAGGACAAATACAAAACTTTATCTATGGCCGAGAACTCAGTGTATCTGAATTTAACCAAGGCGCCGCTCTGCGCTTAAATGACGGGCGTTTTGCGTATGGCTCTACCACAGGAGCCGTTGTGTTTTCGCCTGCTCAATTAGACAGTGTTGACGGCAATCGCGGCTTGCTAAGCCAGCAAACAGCAATTACACAAGTGTCCGTTGACAACCGTTTATTGGCTCAACCTTTGGTCAACCTGAATGGTCAACATATTGAGCTTACTTATGAGGACTTTGGCCTTTCTATTCATTTCTCCGCATTAGCTATGTCCGGTACCGGAAAGGTTAAGTATTATTATAAGTTACTCAAAGGTGACCGCATTGTTACTGAAGGATTAACCGATGATGGCAAGATAACTTTCGCAAATCTTGCGCCAGGCAATTATGTTTTCTCTGTAGCGCCCACGCCAGGCAGTTTTGATTACACTGTATTGCCGGCGGAAATCACCCTTTCTATGCCACATGCTCCCTGGCGTTCGCCAATCGCTTACGGTATCTATATTTCACTGCTTATTGGATTGTTCATTGCGTACTTACTGTCGCGTAAAAAGCAGTTTGTACGATTGCAAAAAGTACAGCATCAAGCGACCTTATTCGGTGATGCTTTTAGGCAAACCCGCGATTGGGTACTTATTTTTGATCAGGAAAAGCAACTTGTGGCTGCTAATCCAGCATTTGAGCAAGTCTTTGGTTTTAGTTCAAAAGAATCGTTACCTAAGCAGCTGACTAAATTGTATATCCGTTATCCTAGCCTTGAGCGTCAACTCTCTACAAAATTATCAGATATGCAAGGTGGAGATTTTTGGAAGGATGAAGGGGTTATTGAGGGAGCGGATGGCAAGCGGTATGACGTGTTAATCGATATTACTGCGGTGAGCGGAGAGAAAAATACGCCGGAGCACTACCTCATCGTTGTCTCTGATATTACTGAGCAGAAAAATGCGGAACGTAAACTCTTAAAAATTGCCACTTACGACAGCTTAACTGGCTTAGTAAACCGTACGCTTTTGTTAGACAGATTAGAACACGCGATTGGTCTGGCACGTCACCACCAGCACAGAGTCGCGGTGATGTTCATTGATTTGGACAGGTTCAAGGGGATCAATGACTCGCTGGGTCATGATTATGGTGACAAATTGCTGCGTATTGTTGCCAACAGAATGCGCAATTTGGTTGCTGACTCGGGGACTGTGGCTCGTTTAGGTGGTGATGAATTCGTCATTGTTATCGAAGAAGTTTCCCATAACGATGATTTGAGCTCATTTGTTGGGCAAATTATCGAAGCTGTTGAAACGCCGATCTCTCTTGCAGAAGAAGTATTGCGCGTTTCTTGCAGTATCGGTGTTGCATTCTATCCAGAGGATGCGTCAGAGCCCGCTGAGCTCATAAAACAAGCTGATGTAGCAATGTATATTGCAAAAAGAGATGCATTAAGTGGCTTTACCTATTTTACCCGCGATATGAACGAACGTGCTAAAACCAGACTCCAATTAGAAAATAAGGTTAAGCGTGCTTTTTCTGAAGAGTGCTTTATTAATCATTACCAACCTATTATTGACGCGAGTACAAATAAAACGGTTGGCGTTGAATTGTTACTGAGGGGTAGGCTGGATGACGAGCCTCTCTATCCTGATCAGTTTATCCCTGTGTTGGAAGAATTAAAATACATCATTGAAGTAACCCGTAAAGCAATGCGCAGAGCCGCGAGAGATATTTCGCGATGGCATGAAAAGGGGTTTACCGGCTATGTATCAATTAACCTCTCAGCTCTTCACTTTAAAACAGAGTTTGATTTAAAAGGTGTATTAAGCCTCATTAATGAATTTCATTTACCTAAACACGCATTTCGATTTGAAATAACCGAAGGAGTGCTAATGGATGACAGTGACAATGCACTTAGACAAATTCAACGGTTCGTCAATGAAGGATTTGTACTTGCGCTAGATGACTTTGGTACAGGCTATTCATCGTTAAGCTATTTGAGAAAATACCCTCTCTCCGTACTTAAAATTGATAAAAGCTTTGTTAACGAAATGAGCCCGGGTAATGCAAACGAAGCATTGGTGACAACCACTATTTCGCTGGCCAATAGTTTGAATATGAGTTGCGTTGCAGAAGGCGTAGAAAGCAAAGCACAAGTGGAGGCGCTGATTAGCAAGAAGTGCTATTTGCATCAAGGCTATTTTTACGCCAGACCTTGTTCAGCTTCCGAAGTAGAACCTTTGCTTTTTAAAACATGGAATTAGCCTTTATAGCTTTTGGTTGAAAAGAGGATAGTTAGGCAAAATTGTACGCTGAATAAACACAACAGTGCTGCAAACAACATAAGCCTGTGTTTTGAGTAAGTGATAAGACCATAATGAATCAAAAGGATGGTCTATAAGAAATTTAAATTTTACGCGCAAAGCCACGTGGTTCGTAGCATCTAATGTAAACGCCTGTTTAAAAAGCTTGTCATTCTTATAAAAATAAGGCTTATTAGAAGTCTGTGAAATCATTGTAAAAATGAGCTACATTATAACAACAAATGAGTGAACTATGCCGCTAGATATGACAGCAAACGCCGACAGCAAGGAAGTAATAAAATCGCCATTAAGTATGTTATACCATTGGGAAAAATCCTGTGGAGATGACGTATATCTAACTCAGCCAATTAAAGGAGAATACCACGATTTCACGTGGAAGCAGGTTGCTCAGCAAGCGCGCCAGGTCGCTGCTCGACTACGTGAAATGGGATTTCCCCAAGGAAGTCGTATAGGTATCTTTTCCAAAAACTGTGCAGAATGGTTCATTGTTGATCTTGGGATCATGATGGCAGGGCATGTTTCGGTACCGATATTTTCGACTGCCGGTCCCGATACCGTACAGTACGTGTTGAAGCACGCAGATGTTCAATTGTTGTTTGTCGGGAAGCTCGATAACACTGAGCAGCAAGTCGCTACTATTCCACCTGAGTACCTGACCGTTGCGTTTCCTTATCCCAATATTGCCACCAAACAGCAATGGGATGAGTTTATTGATATTGCGCCTATTACTGACTCACCCGTACCTGATATGGATGATATGATGACCATCATTTATACCTCAGGCAGCACGGGTCAACCTAAAGGCGTTGTACACAGTTATAACACCGCTTGTTGGGCGGCGCGTCACTCGTTAGATCAGTTAGGCATTAATCGCAATGATCGCACCATGAGTTATTTGCCTCTAGCACATATTACTGAGCGTGTTTTGGTCGAGTTATCAAGCTATTACAGCGGCGGTAAAATTCACTTTGTTGAAGATTTGTCCACATTCCAACGCGATGTTGCTCACTGTCAACCCACCTTATTTATTTCTGTACCGCGTTTATGGACGAAATTCCAGATGGGCGTATTAGCGAAAATGCCTCAGAAAAAGCTTGATATTCTGCTTAAAATTCCATTTTTGAACAAAATTGTGGCTAAGAAAATTCGCGAAGGTCTGGGGATCAGTAACGCGCGATTGTGGGCAAGTGGTTCAGCTCCATTGGCACCTGCAGTTATTGAGTGGTTTGCAAAAATCGGCATTTACATTTCTGAAGGGTGGGGGATGACGGAAAACAGTGCCTATGGCACAGGTAGCGTTCCTTTCCGTCACGATAAAATAGGCTGCATCGGTAAGCCATACAATGGCGTTACTATTCGTACCTCTGAAGAAGGCGAAATTCAGGTTAAATCACCGTGTAATATGCTCGAGTACTATCTGGAACCAGAGAAAACCGCGGAGGTATTTACTGAAGACGGTTATTTACGTACCGGTGATAAAGGTGTGATTGACGCAGATGGCTATGTCAAAATTACTGGCAGGCTTAAAGATATCTTTAAAACGGCCAAGGGTAAATATGTGACTCCAGCACCCATTGAAGCTAAATTTATGGAAAACCCCATAGTTGAGCAGGTTTGTGTGACGGGAACGAATTTGCCTCAGCCAGTGGCACTATTGGTATTAAGTGAAGAAGCGCAAAAACAACAAAAATCGGATGTTGAAGCAAGCCTGAAAAAGACTTTCGACGCTATAAATGCCAAGCTAGAGAGCCATCAGGTGATGGATAGGGTAGTGATAATGAAAAATGAGTGGAGTATAGAAAATGACTTACTCACACCTACCTTGAAAGTAAAACGGCATGTACTGGAAGACCGCTTCGTGGATATTATCCAAGGAACATACAGTGATAAATTGGTGTGGGTAGACGCCTAGTCAAGTGTCCGTGTATTTTTAGTTAGACCCAGCTAAAAGCTCTGTTTGAAACAGAGCTTTTTTATTGGTGTAAAAAACTATCCCGGGTAACGGCTATTTAGGCCTTGGTAAACTAAATCGCTGAATTCAGGTTTGTTCAAATCAAGGGCATCCATTACTTCCACTAAATGTTCATTGTCTTCTCTTCCAGACCAAACTTTATGGTAAGTGCCTTCTTTATATCCATTGTCTTGTCGGAAGAAGTTGAGCACATTTTTTCCAACGTACTGACGATATAACTCATCTGCTGACATATCGCATTGTTCGACGATGGTCATAAATAAGGGAACATTAAAGCGTTTTGCGGCACAAAGGCCAGTCATTAATTCCAGGTTATCCAGTAAAGACTGATTTGACGCAGTGTAATCTTTACCGTCAAAGGTCACTGTTGTGTCACCGCTGGCAAGTTGTGCTGCAATACTTTTTGCAGACGCGGAAATATCACCTTTGAAATCGATAATGCAGGCGCTCAACGCAAAATGCCAGATGTCGACCAGTTCCATTTGTAGCTGTGGCAAATCTTTGTGTTGGGCTTTCCACCACTTCCAGCCGTGATGTTCTATGGCTTCAACCGATTCAACCATGGCGGCTCGCAAATATCCGTAGCCTGCATTGAGCCAATCTGGATTGACCTTTTTGTTCATTTTGTCTTGAAGCGTAAGCATAGTGGCTAGTTGTTGGGCGGATAACATCGCGTCTCCTGAATGTGTTTTTAACATGGAATAAATTACAAATTGTACTGGAATGCGGTTCGCCTCGAAACTGCTAATAGCAAAATAGTTTTTATGAAATGCAAAGCAGAATGCGGCGAAGTATGTGTCGGGTGCTTTGTTGTGGTGCACTTGCACCACCTTATCGCCATGCCGCAAACGTGTAGTGGCGAGGTTGTATTTAAGTTGTTGATTTTTATGTCTTAAAAAGTTGGCACTCAACATGCAGAATAAAAAGGGTTAACAGTGCTACTGAGTAACGCTAACGTGAATAAGTGCCAGGCAACGCTTATTCTCGTTGTTACTGAGTAGACCGTAAACCTTACCCATACAGATTTTTCGTGTCCTGAGGTCTGTATGGGTTTTTTTATTCTCTTCTCACTGGTTTTACTGTACCTCTCGGGTAATGTACTACTGCAAAAATACGTAAAAAGTACTTTTTAACCTCGTCCTTTTCGATACACTGTATATCGTTCCTAAAAGCTCGTTCTATAAAGGATTTTCGATTGCTTGCGTTATACCCTTCAAACAAACTAGAACACTTAAGTTTTCTACTTACCACATTATTAAAACAGCAGCCTACAGGGGTGTTTACACCTGAAACTGTGCTGGTGGAAAGTCCTGGTATGCAGCATTGGGTGAGTATGCAATTGGCACGGGAGCAGGGCATAGCAATGAATATAGACTTCCCTTTGCCAGTGCGCTTTATGTGGAATACGGCAAGAGCGGTACTTGGGGAAGACAAAGTGCCCAAACAATCGTCCTATCGACGCGAAGTGTTAACCTGGCGGATTGATAATATTCTTAACGATCAGGAATGGATGAAAGGCAGTGCATTTGAACAAGTAAACAAGTACTGGCGTGGAGCAGGTAGCGAGCAAGAGCAAGGGGTAAAGCGTTTGCAGCTAGCTACCGCGCTAGCTGATGTGTATGAACAGTATTTGTTATATCGTCCGGATTGGCTGTTTGCGTGGGAAAGAAATGAACGTGTAGTGTTTGATGATATGGAAGGGTGGCAAAGTGAAATCTGGCGCCGCTTAGTCAGCGAACAGCCTTTGCATCCTGCCAGACTTCACCAACTCACCCTTGAAGCGTTAGCGTCAGGTGTGGTGCCAAACACGCTCCCTGAACGTGTTGTGGTGTTTGCCATAAACACCATGGCTCCCCAACTTATTGGCTTTTTCGACGCCTTAGCCCATCACATTGATATACATATTTTTCACTTAAACCCCAGTGTTAACTATTGGGGTGATGCCAAAAGCAACAGTGAGCAGGCTAAAGCGCTTCGCAGTGAAGGCCTTGAAAAGTGGATGCAGCAAGAACAGTCAAACCCACTTCTGGGCAATTTGGGTAAGCAAGGTCGAGAGCTTTTCAATTTACTGACTGAACTTGATACATTTGAAATAAGTGCTTTTGACGCCCCAGCGTTTCATCGCGACGACGCGCAGCCATTAACAGGTTCAGGGGAATGTCCCTCACTTCTCAATTATATTCACGACGACATTTTGCAAGGTATTCAACCAGCGCCAGTCGACAAAGAGGGAGGTGAAACATTAACCCGAGCAAGTAAACAAGGCGATGACAGTATAACAATAATGTGCACTCACTCTGCGCTGCGGGAAGTCCAGGTACTGCATGATCACTTACTTCATTGGTTGTCACAAGATAAGACGAGAACACCCTCTGATATTTTAATTATGTGCCCCGCAATAGAAAATTATGCGCCATTTGTCGATGCAGTGTTTCATCGGGTGAGTACCAAACCGATAGTGGGCGCAGGGCCTACACGTTTACCGTGCTCAATTGCTGATCGCAGTCCAATGGATGCTGAGCCATTAATCGCGGCTTATATGGCATTGTTACAACTTCCCGATAGCCGTTTTGGTGTTGCAGATATTATGGATTATCTGCAACTGGACACTGTGCAAAAGCGCTTTGCGATTGCCCAAGGTGATTTAGACCAAATGACCGAGTGGCTAAAGCAAGCACATATTCACTGGGGTTTAAACAGACAACATAAGTTAGCAGTATCAGAAGGCGTCGCGCACGATGACACCTACAGTTGGTGGTGGGGGTTACGCCGGTTATTGATGGGTATGCTTGCCTGTGACAATGAAATGATCATTGACGGTATGCTGACCATTCCAGATGTAGAGGGCCAAAGTGCGGTAACCTTAGGAAAACTGGTAGAGATCGTTGCGTTATTAGGGCGATTTGCTAACGCGTTGACGACACCCCGCTCGCCTTCTGAGTGGGCAAAAGATTTACTTGAGCTTCGCGATGCGTGTTTTATGCCCACTCGGGAGCAAGAGCACAGTTGGGAACTCATTGCTAAAGTGGCGGCAGATTTAGCTGCCCGATGCGAAGAAGCGAACTATGAGCACCCATTGAGTTTACGTCAGGTCAGAGAGCTATTGCTCAATCGTTTTTCTTCCCCCGATGCGGGTAACCATTTTATGACGGGACAGGTTACTGTGTGTTCCATGTTACCCATGCGAAGTATTCCCTTTAAAAAAGTGTGTATTCTGGGTCTTAACGACAGTGAATTTCCCCGAAAATCAACCCCTCTGGGGTTGGATTTAATGGCCAATGCTGCGCGTCGTATCGGAGATCGTTCAAGGCGTTTAGAGGACCGATACTTATTTTTAGAGGCAATAATTTCAACCCGCGAAAGCTTGTATCTGAGTTATCAAGGAAATGATGTGAGCAACAATAGCGAGCGTCAGCCCAGCCTCGTCCTTGCTGAATTTCTCGATATGTTGTTGCTAGGCTACGAGGTAAATGTAGAGGATTACCTGAAACAAGCCCCCTTGCACCCATTTAGCGAAGGAAGTTTTAACGGTACATTGCCAAGTTATGAAACCGGTTGGCTGCGATTGGCTGATGCTCTGCAACGTGCCAGGAAGGTTGTTCAACATGACAACGATAAAGGTAAAGATAAAGATAAAGATAGTACAGCAAGTACGACAGACACTGAAACTGCACATTCATTGCCTTTGTTAGACCTGCATTCAAATGATTCTGAAACGGGAGCAGATAGCGATTTGCGTCTGACTCCAATGCAAATTGCAAGAGCGTTTAAAGATCCCCTTGAATACTTTGCCGTTCAGCGCTTAGGGGTTAACTTGTCGCAATCGTTTACCTTGTTGGAAAACAGTGAGCCTTTTGAAACCAATGCACTTATCCGCTATCAGGTTTTAGATGCCATTTTCTCATCCCCTGAGCGCAATGCCGCTGAGGTAGGAAGCAATAGTACTTCTTATAGTGAACAGGTGATTGAATTCGCCGCGCTGCGCGGTGATATTCCCAATAACCCGGTGGCGAAAGAAGAACTTGCCATGTGGAAAGAAGGCGCACTTGCGTTAAATCAGGCAATGGGCCCCCATGATGCAGAGCCCAAAACCGCTAGCTTTACCGGTCACTATCTCACATTTACCGCCAGTGCATTTGAAACCAGCGAGGCACTGGTGCAATTGTGCGCAGGGAAAATTAATGATGTCAGGGCATTGAGCTATTTTATCACCCAACTCGTGTTCTCCAGTAGTGACCATGAGACTCATTACCGTGATTATCCACTGGATATTTTTTACTGTGACTGGGAGAAAGGCGAAACGACATTATTAAAACGTCGCTATGACCCTTTTGATCCAAAGACTGCCCGTCAACTGCTTTTGTTTATCGAACGCTTGTATCTGACCATCTATACTGCGCCAACGCCGCTTTATCGCAGTCTCTTCGAAGATCTCATACCGGGGAAACGCAAATCGGACAGTGCCGAAATAGTCGCGCAGATAAAGCCTGAATGTTTCCATGACATACTCAGTGGGATGATTGAATATCAGCGGGTAACGAGCAATCAAGCAACAACTCAGACAACACAGAAACCACAGTTGCTTAGTGGTTTGCATCTCGTAGAAGACGATGTGGCCTCAGAAGAGGGGTTAGCAATAATACATAAAATAAAAAAGTTATTGGCTGGGTATGATGCTGAGCGGGTAATCAGAAATTGGCAGCAATCGTCTGGGCCTTTTAGTGCCGATATGGCAAATAACCCTTACCTTAACTGGCTGTTCCCACAGCCAGTCACCTGGCATGATTTACCGTCTGTTGAGGGCTTCGTGTTATTCGCTATGGTGGCCAATGCCTCGGTGGAGGAAAAACTATGACGGTAAATACAATGGCATCGCGTGACCAAAATTTGCACACACCTAATCTACTTGATGTAGCAAATATGCCTCTTGTAGGTCGGCACCTTATAGAAGCGAGCGCCGGTACAGGTAAAACCTTTAATATTACGCGCTTGTATTTGCGTTTGTTGTTAGAGAAAAAGCTGACGGTAAAAGATATCTTGGTCATGACCTTTACCAAAGCGGCTACCGAAGAGATTAAAGGGCGAATAGCTAAAACACTGCGCGAGGCACTTCAGCTCTGGCAGCAGGCCAAAGATAGTGGTGATGGGCTGCCGAGTGACAGTGATCCGGTATATAGGCATCTGTTTCTCCATACCGATTTGAATGAGAGCATTGCGCTATTGCAAGCAGCGCAACTGGAACTTGACGATGCATCGGTGTTTACTATTCACGGTTTTTGTCAGCATGTCATTGGGCAACTGGCCTTTAACAGCGGTTTTGCCATGTCACTGAACTTGAGTACAGATACCAGTGACCTTTACTTACAAGCTGCAGAAGACTTTATTCGCAAAGTGAGTCAGAATGAAGCGGATTTTTTGTTGCTTGCCCAGTCGTCCTGGCACGTTCCAGAGCGTTTGTTATCAGAATTTTACAGCACCATTCGAAGTCCTCTTGCGCCTATCTTATTGGATGAAGCTGCGATAGAGGCGGCATTCAATCAGACCCTACTCAACAATCCAGATACACATATCAGTTGCTTCGACACGCTACTGCAAAATATCGAGGTGAATGAAGGCTTATTGACAGAGCAACTCATCAAAACACCAGCGCATAAAAAAGAACGACCTCAGGAATTAGCTGCACTTAAAGCCTGGTTAAATGAGTGTGCCAATACACAGCGTTATCAGGAGGCGCCATCATTGGCGTTAGCCTTTCTCGATGGGCGGCGCTATGCACGCAATACTGCTGGCGTCAAAGAGGTGCTGAGTCCTATCAAAGCGTTGTCAAAGGCCATAGATAGTGCAGCCATTGAAAGGGATGCAGCCTTTGCTCAAATTCCAGTCTTTACGCTGATTAACGACGCAATTCACTTTATTAAAGACAGTGTCGCCAAGCAGAAAAAACAGCGGGGTATTATCGATTTTGACGATCTCATTTGCATGCTTGCCAATGAGGTAGTGAAACCGGGCAACACCCTTGCTCATGAGCTTCGCAAGAAATTCCCTGTTGCCCTTATCGATGAGTTTCAAGATACCGATGCCAACCAGTACGCAATATTAGATGCGGTATATCCCAAGGCATCACCTTCGGTCGCCCTTTCTGAAGAGAATAACGAGGTAAGTACACTATCGCCATCATCCAATACGGCGTTATTAATGATCGGCGATCCTAAGCAAGCCATTTATCGGTTTCGTGGGGGGGATATTTTTACTTACCTCAAAGCCGGACGACAAGCAGATCACCGTTGGGTAATGAATACTAACTGGCGCTCAGTTGAAGGGATGGTTAAAGCATATAACCGCCTGTTCTACGGAGCCCCTGTATCATCGAACACCCCTACCGATGTGTTTGGCTTTAATATTCATTACTTTCCCGTTGAATTTACTGCAAAAGCGGCAGCAGCTAAAGCCCCATTAATAGACTCCCATAGTGATCGAAGTGCAATGAATTATGTCAGTTTGCGCTTAGATGAAAAGCAAGATGCGACAACGATGCGCCGTGATATGTCGCAGTGGATAGCGCAGGAAATATACCGACTGTTAAATGAAGCGCGTTTTGAAGGCGCTAATCAAGTAACTAGAGGGGTTAGGCCCCAGGATATTGCGATCCTGGTGAAGAACAGAAACGAAGCCAACATCATTAAGTACGTACTTAAACAACAGGGGTTGTCATGTGTTTACTTAAGTGATCGCAGCAACCTTTTCGCTGCGCCGGAAGCACAAGATGTATTGCGATTGCTCAACGGCATCTGGCATGCCAACGATAATAATAAAGTGGCGTCTAGTCTGGCCTCGCCACTGTGGGGATACAGTGCACATGATTTGGTTGAGTTGCTCTATCACGACAATGATAGCGCGTGGGACAATGCCTATGAAAAGGTATTAAGCTTACGCGACATGTGGCTACAAAAAGGGTGTATGAGCGTTTTGCTACACCTCATGCAGTCAAGCTATCAGCCCAGCGGTAATGACGTAGAGCGGGCGTTAACCAACTACCAACATCTCGGTGAAGTCCTGGAAAAGGCGAGTATCACTCATCAACGTCCTGAACAGCTATTGGACTGGCTCAGCAAGCAAATACATCAGCCAGATAGTGATGAAGAATTGACCTTGCGACTGGAGAGTGACAGCCAGCTAATTCGCCTCATCACTCAACATGGCTCAAAGGGACTGGAATACCCTATCGTGTTTATTCCGTTTGCTACCTCGTACAAAGATGCTGCGCGAAATGGCAAGTCACTGTCTCATATATTTACCTATTACGATGAGGCCAAACACCAGCTTCAACTGCAATTAGGGCAGACCCAGCAAGCGGTATCGCGTGTTCGCGATGAAGCGGAGGCAGAAGATATGCGCTTGATGTACGTAGCAGTCACCCGGGCGGCCCACCGCTGTTATATGGGAATTATGCCCCTTGATGGAAATGAAAAAAGCGCGCTGGCAAGGGCACTTGGGCTTAACCAACAGGAACAAAATGACTGGCAAAGTATACTTGAACAGATTACTGGTGAAGAAGAAGCCCATAGCTCTCACATCTGTGCAGACGAGTATCATCAGACGTATGCGGGTTTTCAACATGAGCAGCATGATGGTGAATTATTTGCGTTACAGTTTACAGGTACTGCCAGTGAGCAATGGCGTTTGTATTCGTTTTCGGCCTTAAGTCGATTGACTGCGGTAGCGCCAGACAACACGCCTAACGCGACGCGCGCAGATATCGAGAGCGTGGCAGTGATGCAAACCATTAGAGATGAAGAAGTTTACAGTGAGAACGGGAACGTAGAGGCTGCAACAGTGCTAGTGAGTCAACCAGCAGACAGCCTTCCACTTGAATCTATTGATGCGCCCGATGCCAGTGCTTTACGATTTGGACTCGCCAAAGGGGCCAGCGCAGGTAATTTGCTCCACGATTTATTAGAACACAATGACTTTTGTGACCCACAGTGGGAGGATTCAGGGAAAGAGTTAGTTGCGCGTTTTGGGCTAGAGGCGTCCAGTGCTCCTGCGCTTTATGCTTGGTTAGATGAAGTATTGCAAACCTCTTTGTATCCCACAATGACATTGAGTCTAAATCAAGTGTCTGAAAAGCACACACTACGCGAAGCCCAGTTTTACTTTCCTATGAATGATAGTCAATGGGAGCCACTTAAAGACCTTCTCACTGCACATAGACGTCGTGTGGCACAAGGGCTCAACGTCCAACCTATAGAAGTGCCCCACTTGATGACTCCGCGTTTGGCGGGAATGATGCATGGCTTTATTGATCTTATCTTCGAACACGACGGCAAGTATTTCGTGGCAGACTACAAGTCGACTTGGCTGGGCGATGCACTCGATGTATATCTTCCCGCAGCGCTTATGCTTAACAACCAACACCATTTATACGATTTACAATATTTAATCTATAGCTTAGCGTTACACCGTTACCTTAAAAATGCCATTGCGGATTATAACTGCGAAGAACATTTTGGCGGGGTGTATTACCTCTATCTCCGTGGTATGCATCCACAAAACCGAAGCGGTGAGGGGGTATTCTTTACCGATATTACTCACCAGGAATTGTCGCGTTTAGATCACATATTTGAGCATGGCACCAGTGAAAAAAAGCAAAGTCCACAGCATGTACAACAGCAGTTTAGCTTTGATGACGGACAGGAGTAAGCAGTGAATAATAAGGAAATGTTAGTTGCACAAACACTGGAAACCTTCGCTGAAATTGAAGTCATTGATAAATGTATCGCACAAGAATTTTCACCACTGGATGAACTGACCAACGAAGAAGCCGTAATCTGGGCGGGCGTACTGGCGTATCTGTCATTCATGCAGAGAAATGGCCACAGTTGTTTACACCTGCCGCATATTGCCAGTTCGCACTGTTTCAATGGAGGCTCAGCCGATAAGGCCAAGCATGGCTCACAATGTGCAGATCACGTAGAAAGCACAGATATCGGCGAACTCGACCCCTTGAAAACAAACATGGTTCTGGAAGGTATCGTGTTTCCGCCGCTGACCCCTTTACTTAAAATTGTAAAAAAAGCCTTAGAAAATGACGTAGTGGCAGCACTATTTGTATACCACAACGGCAAACTTTACAGTCGTCGTTATTACGAGTTTGAGCAAGAGGTCGCGCAAAACATAGTCAAACGAACCACCTTTGAACCCCTTACAAGTAGTGCTACCGAAAAGCTTAAGGCGCTTTGGCCGCGTATTTTCCCCACCGATACCGCTGAACTACCAGATTGGCAGCAAGTCGCAGTGGCGAAAAGCTTAGTGCAGCGTTTTAGCGTGATTAACGGCGGGCCGGGTACCGGAAAAACCTATACGGTTTTACGGCTTCTACTTGCACTTCAGGCCTGTGATGACAATTTGAATATTGTCCTTGCGGCGCCTACAGGCAAAGCACAACAACGCATGACAGAGTCTATTTTAAGCAATATTGAAGGCTTACGGGGTGCCGTCGACGATAGTGTATTAGACCGCGTGCCCACGCAGGCTGTCACTATCCATCGCTTATTAGGACTGCGAGAATATTCTGTCACGACCCGATATAACCGTCAAAATCCGTTAGATTTAGATGTATTGATAGTGGATGAAGCCAGTATGGTGGACTTGGCGCTGATGACCCGTATTACGCGCGCGTTGCCTGAGCATGCGCGACTCTATTTTATAGGTGATGCTGATCAGTTGCCGGCAGTAGAACTGGGGAATGTGTTGGAACAACTGGTGGACGATGATGAAGATAGCCCGCACAGTTTGGGTACAGAAAGGCCGTCGATGTTAGGTGCTGTGCCAGCCAATATGCGCCAGCATGTCGCCACTTTGTGCCCGCATCTCCCATTGCTACCCGCGAATGAGCGAGCAAAATCCTGGGTGTCTACCCTTCAGGCTCCGCAGCGATTTAAAGGGCAAGTCGCCAACGTCGCAACGGCAATTCAACAGGGCAATGTTGATTCTGCGTTTAAGGCAATGTCACAGGAAGCAATTGCGAGCGCTGGTGAAAAGCAGACTGAAACTGCACTGACCACAGGGGTAAAGCGTTGGGATGAGAATAATGTCAGTACGTCGCAGTTATTACAGTTAGCCAAATTAAGCTATGGTTCTATATTCGACGCTGGCAGTGTCGATGAAGCATTTGCACAACTAAATAAAGTGCGATGGCTAACACCAGTGCGCCAGGGAGCATTCGGCGTTGAAAGCTTAAACGGGTTGGTGTTCAACGCCATAAAACAAAAAATACGTCGTCGGGAAGGGCAGTTTTATCAAGGGCAACCCATCATGATTGTTAAAAATCACCACCCTCTGCGTCTTTCAAACGGTGAAGTGGGCATAATTTGGCCCGATCACGAAGGGAAGTTGTACGCGTGGTTTGAAGAGAAAGAGGGACAATTGCGACGTATTTCACTGTCTCGTATCCCACAATTTGAAACGGTCTACGCCATGACCATTCACAAATCACAGGGCTCAGAGTTTGAGCATGTGGTGTTATTGTTGCCTCGCCCTGAAACGGAGAAAGCCGCAGGTTTATTCCATCGGGGGTTGGTGTACACCGGCCTGACTCGTGCCAGAGAAGGATGTTTAATCATTGCTAATTCAACGACGTTTGCAGAAATGGTCAAGCGGATAGACCGACGCTTCTCAGGGTTATCAGAAGCCATATCTCATTATGCAGAAGTAGCATCAATACCAAGGTAATAATTGACCCGATTATTATACAGGGCTAAAAAAACATAACCCGTGTTTGTGAATTTCCATTGGATTTTTGGCAATTAGATAGATTCTGGTGGGAGAGGTGACCCGTAATATCCCATTATCAACCTTGAGAAACTGTGACGGAAGTTCAATGGAAAGGGGAACGTTGCCTTCTTGGTGAGTGTTTTGATGTACTGAAAAATAAGACAAACCGCCGTGATCTATCCAGCCGATAATATTATCGGGAGTGGCGATAAAGCTGGCGTGTTGTAAAACGCTACTATGAAAAGTGATGTTTGCGCCGAATACCGGTTTGGATTCTACCGCGAGCTGGGTCGATGGTTTGACACTAAGCCGATATAAACCATGTGCCTCAGGCTTAATTTCATCGTTTGAATTGGTGTTGTTTACAAGGGTAAGCATACTCAATTTCACAAAGTGGTTTCAATAGCCTAAGTGTGAATGAATGTAGATAAAAGTGCGTTGATATGGATCAAGCCAAACTACCGCGAGCGTAGGTTCAGTTACAAGCTAGTAAATTGGTTATAAACGAAGTTTGAAAGTATAAGTAGATCCGAGATGTTAAACCGATAAGACATTGTGGTAAATTAGCCAGAAAAATAAATGATTTATTGTTAATGACTTACTTAATATTCCTTGCGATTTTTAGTCTACTCGGTGTAGTCACATTTGTGCCTGCTTTTACGCGTATAGTTGAACGTTATCCTACGGGAATCAACTTTTTCCTTACCTTACTTGCAACCCTTATAGGGGTGCTACTGGCTATTGTAATTTCAGACTATGAAGCTAAACAAAATGAAAAGCAGGACGTCATTAAACTACTGACTTCAGCAATTTCCTCTGTCGAACAATGTCACCAATACAGTGTTCAAATTGTGGAATATTATCAAAGCTTACCGCCGAATGAGTATGATAAGAAACTGTTTTTTCAGCAAAACACACCGCCTTATCCCGCGTATCTCGATATTTTTCTTGCTCAAAATATGGTGAGTACCAATTTGTCAGGTACGACGTTGAATGACTTAAATGAATATTTGATCAACATTAAACGGACGCAAAATTATAATGCGATTTTGTATATAGATATGCTTAATCAAATTAAACAGCTTTTAGGTTTAGAAATAACTTATCAACAAGGGAAAATTGATAGAATAGAGTTGGAAGCGCGCGCTGACGTGCTTAAAGAGCAATTGCAGTTAAAAGTAAATGCTGTATTGACCGATTCCCAACACTGAACACACCGCGACAGAGTTTACGTCATTTAAAGAGGTTGAGCACGTATCAGCTCAGCAAGTCGTGCAATAGATGTGGCACGGATGTCTTGGGTACTATCGATAAAGTTAAAGCGCATGCAATTACGGTATTTCCCTGTGGCTGAGAAAAGTTGGCCAGGCGCCAGATAAATTCCATGTTTTCTGGCTTCTTCCGTTAGTTTTACACAATCGTATTGAGGTGGTAACTCTACCCACAACACATAGCCCCCTTCGGGCATACTCACCGCGGTACCTTCGGGGAAGTATCGTTTTATATCTGCACGAAGGGTATCCCTGGCTAACCGGTATTGTTGGCGCATGGCACGAATATGCTTATCGTAGCCACCTTGTTCAATGAAACTGGCTATGGCAAGTTGGGGAAAGGTGGCGCACATCGAACTGCTTACGTATTTCACGTGCATGACTTTATTTCGAAATGCCCCGGGAGCAATCCAGCCTACCCTAAAGCCCGGTGCTAAGGTTTTCGAAAACGAAGAACAAAGTAAAACCCGCCCATCTTCGTCAAAGGATTTTATAGTTTTTGGGCGAGGGTAGGAATAGGCAATATCGCCGTAAATGTCATCTTCAATAATGGCGATATCGTATTCCCTGGCAAGTTCATAAAGCGCTTTTTTCTTCTCAACTGGCATCACAAACCCCTGGGGATTGTTAACCGTTGGCGCGACCAAAATGGCTTTAATAGGCCACTGATCCAAAGCCAGTTTAAGCGCTTCCAGACTTAACCCCGATTCAGAATCGGTCGGAATTTCTAACGCTTTCATGTTGGCCCCTTTTATCGCTTGCATGGCACCATAAAAACCTGGTGATTCAACCGCGATAACATCACCAGCTTTAGCAATGGCACGTAAGCAAACCGATAATGCTTCCTGACATCCAGAAGTCACAATGAACTCATCAGGATACAGCTGACAGCCAGAAGCTGCTGTTAATCGGCTTAGTTGCTTTCGCAAACTCGCATCCCCTTTAACATCGCCATAAAGCATGCCATCTAATGCTCTGTTTTTAGTCAGTTCGTGTAACCGCTTAGACAATGGCTTGAGTGTTTTAGCTGTCATGTTCGGCATGGCATGCTGAAATTGGCATACCGTTGGCGTTTCACTCTCTTTAGAAAACGTGTTCAACAGCATGTTTAGCACGTCTTCCCATTGTGAGACATCCATCGGGCGTTGGGGAGGCTTGGTCATCTTCGGCGTGTTTTCACAGGGCAGTTGCAATGGCACAAAATAGCCGGACTTGGGTTTGGCCTGCGCATATCGCTGCGTTTCTAAAACGCGATAGGCTTCTTGAACTGTAGCGAGGCTGACGCCGTGTTCTCGGGCAAGCTGACGCACGGAAGGCAACTTATCACCCGCATTGAAGACGCCTAATGTGATTTGTTCTCTAAGCCCATTAGCAAGACTGGCATATAGGGTCATGTTATATTGAACCTTTCGTTGTCGACCTTACAGTTATACTATAACTCATAACATTCTAATTTATACCCATACAGTTTTGGTTGATTTTTACCATACACAGTGATGTTTATCCGATCTGTATGGTTATTTTTAATTGTTTTTGAGCCTGATTAATACAGGTGTAGAAGTGTATTGTGTTAATTGAACCGTCTTGCGGCGGTAATGGCTGTATTAGTACAGCTATCGATTATTTATATTGCAGGGACAACTATGGACGCTTCTTTACTGATTGCATTAGCAACGTTTGCCTTTATCAGCACTGTTACGCCTGGGCCTAACAACCTTATGCTACTTGCCTCTGGGGCACAATACGGCTATCTACGCACTCTTCCTCATATCATTGGTATTGTCGTGGGGGTGGCGGGATTAATGATAGGGACACTTATGGGACTAGGTGCCTTGTTTACGCTGTTTCCCATCTTGTACAGTGTGCTAAAAGTACTCGGTATTGCCTATTTATTGTGGTTAGCATTTAAAATTGCTACAGCACCTACTCATGAATTAGAGGCGCGTAATTCCTCTTCAAGAGGTCCATTTAAATGGTGGGAAGGGGCACTATTTCAATTGATTAACCCTAAAGCGTGGATGATGGCTTTAGCGAGCGTAGGGACATTTTCAATGCCAGGTGAACAGTATGTAACGTCAGGAGTAGCGATAGTACTGGCATTTTCCCTGATAGGATTCCCATGTGTGTCGGTTTGGGCCATTGCGGGGGCCAAAATAAGGCTGTGGTTAAGTTCTCCTGCACGTAGAAAGCAGTTTAACCTCACTATGGGGGCGGCGACGGCGGCCACGCTATTTCTTATAGTGTGATATAGTTGAAGTTAATCAGAAGATTTGGGTGAAATCTTAATAATTGTAAGAGGAATTATTTTGAATCACTCGCGTTCGAGTAGAGGGTACATTGACAGTAGTAACAATAACAAAAGCGCATATAGAACGTTTTAAACAACTTCGTTTTTTAGCTGCACCGCCACATACCCAGTCTGAAATAAGTAAAAGAGATGACTCTATTGGTTGGATTAAATTAGATTCAAGATTAACTTTTAGAAGCTCGATAGAAATTGAACCCTATGCTGCGATTTATCAAGGAGTGTACCAAGGTTCGAAAGGAGCAGGTCAGTCATCAGGGCTCTGTTCTATAGGGGCGATGTCTTATTCGCACTCTGCACTGCCAGAGAAACTCTGTGTGGGAAGGTATTGTAGTATTGGGGAAGGATTAAAAGTGTTAGATAGCCACCACCCAATTGCTAATGTCTCCACTTCACATTTTACATGGCGAACGCAATCTCCAGCTGTGGTATCCGCGTGTGCAGATGCTGACATGCAAATGCCTAAACAACCCAGTTTTCCCATAAATGGCTATAAACCTTTCCCCGTTATAAAGAACGATGTTTGGATAGGTCAAAATGTCACTTTATCTATGGGAGTTGTTATAGGGAATGGTGCAGTAGTAGCAGCCAATTCCGTGGTCACCAAATCGGTGCCAGATTTTGCTATTGTGGGGGGAAATCCAGCACAAGTCATTAAGTATCGATTTACAGAAGAACAGATAATAGAATTAAAAAGTATCTGTTGGTGGGATTACTTGTTTACTGATTTTGCTAATTTGAATTTCCAATGTATTGATACTTTTATCCGTCAGTGGAAAGAAATCGCTCAAAATCTTTCTCCTTATCGACCTAAGCCTCTGGTTTTACCCCAAGATTTCTTGACAACTAACACTCAGCCGTAAGTGATTGAGATTTTAGGCCATGAATACCACAGTTAACTTTCGCCTGTTGGCACTCGATATGATGCAGGCGTATACCCTCAAGCGGGAAATACCTGGTGCCAGTTTTTATAAAGACGATGCGAGTGAGCGTTTTGTTGGTTTAATACCTTTGCGTGAAGACTTATTTGATCAGCTTAACGACTACTTTATACGTCAGCAAATTCGATACGAAGATTGTGATATCTTAGTTCAGGCAGACACTACTCGAAGTGAGCAGGAAGTCAGCGTACCAAATGTGGTGAACAAAATGCTTAAGTACGTCGATTGCAAATTGACCTATTCAGTCAGGTTGGTTGACTAACCAATTAGCGTGCCTTGCATTTGTTTCACACTAGATTACTGCAAAATCAATCACAGTGACTTGGAAGTCAGTTAAATAACAGTAAAATTAATTCTCATAATAGCGTTGGTGGAATTATTACGCTTATCATACCTTAAGCCTGTTGAGGTATTGATTGTGTTAACATTCAGCGCTTGTGAGTCATTTATACTGCGTTAGGTGCTTTTGATTTAGACCCCTAGACCTGCAAACACCTGCCTTGTCTAAATGGCACACAAACGGCAGCAAAAACGCACCGCAAAGATCAACAGCACCAAGCCAATATACTCAACTATGGTGATTAAATTTATGCTTACTTCGTTGTTAATATCATCCATGGCAAGGCCTTGGCGGTTGGCTACGTTTATCGTTTTGTTTAGTAGCCAGACCTTGCTTGCTGAGCAGTTTATTTCTGCAAATAACGTTAAATTTCGCTATTCAGGTCGAGTTTTACACGACGGTGAACAGGCATTTTTGACTTGGCCGGGAACCAGTGTGAATTTTTCTTTCACAGGAAAGCAACTGGCGATTGTGTTGGAAGATAAAACGGGTGAAAACTACTTTAACGTTATATTTAACGGCGACGACAGGTATCCCTATGTGCTCCATGCAAAGCAGGGTACGCATCGCTATGATTTAAGTCACGCTATAACTAGCGATACATCACATATAACCCTGTTTAAACGTACCGAAGGTGCGGAGGGGGGCACTTATTTTCACGGTGCAGCTATCAGTGAAAACAGCCAACTTTTAGCGCCACAACAGGCACCGATTAGAAAAATTATGTTTTACGGTGATTCAATTACAGTTGGAATGGGCAATGAAGCCGCTCATAACGACCCTGACAATAAAGCGTCTGAAAAAAATCATTATTTATCTTATGCCGCGATCACTGCACGGCGTCTTAACGCAGAGTTTCACTCCATAGCAAAAAGTGGCATTGGTTTTATGGTAAGTTGGTTTGACTTCACTATGCTTGACTATTACGACCAGTTGACGGCGCACAGTAATAACAATTCGGCATGGAATTTTGATAGCTGGCAACCCGACGTGGTGGTGGTGAATTTAGGGCAAAACGACCGTTGGCTAATTGAGAATGAAAAGCGTCTTGAAGCAACACCGGATGACATCGAGCGTGCATATGAAGCCTTTGTACGAAAATTAATGCTACATCACCCCAATGCTCAATTTATTTGTGCTATCGGCAGCATGGACGCGTCGCAAAGTATGGTGTGGCCCAACTATATCGCCAATGCGGTTTCTGCTATTCAGTCCTCACCAGACAATCCACAAGACAAAGCAAGGGTTACCACGGTCATCTTTGAATTTTCTGGTTATGGTGCTCACCCTCGTATAGATCAGCACGTAAAAAATGCCGCTAAACTCAGTGCTGTTATAGCAGATAAAATGAATTGGTCTGTTGTAGACAATCATTAAACATAACTACACAACAAAATGCTTAGCACGACATAGTGCGTTGCTAAGAGGCGGTTTTGGTGTGGTAAACGGCTGAAGGATTACCGTGTTGAAACAAGGTGGGGCTGCATCCGTATTCGTTTTTAAACAGCTTGTTGAAATAAGGTACATTTTTGTAGCCCACTGAATAGGCAATTTCAGATACGTTGGCATCCTGATTTTCTGACAAAAGTCGCGCCGCTTCATTGAGTCGCAATTTATTTAGATACGTAGAAAACGTATAGCCACACTCAGTTTTCAATATGTCGTTGATTTTGTTTCTATTTATTCCGAGCTTATGCACGATATACTCAAGATTTAATTCTGAATTTGCGTAATCCGTGGCCAAACATTTAAGTATCGCGGCTTTGTCCTTATCCCTGTGACTTTCTATCGACAATTGCTGGTATGCAATGATAGGACGCTCTTTGTTCAAGGTATCCTTAATCTTGGTCATCAAATAACTATTATGGGCTTTGAGTAACCACACCAACAATAAAGCACCGCTGAGTAGCCAAAGTGCACAAAACACATATAAATAAACCCAGTCTTTGCCATTAAACACAATAGCGCGAATACTGATTGTGGATTGCACGTTTACAGGGCTTTGAATAGAGCTGCCAAATGAAATCTTTTTCACTCGTGACAGGCTGTATTCTTGTTCGCTGAGTGCTTGATCGTACCATTTATACCACCACTCTGGCGTATCGAGACGCGTGATATCAATGTCAAAACTCTGCCATTGCGTATTACAGTGAAAATAGCGGGTGGATATTCTGTCAGAACGCGCATCGCCCTGTCTGCTGGCGTTTTCATCTAAGGTGAATAAGGAAAAGGTTAAGGTATTATCGGAGGAACACTTCGCCATAAATGACAATGAGTCAAACATGCTTAAATCCACAGCCTGCTGCTGACCACTTTCATTAAGAAAAACCATTTCGCCCATGGCAAAAGGGAATTCCTTTTTCTCCTTCAAAAGCATGCTCAGGGTATAACTAAACCCATCGTCTATAACATTGATCAAAGACTCGCCACCCTCGGCGGAGTCATCGTAAGTCAGACTCATCCATTTAAGCTTATTGTGTTCAGCCGCTCTCGGTAATAAGGGCGTTTCTAAGAAAGTCAGGTCGTAGGCAATAGTGGACAATACAACGCTATAAATGACAAACGCTGTTAACGAATATATAACTTTCTTGCGGTAGCCAAACATAAAAAGTATTAAATACGTATAAATTAGCTAATAGGAATTGGGTTATATAAACAGACTCGTGGTGATTCGTCAATGCGCCTCAATGTTTACGCAATGCTTTGAAAATACAGTGTCTAAGGTTAGTTTTAGTCTTATACTTTTTGTCGTTTTATCTTCTCTTTTTTGCACATTGCTAGTTTTTTTGCGTATTTCGATACCTACTTAATCCTTGTATCTCTAGTCTCTTAACCGTTAACAAAAATTAAACAATGAGTGTTTTGAATGCTGACGGTGGTGGTACAACAAACAGGTGATTTTCCCAAGTGGGTGTGGTGTGTGCGCAATGCGGAAATCGCTCTAACGTTAAAAAACATAATTTCATTATCAGAAAAGGTAATGAGAGCGTCGTTAGCTAGGTTACGGCGCACTTCACTGTTTTACGTTTATTGTATGGCGCTTACCACGGTGTTGTCCTCAACCTCTCTATTTGCGACAGAAGCGCTGAAACATACCGATAACCCGCTGTTACTAAAATATCACTCACCTGGAATAGACTGGGAGTCCCAATCACTGCCACTAGGGAATGGGGTAATGGGTGCTACCGTATTGGGCGGTGTAGAAAGCGATACTATTCAAATTAATGAAAAATCTTTGTGGACAGGTGGACCGGGAAGTATTGAAGGGTACAATTTCGGTTTTCCTTCAGACTATCAACGTTTTACTACCAATCTAAATACCATTCAAGCGCAGTTGACCCATACACCAGCGTTATCGGCAGAACACGTAGCATCAAAACTGGGTCACAAGCAAACTGGTTACGGCAGTTATCAAAGCTTTGGCGATCTTATTTTAAATTGGCCTAAGGCACATCAGTTCTATCAAGACTACCAAAGAATATTAAATCTCAATACAGCTACCGCTTCGGTTAGTTACCGTGTTGATGATGTCAATTACTCCAGAACCTATTTTGTCAGTTATCCCGATAACAGTTTAGTGATCAAACTGACATCGGATAAGCCTGAAAAAGTGACTGTTTCAGGGCACGTTACCTTTCCAGAAAACCGCAGTGCTACAGTTACTTTATCTGCGCAAAACACGGCGCTTTTTGACGGTAAGCTTAATAACAATGGCCTGCAGTTTGCGGCGGGCTTACAGGTAACTGCGGTGGGTGGTAAGACGCACTTGAATGAGTCGGGGCACTTCAGCGTTACTGATGCAGACAGTGTACAACTAATATTCACTGGCGCGACCAATTACGCCCTAAACCATCCCACCTATCGTGGAGAGAGTGCGCTTAAAAAGGCGAAATCCCAGTTAGCGCATACCACACAACTGGACTATCCGACCCTTTACCAAAGGCATGTTGATGATTATCAACGCCTGTTTCAACGCGTTTCACTTAATTTGGGGGGGACACAGGTTGAGGATATGGAAAACGCCCTTGCAGCCTATCCATCAACAAACCCATCACTTAATAGGGCAATAGAAGCACTTTACTTTCTGTACGGACGTTATTTACTGATTGCATCGTCTCGTGACGGCGCATTACCCGCCAACCTACAAGGGATTTGGAATAAAGACATAGAAGCGCCGTGGAGTGCAGATTATCACTTAAATATTAATTTGCAGATGAATTACTGGCTGGCCAACAGCACCAATTTGCCTGAAACCTTAACGCCTTTTTACCAATACATAGAAAACCTGATGATCCCAGGGCAACTCGCGGCAAGTCGGTTATTTGGTTCACGAGGATGGGTGGTGTTTTTAAACAGTAATCCATGGGGGTCGATAGGATTAATTGAATGGCCTACTGCATTCTGGCAGCCAGAAGCTGCGGCATGGCTGGCTTTGCAATTTTACGATGGCTATACGTTTAGTCAGGATCCCCGTTTTTTAAAAGAGCACGTTTATCCTTTACTCAAACTATCCAGCCAGTTTTGGTTAGATAATTTAGTGTTGTCTCACGACAATCAGTCTTTTTTTGTTTCACCAAGCTACTCGCCTGAACACGGGGACTTCACGAATGGGGCAGCCATGTCCCAGCAAATCGTGTATGCACTTTTTGAAAAAACCAAGCATGTGGCTAGAGAGATTGGTGATGATGTTTTCGCCACACAAATCACTAAAGTGCTCGCTCAACTTGAACCCGGGCTTGTCATTGGCCAGTGGGGGCAGTTGCAGGAATGGCGTGAGGATTTAGACGATAAAGACGATAAACACCGGCACGTTTCCCACCTTTTTGCGCTTCACCCCGGCGACACCATTGATGTAAGGAGCACGCCAGCGCTAGCCCAAGCAGCTAAAACAACACTTAATGCACGCGGAGACGCCGGAACCGGATGGAGTCGGGCGTGGAAAATTAACTTTTGGGCGCGATTGCATGACGGTGATCGCGCACTTCGATTACTACAGCATCAATTGCGCGATAGCACGTTAAGTAACCTGTGGAGTACCCATCCGCCTTTTCAGATAGACGGAAATTTCGGGGCTACTGCAGGTGTGGCAGAAATGCTCGTACAAAGTCATCTCGATGAACTTCATTTGTTGCCCGCTTTGCCAAATAAATGGGCTAGTGGACAGGTTAGCGGTCTTCGGGGACGGGGTAATTTTGAAATCAGTATGAATTGGAATGCGCATCGTTTAACCAAAGCGGTGATTACATCCCATAGCGGTGGCGTGGTGAGGGTAAGAAACAACGGGTTTAACAATGTGGTAGTGGTGACACAAAACAATGCCCTTGTGCCACATCAAAAGATAGATGACACCGCGATTAGCTTTAATACTTCAGCAAATCAAGAGTATGCCGTAATTGTTGCTGATCAAAAACAATAGCCACGAATATCGAGAGTGGCATCACATAACGCAATATGGACTTTAACTATGAAAACTACCTATTCAGGACTTTATCAGTTCAAAACAGCAAGACTAGCTACCAGTATTCTATTGTCCCTAGGCTTAATGACATCAATGAACGTGCTCGCACAGGCCACTAGTGCTGACGAGGATGAAGAAGAGCTAGAAGTCATTGAAGTGAAAGGTATGCGAGCCAGTGTGATTTCGGCGCAAGCAACCAAAATGAATGCGAACAAAATTATGGACGGGATAAGTGCCGATGACATTGGCGCACTTCCCGATCGCAGTGTTACAGAAACCTTGCAACGGGTAGCGGGTGTTGCCATTGATCGCTACATGTCACTGGGTGATCCTGAGCATTTTTCAGTGGAAGGTAACGGGGTTATCGTGCGTGGTTTAACGCAGGTGCGCTCTGAATTAAATGGTCGTGGTACGTTCAGTGCAGACGGCGGCAGAACACTGAGCTTTGGCGATGTGCCACCTGAGCTTCTCAGCGCAGTCAATGTATATAAAAGTCCCTCTGCTGATCAGATTGAAGGGGGACTGGCTGGTACGATTGATTTGGAGACTCGCTTGCCTTTTCATCAGGATGACCAGCAAATCTCCTTTGATGTCAGTGCAAACTACGGTGATGTGATTAAAGAAACCAAGCCCGCGTATTCATTCTTATATTCCAATAACTGGGACACTTCCGCGGGAAAAATCGGGCTGCTTTTTGATATAGCCCATTCTGAACTGTCTACCCGTAACGACTCAATGTATGTACGGCCATTTTTCTATCGCGATGATATTGCCGGTTATGAAGGTACTACAGTGTATGTGCCCAGAGGGGCTGATTGGCGCACCATGTATTTCAACCGCGAAAGAAATGGCGCCTATGCGGCGGTGCAATACGCCCCCCAAGTCAACAGCGAGTTTACGCTAACCTATTTCTCCAGTGACTACGATATGCGCTGGAACGAAGACGCCATATTTGTGGATAACTGGCCCTATGGAGTACAGGTGGAAAGTGGTGCACAGTTTAGTAGCAGCGGTGTACTTGAAAAAGGCCGCTTAGTGCAAGATGGCGGCGTTCCTATGGGAGCAGACGTAAGATCATCCACGCAACAGGCTAAAACCCAAGATATCGCTCTTCGTTATCGCTACACCAGTGAATCATTTACTCTCGAAAGTTCACTACAGCGCGTCACCTCAAGTGCCAAAGGGTTAGACAATACAGTCGCGACACAGGTGAGTGTGCCTTACATCGATGTGGATTTAACGGGCAGCTTACCTACCGTCACCTCTGATGCAGCGTATTTGGGAAATGCTGACAACTATGTCTGGAGCTTCATCATGGACAACCAGTATGATCGTGAAGCTGACATGACGGCTGTTGACGTTGACGTGCAATATTTCATCGAAGACAGCTTTTTCGAAGCGGTGAAATTTGGCGCGCGCTATTCCACTACGAATTCAGACAACGCTGATACGGGTTACAACTGGAGTCCCTTAGCCCCTAATTGGCTGCAAGCCGCCATAGTTGAAGGGCAGGACAATATCATTCCTGATATCGACGATCTCAATTTAAATAAATTTGAAAATTTCTTTGGTGGAGACGTGCCCCCACCGGCTAACGTTTATGCGCCTAAAGCCAGTTTTGCGTTTAATTATCCTGAGAGTTTTCAAGCCTTACAAGATCAGTTTGTATATGCAGACTGGTCGTCCTGGGCATACTGGAATCAACGTGATCTCAATGCTGATCAATACAACAATGACCAGTCAGAGAAAACCGCAGCTGCCTACGTGATGTTAGACTTTTATACCGATGCGTTAGGTAAACCGATATCAGGAAACGTGGGCGTGCGCTACGTGAAAACACAAAATACGGCACACGGCTTCTTGCAATATGCCAACAATCCGCTATTCGGTGATGGTGCATATACGCCGTTAAATGCAGAACACGATTACAGCAACTGGTTGCCAAGCTTAAATGTAAAAGTTCAGCTTACCGATGACCTGTTACTGCGCTTTGCGGCGGCAAAAGCCATGGCTCGCCCTAATTTTGCTGACTTAGGGGCCAATATCATTCTCAATGCGAACTTGACCAGTGATGGTGAAGCCAGTCAAAACGCGGGCAACCCACCCAAAATAGAAGATTATGTATTAACACTGGATTCCACGCAAAACCCTTATCTTGATCCAATGGAGTCAAACCAGTTTGATGTTTCATTAGAGTGGTATTACGCCGAAGACAGTTCTGCGTATGTCGCGTTATTTAGCAAAGATATCTCTGGCTATCAGGTACCGCAGGTATCACAAGCTGAATTTGGCGGGTTTACCTATAACGCCAGTTGGCCGGTGAGCAGTGCTGACGCCGATATTCAAGGGGTGGAGCTATCCCTAAATCACTTCTTCTCTTCACTGCCGTCGCCATTTGATGGGTTCGGGGTTCAGGTCAATTATACCTATATCGACAGTGAGATAGATGCCGATCCTAGCGCCAGCCCCACCGACACAGACGGCTCTGGCTACGGCGCTATGCCGTTTAGAGGATTATCTGAAAACGCGGTCAATTTTGTTCTAATGTACGAAAAAGGGCCATTCTCTGCACGTCTTGCATACAACTGGCGTGACGAGTTCCTGATTGCCACCAATGCAAATGGTTTTACCGGTACCGAGAACGGCATTACCTATGGATTGCCTTTATATAATGCTGCAACAGCCTACCTGGATGGGTCGGTGACGTACCGTATTAACGACAACTTTTCCGTGGTACTCGAAGCCAACAACCTTAACGACGCGGTGACCAAAAATGAGATGCACCAGAACGGTCCGGGTAATCATTACAGTGCCTACCACGTCAACGATATTCGCTATGCATTGTCGCTACGAGGGAATTTCTAATCTTAATAATAAGGAAAGCGTTGTTAGAAACGACAACGCTATTCCTATTCATCTTTATAATTTCAATGAATACGAAACGTTATGCAAAAATGTAAGCTATTGCACTTTATCGCGATCTGCGTGTTTATCCTGTGTGGCTGCCAGTCTACGTCACCGGTTAAAAACGACACCTCAAATTCTAGATTAGCAACGCATTCGCTACCTCAAGTCGTTACTAAAGAGGGGCGACACGCCTTGTTTGTCGATGGTCGACCTTTTCTCATTTTAGGCGCGCAAAGTAATAATTCGGCGAATTACCCAGCCATACTCAGTAAGGTATGGCCTGTTGTAGAGACTATGCAGGCTAATACGTTGGGCATCCCCGTGGCATGGGAACAAATTGAACCCAAAGAAGGGCACTTCGATTTTAGTTACTTAGACGTGTTAATTAACGAAGCGTCTGAGCGCAATATAAAATTGGTGTTGCTGTGGTTTGCTACGTGGAAAAACAATGCACCACATTATGCACCCAGTTGGGTGAAATTAGACAATAAGCGTTTCCCAAGGGTGGTGACCAATGACAAGCGAACACTTAATTCACTTTCTCCCCACGGTACTGAGACGTTAAAAGCGGATAAACGCGCTTTTGAAAAGTTAATGACCTATCTTCGGGATAATGACCCTAATCATCAAGTGATAATGGTTCAAGTTCAAAACGAAGTGGGAACCTATGGGTCGAAGCGCGATTTTTCCCCTCACGCCACAGCGTTATTCAATCAAGCTGTGCCACAAGCGCTTATTGATTATTACCGCACAGAACCGGGTACATGGGAAGCCGTATTTGGTAACGATGCAGACGAATATTTTCATGCCTGGTCCATTGCGCGCTACGTGGATGAAATTGCGGCGGTGGGCAAAGCGATAAAGAACATTCCCATGAATGTTAACGTGGCGTTGAGAAATCCGTTCAATCCAGGAACTGGGTATTCGATGGGGGGGCCGACGGACAATGTGATCGATATATGGAAAGTTGCTGCGCCCCACATCGATATGATCTCGCCAGATATTTACTTTCGAGACCACAAAACAGTAGAGCGCGTATTGAGTTTATACAGCCGACCAGACAATCCGTTATTTGTGGCGGAAATAGGCAATGATCAACCTTATGCCCGTTACTTCTTTTCGACCATGGGTAAACAGGGGATAGGGTTTGCCCCTTTTGGTATGGACTATACCGATTATGCCAATTTCCCGTTGGGCGCGAAGCACGTTGACGAGTCCACAATTGCGCCTTTTGCTGAAATATATTCCCTGATGGCACCTTGGGCGCATGTATGGTCAAAACTAAGTTTGGAAAATACTGTGTGGGGAGTAGCTGAGCCCCATGATTCAACAAAAGATGAAGCTGTGTGGAATGCGCAGGTGTCCCAACAAGTTAATGATACCGCCCATGATCAGGCAGACAATTACACACAACATGTGGATTTGGGCAGGTGGAACGCCGAAGTGACCTATGGTCGACCTATGTTCTGGATAGATCCTCCCACCGGGAATCACCCAGCTTCCGGTGGTGCACTTATTGCCAAACTCGGTCCTGATGAGTTTGTTATCACGGCACTTCGTGCCCGTGTTTCTTTAACGCCGTCGTCTGAAATTGCCGGTACCCCATACATGATAGAGCGGGTAGAAGAGGGGCATTTTGACGAACAGGGGCAGTGGGTGTTCGAAAGAGTATGGAACGGTGATCAAACTGATTGGGGGCTGAATTTCACCTCAAAGCCTCATCTTCTCAAAATAAAAATGGCGACATATCAACAATGAATTTTGTAAAAAGGAATAGCTCGATGAAAAAATCGTATCGATTGGCTTTTATGGTGACGGTAGCCTTGTTAGGCGCGTCATCCCTTGTCGGATGTGACAGTATTACTGCTAAAAGTAAAGAAACCAGTCAGGTGAGCAGCGCCGGTACATATACCGCTAACGAAGCCGGCATTACCGTGTTGCCTGCTCAGGGGCAAGCCAAGGCTGTCCGTTTGCAGGTAGTAGACAATGATATAATTCGCGTTACAGCGTTGCCACATGATAATTTTTCTACGCTGTCTGAAAGTCTGATGGTGGTAGCACAATCGACCGCTGAGTACGAAGTACGAAAAACGGATAGAAGCGTAATCGTCAATACCCTTTCGATGAGCGCAGAAGTTTCCCTTGACGATGGCCACATAACCGTAAAAAACGATCAGGGGGAAGTATTACTTAGTGGTGTAAACAGTGGTGAATTTGGTCCCGTTACTGCCGATCCCGTCGGGGAGAGTAAATCATCGTATGCCATAAACCAGCAATGGAATAAGAGCAGTGAGGAAGGTTTCTACGGGTTAGGTCAGCATCAAGACGGTCGCATCAACCACGCTGGTGATAACGTGGAGTTAAGCACACATAACCTGCAGATTTCTATTCCATTTGTAGTATCTACCCGTCACTACGGTATTTTATGGGATAACGCATCTATCACTCGGTTTGGCAACCCTGAACCCATGTCGCCAATTAAGGCAAGTTTTACCCTGTATGACGAGACGGGGCAGGAAGGTGGCCTGACCGCATACTATTACGATGGCGATACCCTATTACTAAAGCAGCAAGTTGACGATTTGGATTATCAGTTTCTCGCTAACAACAATACACGGGAAGTTCCTTTTCCAGAGGAATTGGGAGATGTTACACAACCGCGAGTGGTGTGGAAAGGCCAAATAAAACCGCATAAGGCAGGGTTACACAAGTTCAGAATGTACAGCAGTGGTTATGCATCGTTAAAGATAGGCGACAAACCCCTATTGGATCGTTGGCGAATGAACTGGAACCCCTGGTTTCACAATACTGAACTTGAGCTTGATAACACGCAGAGAGTCAATTTTGAAGTAAACTGGGATTCCCAAGGCGGGTACTTCCGTTTGCTCCATAATTCGCCTCAATCAGCGGCTGACCAGTTTAGTTTGTCACTGGCCTCTGAAACCGCAAAGGCAATTGATTATTACGTTGTGGTGGGCAACAACACGGACGAGGTGATTGCGGGCTATCGCCAACTTACGGGTAAAGCGGTGATGTTACCAAAATGGGCGTATGGCTTTTGGCAAAGTCGGGAACGCTATAAGTCTCAAGATGAACTACTTAACGCCCTTAAAACATACCGAGATAAGCGCATTCCCATCGATAATATTGTTTTAGATTGGTCTTACTGGCCAGAAGATGCATGGGGTAGCCACGAGTTTGATAAAACCCATTTTCCTGATCCCAAGGCTATGGTTGATACGGTACATGACCTAAACGCGAATATTATGATTTCCGTGTGGCCCAAATTTTACAGTACAACTGACAACTATAAAGAATTTGACCAAAAAGGGTACATGCTCAACAAAAATGTCAATGTTGAAGGCAACTTGGACTGGATAGGAAAGGGCAATCTCAATGGCTTTTATGATCCCTATCCTCAAGAGTCTCAGGAAATATTCTGGCGTCAAATAAATGAAAAACTTAATGTACTTGGTTTTGATGCCTGGTGGTTGGATGCGTCTGAACCAGATATTCATTCCAACCTGTCATATACAAAGCGCAAGGAGATAATGAGTCCACTTTCTATCGGTACAGGAGCACAGTATTTTAATTCCTATGCGTTGCCCAATGCACAAGGTGTGTATGAAGGTGAGCGCCAGACCGATCCGCATAAGCGCAGTTTTATCCTTACCCGCAGTGGGTTTGGCGGTATTCAACGCACCGGTAGTGCCATTTGGAGTGGCGATACCGTTCCGCGTTGGTCAAATCTTAAAGAGCAAATTGCTGCGGGTGTAGGGACAGGGCTATCAGGTATGCCCAACTGGACCATGGATATTGGCGGGTTTACGCCTGAAAATCACTATCGCTACAATGGTGATGTAGTCGTAGGCCACTACAGTGAAATGGCCCAGCAACACCAGAAAGAGTGGCAAGAACTTAATTTGCGCTGGTTTCAATTTGGCGCATTTGTACCTCTATTTCGTTCTCATGGACAAAATCCGTTCCGTGAAGTGTTCAATCTTGCGGATGAAGGCTCAGACGTTTACACCTCGTTATTAGCGCATATTGAATTGCGCTATCGCTTAATGCCCTATATCTACTCGCAGGCAGGTGATATGTTTCACAAAGACGGCACACTCATGCGCGGTTTAGTGATGGACTTTCCTTATGATCGCAAAGCGCAAAACATCGACGACGCTTACATGTTCGGACCGTCTATTTTAGTTAACCCGGTATACCAATATCAATCTAGAGTGAGAGATGTGTATTTACCCGGAGATGGTCTGTGGTACGACTTTTACTCGGGCGATGTGATAGAAGCTGGGCAGATCATAAAAGCGAAGGCACCACTGTCACGTATCCCCCTGTTTGTAAAAGCGGGAGCGATTATTCCCACAGGAGAATCGATTCAGTACGTGTATGATAAACCCAATGGTGCTTATACGTTAAATGTGTACACAGGCGATGATGGCGAATTTGACCTTTATCAGGATGATGGTACCTCTTATGATTACGAAAAAGGGGGGTACACATATACGCCTATTTCTTACGATGACAGTGAAGGAAAAGTCACCATTGGGAAGCGAGAAGGACAATTTGACACAATGGCGACTTCGCGTACTTACCATATTCGATTTATTGATAAAGGTGACACATTGACAAATTATGATGCCAAGCCAGATGTCACGGTCACCTATACCGGTGAAGCAATGACAATAGAGAACCCTAACCAATGATCCGCTATGTGAGCACCATAATCTGTGTGGTGCTACTCGGTGCATGTGCAGCACCGAGCAGTCATCATCATGACACGTTGCAAACCGCCTTGTCTGAATCTCGTCTGTATATTGAAAATGGCGGTGATGAAAAGGAAGTTATTGATGCTTTGGTTGAAATAGAAGGGGTGAGGGCGAAAGTTGAAAGAGATAACACTCAGCATGTTGCAGCCTTGCACCTTTCTTTTGAGCAGGCATGGCAGGGCAAAGCGTTCTTACGTGTCAACTCGCCATTGGATTTATCGTCAACGTTAACCTCTCATGTTCTGTCATTTGACCTACGGGCCGAAGACGTGAGCAAAGCGGGGTTACAAGTAGCTGTGGAATGTGGGGTAGACTGTCACAACGTGGTAGATATCTGGCCACAGGCAAAGCTGTGGCAGGGGAAAGGATGGCAGCACGTGGCCATTCCTTTACATTGTTTCGACAGTCAATACGCAAACTTTTCTACACTTACCACCCCGTTCAAACTGCATTATTACGGCACCGGTGAGGTGGCCGTCGCCGACATAAACATACGTGAAGAAAAGGGTACTATCTTATGTCCTGAACAGGACACGCTTAGTGTAACACCTGCACCTCTGCGTGCGTTCTGGGCGGATGAGTGGTGGATGAAGCGTCACCAGCAAAAGCGCATGGAAACAGGACGGGGTGAAGCTGAACTGCTGTTAGTAGGCGACTCCATTACCCATGGCTGGGAAAACACTGGTAATGCAGTGTGGCAGCGTTATTTTTCCCATATTCCCACCCTGAATTTAGGTTTTGGCGGAGACAGAACTGAAAATGTGCTGTGGCGAATTGAACATGGTGCACTACAGGGGCTTAAGCCCAAATTAATAGTGATGATGATAGGAACAAATAACACCGGGCATCGCATGGATCGCCCTGAAAATATCGCAAAAGGCGTCTCGCGAATATTGGATGAATTTGCACATCGGTTACCGGATAGTCAGGTTTTATTGCTGGGCATTTTCCCCCGGGGGGAAAATCCTGATGTCCCCGAGCGACGTAATAACGTGAAGACCAATGCGTTACTTGTTGATCTAGCCATGCAAAAAGGGGTGGACTACGCCAATTACAATGCAGTTTTTCTCAATGAAAAAGGGGAACTGTCTACTGCGATAATGCCAGATTTACTGCATCCGAATGCCGAAGGCTATCAACGCTGGGCAGAGGCATTATCTTATTATTTCACGCCGATATGGGGTAGTCCCATTAAAGAATAAAGACTAAAGCAAAGTTTTGTTTAAGGGGCTATTGATGCTTCATTGTACATTTAGGCCACAATTCGTATGCCAAAGTTCAACAGCCCCTGCTTGTCAGCTACTTTATTTCTCTATTGTAAAGGTGAGTCCGGCATTTTGTTCCAATCGGGCAATTAGCTTGTCGCCGAGCGCAGCAGCAGGCGTATAGAAACCGCCACTGAGCGCAACGTCTTTACACAAGCAAACGGCTGACTCTGCAATCATCTTGCTGGTAGAGCCATAGCCAGGATCTTTATCGCCCTTTACCGACACGGCCAGCTCATCTCCC
The DNA here is from genome assembly GCF_047159385.1 of Alteromonas sp. D210916BOD_24. Lineage (GTDB taxonomy): Bacteria > Pseudomonadota > Gammaproteobacteria > Enterobacterales > Alteromonadaceae > Alteromonas. Next base: position 1,441,312 of record NZ_AP038333.1, read on the forward strand.
GCCTCTGTGTCGCCGACAAACAACACATCATAAAACCCACTTTCTCTTTCTTCCTTACTTGGGCCTTCGCCAGGTTTCGGTCCATCGTCGCTGGCGAGCGACTTATCCTTTGCGACGTGATTGGCGATGGCTTCACCTTTTTCACCTGGGCCAGTCATCAGCATTTCTTCGTACTGGAATGTCTTGCCATAGGCATAGTGTTGTAAAAAATTGGTTCGATGGACGTTTTTGGTGTTAATGGCTGCCATGATAAAAGGGGCCACCCATGAGCCCAAGGCTTCATCATAATAGGGTTTATTGCCCGGCGGCTGTGGTTGGATCATGTCCCCCTGCGCGAGTGAAAATGGGTTAATTAACGCTGCCATCACGGATTTGTCTTTATGTGCAGCTACCATCGTTGCTTTTAAACTGGCTGCAGTACCGCCAGAAAACGTGCCTTGCATTTTTCTGACCCGGCCTTTAACGAATGACAAGACCTGTCCAGCTTTTTGTTTGGCGTGCTGCTGTAGGTAATGCACACCTAAATCAAAGGGCACTGAATCAAAGCCACAAGAGAATACGATGGGTGCACCAGTCTGTTTTGCTTTGTCGTGGTATTTATCAATCATTTGGTGCATCCACGCAGGTTCACCACACAAATCGGTATAACCTGTTCCGTTATCCACACAGGCTGAGAGTAATTTTTCACCGTAAACCTGATAAGGACCCACAGTCGTCAGTACCACCTTAGTGCGTTTTGTCATGGCGTCCAATGCACTGGCATCATCACTGTCAGCCACAATACACACTACGTTTTCACTCATTCCGAGTTGTCGTTTAATGTTATTGAGTTTGTCTTGATTGCGCCCTGCAATTGCCCAGGTAACATCCTGTTGGTTGACGTATTGTGCTTGAAAATACTCAGCTACCAATTGACCGGTAAAACCCGTAGCGCCAAAAATAATGACGTCAAATTCACGCTGGAGACTCATTGTTTAATCCTATTTTTCTCATTTTGCCTTCAATATACCCATCTCAAAGCAGCGTGAAAATTTATTTAGATGATATGCGTCTATTCACCTTGCTTGTTGGCTAAAAGAGGGGCTACAAATTTGGCTAAACGCGTAAGCCCTTCCTGCAGTTTTTCATCGCTGGTGGCAAAAGACAGACGAACATAGTGAGAGGCCTGGTAATCGCCAAAATCATTGCCTGGCGTGAGCGCAACACCGTATTGTGACAATAGCGCGTCACAGAATGCCACTGCAGTCATCCCTGTAGGGCGTATATTGATATAGGCATAAAACGCCCCTTGAGGCTGTACCTCTAACGGCAGTCCCATATCGCGAAGGGCTGAAAATACATGCTGTGCCCGCAGCTTTAATACGACGCGATTTTCTTCGCATTGCGTGAGAGCCTGTGGAGTAAAGCACGCAAGTGCTGCCTGCTGGGATAGATGAGACGGGCAAATAAACAGGTTTTGAGCAAGTTTTTCTACAATCGGCACCATGGGAAGGGGTAATACACACCATCCTAACCGCCATCCTGTCATGCCAAAATATTTGGAAAAGCTATTAATGATGACAACCGTATCTTGCAGGTCATTTGCCGCCAAAATAGTGTTAAGGTCACTCGATTCCGTAAGTGAGAGGTTAAGGTATATTTCGTCAACGATGAGAAACCCTTTGCGACGTTTGCAAATGTTGCCAATGGCAATGAGTTCATCACGATGAATTGCAGTACCGGTTGGATTGGCCGGACTGGCAATTAATACGCCCTTAGTATTGGACTGCCAATGGGTCTCAACATCATGGGCAGTCAGTTGAAAGTTTTGCTCAGCACAGGTAGGCACCAGTGTAACTTCACCGCCAAATGACTCTAAAAAACGGCGGTTACACGGATAGGAAGGGTCACCTAAAATGATATTGTCGCCAGGCTCTACCAGAGCAGCGCTGCAAAGTAACAAGGCCCCGGAAGCGCCTGGTGTTACTACAATGCGCGTAGGTTCGACGTCAATGTCGTGTTGTGATTGGTAAAACGTCGCAATAGCTTCTCTTAGCGAGGGTAGTCCTAACGCTGATGTGTAGGGGAATGTCGGTGACTCAAGCGCTTTTTTCATAGCGTCAATAACAGCATCAGGTGCACCGAAATCAGGCTCTCCTAAGTTGAGGCGTATCACTTCTTTGCCTTGCAATTCTAGTTGGGTTGCTTTTTCACCATACGCCATGGCGAGGAAAGGGGATAGTGTTGTAGCGCGTGAAGTAAACTGCATGTATCGCTCAATGTATTAGGTCAAAAGACAAAAACGGTCTACATAATGAATTCATCAAGAGTACTGGCTTGTGGTCAGTTTCACAACTCAGTGTTTATCGTGCAAAACAGGAAGTGGTCTTGCAGGTATTGATTGTTCATCGATTATACCAGTAGTCTAAGTAAGCCTATTTTGTTTTGGGCAAAGGTATAAAATTCCAATCAATACTATTTTAAAAGGGATGAAAAATGCGGCACGTTGAGGGTGTAAAGAGGCGGTTAATGCGCTTTTCGGTGTTTTCGATAAAAGCAAAAGTAGTAAGCGCAATAATGACCATTGCGATAGTTACCATGTCCCCCACGTGGGCTGCGCTACCGGAGATAGGTACCTACACTTCGTCCATGACAAAAAAAGAGGGGTTGATCCCACTTTACTATGACGAAGCTGAAGATAGGGTTTATCTTTCCATTCCAATCAATGATACGAAGTATTTATTTCAAAGTAGCTTGCCTTACGGTGTCGGCTCAAATGATATTGGCCTTGACCGCGGGCAATTGGGCAATACCCGATTGGTCAGTTTTGAGCGATTTGGCAATAAATTACTGTTAAAGCAACATAACACGCAATACCGTGCCGCCCTTGGCAGTGTCGCAGAAAAACAAAGCATTGACGAAGCGTTCGCAGACTCTGTCATAGCTGGGTTTTCACTCGTAGCCATCAACCAAACCCATATGTTGATCGACTACACGGCTTTTCTGTTAAGTGACGTACATGGCATTGGCAATCGATTGGCCGGCAGCAAACAAGGTACCTTCGCCATTGATAAGTCCCGCAGTGGCATATATTTACCGAAAACCAAAGGCTTTGAAAAAAATACAGAGCTGGAAGCATTGGTGACCTTTTCTGGCAAGAGGCCCGGTGAGTATGTTCGTCAGGTGACGCCTGATCCAGAAAGCCTTACGGTGCATCTTCATCACTCATTTATTGAACTGCCTGACGATAATTATAAACCCCGTGTGTATCATCCTTACTCAGGGTATTGGAAATTCAGTTATTTTGACTATTCCACGCCGATTAGCGCGCCTACAGAGCAGCGTTTTATCACCCGACATCGCCTTACTAAAAAAACACCTTATGCGGCACAAAGTGACGCAGTTGAACCTATCGTTTATTACCTCGACCCGGGCATACCTGAGCCCGTTATGTCGTCATTAAAAGAAGGGGCCAGTTGGTGGGATCAAGCATTTGAAGCTGCCGGCTATAAGAACGCTTTCCAGGTTAAAGTATTGCCTGAAGGCGCCGATCCGATGGATGTGCGCTATAACGTAATAAACTGGGTACACAGAGCAACACGCGGTTGGTCTTATGGGTCTTCGGTGGTCGATCCCAGAACTGGTGAAATTATAAAAGGCCATGTAACACTCGGGTCGCTGAGAGTAAGGCAGGATTATTTAATCGCATTAGGGCTGACCAGCCCATTTGGCGAGGGAAATACTGATACCCGTATTCAGCAAAACATGGCGCTGGATCGTATCAAGCAATTATCTGCCCACGAAGTTGGACATACGTTAGGCATAGCACACAATTTTGCCGCGAGTGAAAACAACCGTGCTTCGGTAATGGACTATCCCCATCCCAAACTTACCATCGTTGGCGACTCTGTGAGTTTAGACGGTGCGTATGACAAGGGGATTGGAGCGTGGGATAAACATGCTATTGCCTATGGTTATCAGGATTTTTCCAATGAGGAAGACGAAGCACAGGCCTTGGCCAAAATTATTGTTAATGGCAGAAACAATGGGTTGAGTTTTAAATCTGACCCTGACACGCGCAGTGCACATCACGCATCATCAAATGGACATATGTGGGAAAACGGCAGTGATCCTTTAGATGCATTTGATGATATCTCTGCTATCAGAAAACTTGCGCTTAACAAACTAGGTCTTAACACCTTAGCGCCGAATAGCAGTCTGTCATCGTTGGAAAATGCGCTTGTCCCCATTTATTTACTTCACAGATACCAATTAGAAGCAGTGGCAAAGCAGGTGGGTGGGCTAGTGTATGAATATGAACGAAAAGGGGATTACACCAAAGCGCAGGGGCAGCAATTTGTGGCTCCATTGGTACAACAGCGTGCAATGCAGCAACTTATTAGCGCCACCACCTCTGACTATTTAACCATACCCGATACCGTGCTTTCGCTTATTCCGCCAACCGCTTACGGTGATGACATTACCCGAGAACACTTTAAGGGCAAGATGGGGTTAATGCTTGACCCGGTGTCGGCTGCGGCGTCTGCAGCGAATTTCGCTTTCGAACTGCTACTGCACCCAGAAAGGTTAAATCGTCTTGAATGGCAGGTAAGCAGTATGAAAGATAAACGAATGAAAGTGGGGACTGCACTATTAGTTAAACAAATTCTCAACGTGCACTGGTACAAAAACAATCTAGACAGCCCGTTAGCCCGTCGGCTCAGACTAATCGCCTTAAATAGCATTATGCGGGCAGTGTCCAGTGAAAAACTCGCGCCGGAAGTGAAATTGGCCGCCGAACGTTCACTGCTTGAGTTTTCAGAATGGTTGGACGATGAAGCTGACGATAACGAATACGATGTATTGAAGGAACAATTTGACACCTACTGGTCGACTAAAACCTGGCCAGGTCTATTCGAGGTGGAGCCATTACCCCCAGGGTCACCTATATAATCCATATACGTGCCCAGTTGTACTCACAATCGCGTCTCAATAGCCTGTTATTCAGGCAGTCGAGACGCGTTCATCCGTTAGACGCTTACAGCAGGCGGTAATTGGTAAACACTTTGTACAGTTGAGTACCACTTAACACCGAAGCAGAAGGGAAATGCAAAATTGGGATAAGGTCGCACGGAGCCGTTAGGATCCTGCTACCATTGTCAGTGTCGAGATCGTCAATATTGAGAATTTGTGCTAACGGCTCGCCCTGTTTGATGGTTTGGCCGGGCTTAGCGATATACTCCACCATACCGCCCCAATCGGTGAACAAGGTTTTATAGTCTTTTAACGCTACGCCTAAACGGTCCATTGCTTTGGGCTGTATAGTGCAATCATGCAGTACGCCTTTTGCGTTTAGATAACTTAAAATACTGCTGGCATCTATATCGCCCTCGCTGAAGTTAATCACTTCCTGACTTCCCATCTCGAGCGTAAAGGCCTCGACGTCAAAGTTAATGTCACGGCCAAGGTGAGCTTTCACGCAACCCTGAAGTGTCCACCACGGGCAAAACGTTGCTTCATCCAGCGCACCGGCAAAGACATTGGGTATAAAAATGCAATGTGGAATATTGAAAAGAACTGCGCTGGCTTTGGCGTATTCGGGAACGTATATATGACGGGTAGATACCGGACCATTATGTAAATCAAGCACGTAGTCGGCATTAACAGCCATCTGCTGTAACTTTAAATTAAGTTGCTGCGCAAGGCCCAACCCCCACGGTTGCGCCAATTTAGTGTCGATAGCATTGGACAGATGTTGGCGGAATCGCTGTTTAATCGCGTCTATTGACTCTTCTGGCGTGACCGTTTTAGCAAATGCTTCTACAGCGCCTTGGTCATAAAAATACCCGCGATTCCAATTGGTACCATTTACCGGATCGAATCGACCCAGGGTATATTCCCCGGCTTTGATATTCGTACCAATTGGGTTGCAGTTGGGTACTAATATAATTTCGCCACAAATATCCATGGTTTTAAGGCGCTGAATAAGGTGATAAATAACCACATTTCCCTGTACTTCTGCACCGTGAATAGAGCTTTGGATATATACAGTAGGGCCTGGACGAGCGCCTTTCATACGGTATATTGGGACATTCATATTCCGTCCTGACGCATTTTGCGCCACGACCATATGTTTTTTTACTACTTGGGTGGTCATGAGGTTACCCTGTATTGTTTTGTCAAAAGTATTTATTTAAAACGTTCAAAGCACGGGGCGTCATTTCGCTACGTAATTAAGCCTGGCACAGAGAACAAGACAAACTGTCAGGCAGTTGCCAGTGCTGCCAGTCGTGACGCAGGCCGTCAAAAATCATAAGAGTATTAAGCGGTATATCGTCAAAATGCATTAGTACCTGCATCGCCAGCATGGCTTGATACGTACCGACAATATTCACCACAGGAGAAAAAATACCCGCTTCTACGCAGCTTAATTCTGGGGCCTCAAATAATTGACGCAAGCAGCCATAACAACGGCTTTTGCCTGGAATGGCAACAAATAACTGACCTTCAAAGCGAATAGCAGAACCCGACACCAATGGAGTGCGATATTTAAAACAAAGCCTATTGATAAGATCCCGGCTGTCTGCATTATCGGTACAGTCAAGCACGATGTCGGCGTTGGCAATTTCATTTTCATGACATTCGCTAAAGTGAGCTTCAATCCCGTTAATTTCACAATTGCTATTGATGTCCGTTAAACGGGCTTTTGCCGCGGCAACTTTAGTCATGCCTACATCGCTTTCACTAAATAAGGTTTGGCGTGGCAGGTTTGTCACATCCACGTTATCTGAATCGATAAGCGTCAGTTTGCCCACCCCACTGGCACACAGGTTATTTGACGCTGCAGTGCCTAATCCGCCAATACCAACTACGCAGACATTCGCATTTAACAAGGCCTCCTGGCCGTCGAGATCTATTCTGGGTAACACAATCTGACGGTTGTAACGCATGGCTTGCGTGTTTGTTAGGTGTTTAGACATAGGTTATGACAACTTTGTTGTTGAATTCATGGTCTACACCCCTATAAAGTATTAACCACTAAGTATTTTTGTGACGGTTACTTTACCAAAACCAGCTAAAAAGTCGCACTTCAAATTAGGATTTTATATGTCGTTGGTCACGCAACCCCTCAACATCGCAGTGCTTACCATTTCAGACACGCGTACATTAGACAATGACAAGTCAGGTGATTATCTCACTCAAGCCTTGCGCGAGGCTGGGCATCATCTTGCTGACAGAGCGCTGGTAAAAGACGATATTTATCAGCAACGGGCAATTGTGTCCAACTGGATAGCAGACAAAAACATTCAGGCTATAGTGGTTACAGGTGGCACCGGGTTTACCCATCGAGACTCAACCCCTGAAGCCATTCGAGTACTTTTTGACAAAGAAGTGGACGGCTTTGGCGAGTTGTTCCGTCAGGTGAGCTATGAAGAAATCGGCACTTCGACAATCCAGTCACGGGCATTGGCAGGTTTTGCGAATAATACGGTGATTTTTTGTCTACCCGGCTCTACCGGGGCCTGTCGTACCGCGTGGGAAAAGATTATTGCCAGTCAGTTAGACGCCGATTTTAAACCGTGTAATTTTGTTAAGCACCTGGTGTCGTGATGAGTCAGTTTAGTCATTTAAACACCCAAGGCGAAGCTAACATGGTCGATGTCAGCGACAAGGTTGACACTAAACGAGAGGCCACCGCGCAAGGGTTCATCTATGTTAGTGAAGCTGTAATTGCGCAAATCAGTGACGCTACAATAGCCAAAGGTGATGTGTTTGCCGTCGCCAGAGTAGCGGGGATCCAAGGTGCTAAACGCTGTAGCGACCTTATCCCGCTTTGTCATCCGTTAGCCTTGTCAAAAGTAGACATTAACTTTGATATAGAAGCAGAAAAAGGGCGTATTAAAGCGACCTGCTATTGTAAACTCACCGGAAAAACCGGCGTTGAGATGGAAGCGCTAACTGGGGTCAACGTAGCATTACTCACCTTGTTTGATATGTGTAAAGCTATCGATCCCGGGATGACGCTGTCTGACATACGGGTTGTGGAAAAGAAAGGCGGTAAAACTGGCCATTGGTCCGCGACGGTCGAATCATGAACAACCCCTTGCAAATAACAGTAAAAACCTTTGCGCAAACGAGAGAGCTCGCCGGTGAAACCGATGTGACAGTTACCCTTGACGAGGGGGCCACTATTGCAATGTTGATCAGTGTACTGCGCGCGCGCAGTCCAGGTTGGAACCTGGCGCTCACCCCTAGTGTGCTTACCGCTCGAAATCAACAGTTGTGCAGCAAAGACACCCCTATTAAAGACAGTGATGAAATTGCGTTGTTTCCACCGGTGACAGGGGGCTAACTGTGTTTGCCATTGTTCAGCAAGAAGATTTTTCACAAGATAAACTGTATGAGCGGTTGAAAAACCTAGCACAAGATGAAGATTCAGGTAATACAGGGGCCATAGTGACTTTCACGGGGTTGGTTCGCGATAGCAATTTGTCTGGTGGTATTGATGGTATAGAGTTAGAGCATTATCCGGGCATGACCGAAAATGCATTACATAAACTGGTAGAGCAGGCGGTGTCACGCTTTTCACTTAATAGTGCAGGTACTGTGCACCGGGTAGGGCGCTTGTATAATAACGAACAAATTGTGTGGGTGGGTACGGCGGCCGCTCATCGCCAAGCTGCTTTTGATGGCGCGTGTTTTTTGATGGATATGCTCAAGCAATCGGTACCGCTGTGGAAAAAAGAGTTCAAAGGGGAAAAGTCCACTTGGGTGGAAGCAAAGCAGACCGATGATAAAGCTGCCCTAAAATGGATGCAAAAACCTTGATTAATTCACGGGGGTTGCTCTCGATACTGTTGGGATTTTCACTAATAGGACTGTCATGTAGTGTCAATGCTGTACAGCAGATAGAGACTCCTCCCATTCATGTGGCGGTGGCTGCCAATTTTGCTAAACCACTAAAAATTATTGCTCACCGTTTTACTCAGCTAACAGGCGTTGAGGTCAGCATCACTGTTTCATCAAGTGGTACCCTGTATGCGCAAATTCAACACGGTGCAAAGTTTGATGTTTTTTTGTCGGCAGACACCAAAAGACCACAGGCATTAGTCGATAACGCCATTGTACATAAAGACAACTTGCGTGATTACGCGAAAGGGCAGCTTGCGTTAGTGTATTCTCCTTCCATTTCAGACCTGCCAGATCAGTTTGAAGCACTGACGCAAAAAGAACAGCAGGCTGTTATTGTTAAAGTGATAAGAGCTAGTGTAAAAGCGGGAAAGCTGGCACTGGCCAACCCAATGCTGGCGCCTTATGGTGTGGCAGCCGAAAATACACTACATGCCTTGAATTTGTGGGAAGAGGTAGCCCAGTCTAAAGTGATGGGGAAGAATGTATTACAGACCTACCAGTTTTTTAGTACTGGCAGCGCAAGTGCCGCTCTGGTGGCATATTCGTTAGTGGCTGGACAACAACATTCTCATCACGTTATTGTGATACCAGAAGCACTGCACCAGCCCATCATTCAGTCGTTAATCATAAACAGTAAAGCAAGCGCACAGTTGCAACCTAATTTGTTTGACGCAGCCAGCGATATATCCGCTATCAATCAGGCAAGCATTCCAGCGAGCCACTTGTTTGTGCAATATCTGCTGTCTAACACTGTCCAGCAATCGCTGGAAAAGTGGGGGTATCACGCAGTATCAAGCCCGCACAGCGCTGGGCAGGAGCCATAATGGATATAGTTGGTTCGCTTTTTACCGCACCCATGTTAAGTGCTGTATGGCTTACGCTAAAACTTGCTCTGGTGACCAGTGTCATTTTGTTGTTGATTACCTTGCCCCTGGCGTGGAAACTGGCCAACTGGCACGGGCGTAGCAAACCCTGGCTGATGGCGCTATTTGCACTACCTCTGGTGTTACCGCCGACGGTTTTGGGGTTTTATTTACTCATTACCTTTTCTCCACAAGGCACATTGGGTCAGCTCTGGGCGCAAATGACGGGCGAAACACTGGCGTTTAGTTTTGAAGGGCTGGTGTTAGGTTCAGTCATTTATTCTTTTCCTTTCGCTCTGCAACCTTTGTACAGCGGGTTTATTCAGTTTGATAGCCGTTATTTAGAGGTGGCGAAGACCTTAAACTTGAGCCGTTTTGAGCGCATGTTGAAAGTGGTATTTCCCCTTTGTAAATCACATATTGTGGTGGCATTGGGACTCAGTTTTGCGCACACCATTGGTGAGTTTGGTGTGGTTCTGATGATTGGCGGCAACATACCGGGTGAAACGCAAGTATTGTCTATTGCCTTATATGATCACGTCGAAGCGTTAGAATATGACAAGGCTCACGGCTTATCATTGTGTTTGCTGGTGTTCTCCTTTGCCTTGCTCGCTGTACTCTACCGGTTCAATCATTATGGATTAGGTATGGTGTCTCAAAGAGAAAACGATGGAGTACACACTTGACCATCGCGATATCGGTTAACTTTAAAGGCAGGGTTGAAGCCGCCGTAACCATGGCATCTACATCAAAAATGATGGGTATATTGGGACCTTCGGGGGCGGGTAAAAGCAGCTTTTTACGCGCAGTGGCAGGCGTTGAAGATGCAGCTTCCGTGTCGATATCGTGGCCCAATTTATCACGTCGTATTGGAATGGTTTATCAACAGGCCATGTTGTTTCCTCATCTGAATGTGCAGGGCAACCTTGAGCTGGCAACTTTGCGCGCGACAAAGGGCGCAATATCGATTAGCCACGCAGTAGTAGGTTGTTGTTGTGATCACCTTTTAGATAAGCCAGTTTCGACCTTATCGGGAGGAGAGGCACAGCGGGTTGCCATTGCCAGAGCCTTGGTAAATGGCCCAGACTTATTATTGCTTGATGAGTCTTTTAGTGCCATTGATATTGCCACGCGACGAAAGATTTACCAGTTCCTTAAAGCCCTATGCATGAATACGGGGCTGAAGTGTATAGTGGTATCACATGACATTGAAGATTTGGCCTTATTTTGTGATGAATTGGTATACTTTGCACAAGGGAACACGGTTAAACAAGGTACTACAGGTGATGTACTTAATGACCTTTTCGAAACAACTGAAGTTGGTGATCCGACAGCCACCCTAGAGGGAGTTATAGACGTTTGCAGCGCGAGTACGCAAAACGGCACAGAGTTAAGAGAAGAACTTGAAGAAGCCGAAAAAGAACTCGGAAAAGCGCACGAAATTCAGGTTGTGATTGTCAATGTAGAGGGCGTGAATGTCTACGTTACGCGCGATACATTAATCACTTCACCCTTGTCGCTTACTCAACAGAGCGGTCGGTTTTCAGTCAAGGCAACTGACGTAAGCATTGATACGTGTCATGAAATAGACAATACCACATCCAGTATCTTGAATGCTTTGCCCTGCCAAATTCAGGCTATATCACCAGTAATGCACGGTTGCTCCCAGCTTCCAAGTGCCAAAGTGCTATTGACCCTTGCTATTCAAGGAAACAATAAGGAAGCAAGCCCACAATTACTGTATGCCAGTATCAGCTCACTTTCCTTGTCTCGGTTGCACTTGCACGTTGGTATGAACGTTATGGCGCGATTCAAATTGCTTTAGAGTAGCACCCCAGTTTTTCCTCGGTATTTAAATAGGCATCAAAGCGGGCACAAATAGCACGACTGAATATTCGACCGTGCTCAGGAATGCGAATTTCATCTTCTTTCAATATGACTAATCCATCCTCAGCTATATGGGTAAGATTAGCGAGTGCCTGTTCAAAGTAGTCATCAAATATTAATGCATAGCGCGCTTCAATCACGCGTTTGTCGACCTTCAAATTACACATAAGGCTGGCAATGACATCGCGGCGAATTAAATCATCACGAGTCAACTGAAGACCAATTGATGCTGCGGGCTGGAGGGCATCAATGCGTGCATAATAAGCGTTAAGATCCTTTGGGTTTTGCGCAAAGGCATTGCCAATTGTACTGATTGACGACACCCCTATGCCAATAAGATCACTGTCGGCTTGTGTGGTGTACCCCTGAAAGTTTCTATGTAATTTTTCATTGTGCTTGGCAATTGCCAAGGTATCGTTTGCTTTTGCAAAGTGATCGAGGCCAATCATCTCATAGCCCACTTTTGTGAGCGTACTGACTGCATAGTCATAGAGTTGTGCTTTTAGACTGGCGTTAGGCAAAGTTTCGTCAGCAAACTTGCGTTGAGCGGCAAATCGGTCAGGGAGGTGCGCATAGCTAAACAACGAAATGCGATCGGGTTGCATCGCCTTTGTTGCTGCGAGTGTTGTTTTAAACGTGTCGAGTGTTTGGCTGGGCAGGCCGTAAATAAGATCGAGGTTTATCGAGGTAAAGCCCAGTGTACGAGCTTCAAACATAAGATCAGCAATGTGTGCAGTACTTTGTACGCGATTAATCATTTTCTGGACTTGGTAATCGGTGTCCTGCAACCCAAAACTGAGACGAGTATAGCCTAAGCTACGCAAATTCTGTAGATAACCCTTATCTACATTGCGGGGATCCAATTCAATAGATAGCTCTGCGTGGGAGTCAAACTTAACGTGTTTACTCAAGATATCCATTAGGGCTATATGTTGTTTCTCACTCAGAAAACTGGGCGAGCCACCACCTAAATGCAGTGATACAAAACGCTTACCGATTAATAATTCAGCTTTTGCGGTGAGTTCTTTGTCCAAATAAGTTAAGTACTCGTCCGCTTTATGTGGATGACGGGTAACAATTTTATTGCATCCGCAGTAATAACAGAGGGTATTACAAAAAGGAATATGCACATACAGGTTCACCCGATTTGTCGTAGTATTTCTGTTAGCAATTTGCAAAATATCATCGTTTACTGGCGCGAATTTCAGCGCAGTAGGGTAGGATGTATAGCGTGGCGCATGCTGAGCATATTTGATTACCCGAGAAAGGGCTTGATTGGAGCGTTCTGTTGTCGTCATCATGATGGTATTTGTGCACTAATATCTAGAAGCTGCTTAATAGTCTAATGATTTGAGGGAATGAAGATATTGATCTACTTCAATGTTTTTCTACAGAATGTTGTATTGATTGGCTTATTTCCTTTAGTGCTCCTTCAGGCAATGTGGGTAAAAAAGAAAACGTTGCGCCTTCCCGAGCCAGAAGGTAAACGTGAATTTGGACACCTTACAGCGCATGAACGGGGCCTGAGTGTGCTCGTAATTGGAGATTCAGCCGCAGCTGGAGTTGGCGCAAAAACACAAGAAAACGCGTTGTCTGGTCTACTTCACAGCCAGCTAACAGCCAATCAAAATGTCAAGTTGAGTGTCAATGCGACCACTGGTTTTACAAGTTGCGATATCGTAAGTGTACTCACACAGCTTCCTCCCCAGCACTATGAGGTGGTACTCATTTCGATGGGCGTAAACGATGTGACAAAATTTACATCATTAACGCGATGGAAACGTAATATCAATGAGATTGTGTCACTGCTAACTACCAAGTTTTCAAGCAAGCTGATTATTTTTACTGCGTTGCCGCCAATGCACTTATTTCCCGCACTACCACATCCTCTTCGGGCATTACTTGGATTGCGCGCACGACTTTTAAATAAGCTGCTCAAGGGGTGTGTCGACAAGCTACCACATACCACCCATCTGGCTATACCTATTATGGAGAATGATGTGTCGGTTGCTTCAATGCAACAGAGTGGTTTCATGGCTAACGATGGGTTTCATCCCTCCTCGAAAGGATACGCATTATGGGCACAACAAGTGGCAATCCTGACGGAAAAATACCTTAAAAACACTGAGTAGCTCGCTCATGGAAAGGGGAGTAATAATTGCTTGTTTGTACACAGGAAAAGAGTATCAACGCATTGTAAAAGTATATTGTGTTTAGAGAACCTGTTTATCGTGCAAGATGCAGAATTTATCTAAAATCAACCCACTCTGTATTGGAGTTTGCCCTATGATACCCAATTTATCACAGCCTAATTGGCAGTCAGAATGACAATAGATGGTAATTGATCACGGGGAAAGCCTGCCGCTATACAGTAACAACGCTTTATTGTTGATAATATAACCAGCTTTCTGCCTGCATGAGTAAACAACGGGAGTCCTGATATTAATGAACATCACTATATGCATGGCAATAGTTTGGTAGCGCTATGAATAATCATATTAATCATCTTTTAAATCAGTGGTTACCCCTTAAAGAAGATCATAAATGGGTATTGGGTTTTATCTTCAAAACAGAAGGGTCTTGTTATCGGAAGGCTGGCGCTCTAATGCTTTTTAGCGATGCCGGACATCAACTGGGTATATTGAGCGGTGGATGTCTGGAAAGCGACATCGTCAAAAAGGCACAGCGTGTCATGACTGACGGCTCCCCTCGAACGTTGACCTATGATGACGAAGACGAACAGGATATAGCCTTTAAATTGGGAGTAGGTTGCGGTGGTATTGTTCACATCGCTTTGGTTCCCTTGGACAAGCGTAATGGTTATCTGGCATTGGATGATGTGAGTAAGGTGCTTTCCAAAGGAAATGCCTGTGATTGGACGGCAGATTTAAAAGGGATACGTGGCCATTGTAAAGTAGTCGCTAAACGTAAAGTGAGTAGAAAAGTTGCCACTTATTACGAGCACGAGGGCAATGCATCGCTGTCCATTCGCTTTTTTCCCCCCATTCACCTACTTGTGGTAGGCGGTGGGTATGATGCAACTTTTATGACTCGTTTAGCCAATATGCAAGGCTGGGTAGTTAGTATATGGGATCCAAGGCCGGCGCAAGCCCGCGTAGAGCACTTCACCGAAGTCAATTATGTTATCGATGATACCTGTGCTGACGGGTTGACGCTCCATTTAGCTGAACATAATGTTCTCGCCGCTGTACTTATGTCCCATCATCGCGAGGTGGATGCCAAGGCCTTAGCGATATTGAGTAAGCACCAGTTGACTTACATCGCTATGTTGGGACCACTTCATCGTAAACAGGAAATCCTAGAGCTCGCAGGATTGTCAAAAACAGACTTTTGTGAATTTTTTGCTAGTCCTGCGGGATTTGATATCGGTGGCGATTTGCCTGAACACATAGCACTTTCGGTCATCTCCCAATGCCACGCAGTATTCCATGGAAAAAATACAAAATTGATGAAGTAGGGGAGGTCTCCCCACACTACTTCATCGAATTCATTGGCAGTATTTTTAAACATTCAAATACAAGCTTGGTACGCAAAGGCAATAGATTCATCAGACAGGTAAGTGGTCTTATAATACGGATGATTAAAAAGCCTTCACTAAAAAGAAAAAAATCTCTCACGAAGAATTAGTTACAAGCATTATTGTATTAATTTTGTACAACGCTATACTGACTGTTAGCGAGCTAGTAGTAGAAAGAAATAAGTGGTGCTACACCGCGTTCTGCACATTGGTTTTTAAACTCACTGTTGGTTAAACGAGATTGAATAAGGATATTTTGCATGAAAAAGCTACTCACTATTTTGGCATGCGTTATGGCGCCATTTTGTTTTGCATCGAATAATACTGCTGATATTAGCTGCATATCTCCTTCTTCTTGGCAGGAAACTGGCTTTGAAGTAGCAAGTCAGGGAAAATTAGCCACACATTATTATTCCTTGGCGAAAGGGTGTGACTTGGCCTTAACTGAAGAAAGTGAAGCTAACTTTGTAAAAGGTTATATGGCTGGTATCGAAACTTTCTGTACTTATGAAAATGGCTATCAATTTGGCGTAAAAGGAAAAGACTTTCCCAATGCGTGTCCCGCTTCTATGGCAGAAGAATTTAACCGAGGTTACCGCTTAGGTATCCGCAAAACTGATCTAAACTACCGTACCAGAGATACCGCTCACAAAAATGGCTACACCCAGGTGGCGACGTCCTCTTACGGTTCGCTTTCAACACCTTTTAGTGCTGGCGTTCGATAAACAGTGTAATGGTCGGCGCATTGCGTAATGCGTCGACGTTTTTTGTTAATAATTTCCTTTCATCCTTAGCCAACAGCCTTACATTCGATAAAGACTCCAAACTCCACAAACTTGAACGAAACAAAACAAAAGCAATCTGCATAGTTTCACATGATGAATGGTTATTCAAAATATCAATTAAACTTATAGTGTGACTTTCCTTACTATGGATTTATTAAGTTAACATACTGGTAACATCTGAGAGCGCTATGACAGATATTTATTTGGTTCGTCACGGTCAGGCATCTTTTGGCAAAGCGAATTACGATAAGTTAAGCGAGTTAGGAACTCAGCAGGCACAATGGCTGGGTGACTACTTTAAACATCGCGGGATCCAATTCGAATCGGTTTTTATGGGGGATATGGTTCGACATCGCGAAACCAAAGAGGGCATTGCACAAGGCATTGGATCCAGCATTCATCAATTACCAGAAGCGACCATAGACAGCGGCCTTAATGAATTTAATTTTCAAGCGGTTGCTAAGGCGTTTCTCACACAATTTCCTGAACATAGTGTACCTGAAGGTGCATCGTCATCTGATTACTATCGTCTGCTAAAAAAAGCAATGATAGCCTGGTCACAAAATCGTTTAGACGAGACTTTGCTAGACGAAACCTGGCCGCAATTCGAACAGCGAGTTTCACGCATATTTAAACACTTGCAAGCACTGGATGCAGAACGCGTATTGGTGGTGAGTTCAGGTGGTGCAATTGCCATGATGTTAAAGCAAATTCTAGGCTATGACGATGCCATGGTAATTAATATGAACTTGCAGATTCGCAACGCCAGCTTTTCACAATGCTTCGCCAATACGCGAGGTGTTCATTTAAATAACTTCAATAGCGTGCCTCATCTTGATGTGTTGGATAGATTACACGCTATTACCTACAGCTAATTGGGGTAGATATGAACTTTGAATACAATGAAAAGACCCGGTCACTTTTGGATAAATTAAACGCCTTTATGGAGCGGGAAGTGTATCCCATCGAGAAGGAATATATTGAGGCTGTTGAAAACAATGAGAATCGCTGGCAAACCCCAGCCATGATGCAAAGTTTAAAGAAAAAGGCGAAAGACGCCGGACTGTGGAATTTGTTTTTGCCTGAAGAATATAAGCCTTACGGTGCGGGACTGACTAATGCTGAATATGCGCCACTGTGTGAAGTAATGGGGCGAGTCTTGTTTAGCTCTGAAATTTTTAACTGTAGTGCGCCTGATACAGGGAATATGGAAGTATTGGCGAAATACGGTAACGACGCGCAGAAAAAGCAATGGTTAGAGCCCCTATTAAACGGCGAAATTCGCTCTGCCTTTGCCATGACCGAGCCCGCGGTAGCGTCCAGTGATGCCACTAATATTGAAACGTCCATTACCCGTGAGGGTGATGAATACGTTATTAACGGTCGCAAATGGTATACCAGTGGTGCAATGAATGAAAACTGTAAGATTATGGTTGTAATGGGGAAGACTGACTTTGACGCTCCCCGTCATCAACAGCAGTCTCAAATCCTTGTTCCTATGGATACTAAGGGCGTCACTGTGGTTCGACCTATGTCCGCCATGGGCTATTACGACGAGCCAATTGGTCATGCAGAAGTGTTATTTGAAAATGTCAGAGTACCTGCAGAAAATTTACTGCTTGGCGAGGGGAGAGGTTTTGAGATAGCACAGGGGCGCTTGGGGCCGGGTCGAATTCATCACTGTATGCGTTTGATTGGCTGTGCTCAGCGCGCACTAGATTTGGCGTGTGAACGGGTGGAACAACGGGTGGCATTTGGTAAACCGCTTAGTAAACAGCAGTCAGTACGTGAGAGCATTGCACAAATGTATTGCGACATTGAACAGGCGCGTTTATTAACTCTTAAGGCGGCAGATAAGATGGATCGCTACGGCAATAAAGTCTCTCGCGACCTGATTGCTGCTATCAAAATTGTCGCGCCCAATATGGCGTGTAATGTTATCGATCAGGCTATTCAGATGCACGGCGCGGCAGGTACCAGTCAAGACTTTGTGTTATCCGCCATGTATGCCTATGCTCGTACTATTAAGCTGGCAGACGGACCGGATCAGGTACACATGATGCAACTGGGCAGAAACCTTATCGCAGAGAAAAATACATAAGGAGTGGCTGTGGCTCAACATCAAGCTAAAGCGCCTCATACGTTGGATTTAAACGCACTTAATAACTATCTGAGTGATGCCTGCCCCGAAATAGGTAAGGTAAAATCCGCAGATAAATTTGCAGGTGGTCAGTCAAATCCCACATTTAAATTAACCACGGACAGCGGCGTATTTGTATTACGTCGCCAACCACCGGGTAAGCTACTTAAATCGGCACATGCAGTAGACCGAGAGTTTCGGGTTATCCATGCGCTTCAAGGCACGGATGTACCTGTGCCCAAAGTATATCACTTATGTGAGGATGCACGTGTCATCGGCAGTATGTTCTATATTATGGCCTATGTTGATGGCACTATTTTCTGGAATAGTGCGCTTCCTGAAATTAACTCATCAGCCACACGCGGTGCCATGTATGATGAAATGAACCGAGTGTTAGCCGCCCTACACAGTGTTGATATCAACGCAATAGGTTTGGCAGATTATGGTAAGCCAGGCAGTTATTTTGAACGTCAACTCAGTCGCTGGACAAAACAATACCGCGCCAGTGAACTTGAACATATCGAAGAAATTGAGTCGCTTATTACGTATTTGGAGTCTCATTTGCCTGAGGATGACGGCCAAATTGCACTAGTACACGGTGATTTCAGACTCGACAATATGATGTTTGATATGACTGACAGTGATCACCCTAGTGTTGTGGCGGTATTGGATTGGGAACTTTCTACGTTAGGGCATCCCTACGCTGATTTGGCCTATCAATGTATGCAATTGCGTTTACCATCAGACATTGCACATGCCGCAGGGTTAGGCGGATTGGATCGCGCGGCGCTGGGGATACCTAGCGAGCGAGAATACGTGCAGTCGTATTGTCGACGGCGTGGCATTGAAAGTATCAGTAACTGGACGTTCTATTTGGCATTCAGCTTTTTTAGATTGGCGGCTATTTTACAAGGCGTAGTGAAACGCGCGCACGATGGCAACGCTTCCAGCGAAAAAGCGATGCAACTGGGGGCGATGGTGCGTCCGCTTGCGCAAATAGCCAACCAAACGATTAATCAGGAACTATGAACAGACCAGTTGGCGCTTATCGCAAACAAGGTGAATCGCCTGCCTAGGTTAATACAGATTATGCTAACGGTGTATTGTACGCACTGATGGTAATTACGGAGAATTTATGAAAGCAATAGTATGCGAAGCATTTGGACCTATTGATGATCTAAAGTGTAAGGACGTGCCCGACCCAGTAGTGAAAAAGGGCCACGTGGTTGTGAATGTAGAGGCTGCCGGGGTGAATTTTCCTGATGGGCTTTTAGTTCAGGGCTTATATCAATTGCAGCCTGAGTTTCCCTTTATACCCGGGAATGAAGTAGCAGGCACCATCGCTGAAATTGGTGAGGGCGTCAGTCACCTAAAACAAGGTCAACGGGTTATTGCCTTGTCAAATCTTGGGGGATATGCACAAAAAGCCCTTATTCCTGCTACCCATGTAATGCCATTGCCTGATGCGATCCCGGTAACAGAAGCTGCTGCACTGGTCACCGCACACGCCACTGCGCATCACGCATTAAAACAGCGAGCAAAATTACAACCTGGTGAAACCTTGGTGGTCACTGGGGCAGCAGGGGGGACAGGGCTGGCGGCAGTG
Source organism: Alteromonas sp. D210916BOD_24 (assembly GCF_047159385.1). Lineage (GTDB taxonomy): Bacteria > Pseudomonadota > Gammaproteobacteria > Enterobacterales > Alteromonadaceae > Alteromonas. The sequence goes on from NZ_AP038333.1 coordinate 1,461,023, forward strand.
CAAATTGGCAAGATCATGGGCGCAAAAGTAATTGCGGTGTGTTCCACAGAAGAGAAACTCGCATTAGCTAAAGAACATGGCGCTGATGTACTGATTAATTACAAAGAGAAAGACTTAAAGGAAACCCTTAAAGAAGTCACCGGTGGCAAAGGAGTCGATGTTGTCTATGAATGTGTTGGCGGCGATACCTTCCACGCCTGTAGCCGCAGTATGGCGTGGGAAGGGCGCTTACTCGTGGTCGGTTTTGCCGGTGGCGAAATCCCTAAATTCCCGGTTAACTTGGCGCTGGTAAAAGGGTATTCCGTTATGGGCGTTTTCTGGGGCTCGTTTACTCAGCACGACCCTAAAGGGTTTGCTGAAAACATGCAGGAACTCCTCACCTGGTATGTGCAAGGAAAAGTGAAAGTGGTGGTTGATGAAGCCTTACCCCTTGAGCAGGCCACGAAAGCCATGGCGAAAGTGATGCAACGTGAAGTAAAAGGCAAAATGGTTATTTTGCCGTAACGCAAAAAATAAAGTGTAAGTATGCCCAGCGAACTGAGTAAAGCGAGCTGGGCATGAATAATGTGTTTAGTTAGTTTTGAAAGCTATTCCATCAACCACATACGCGCACTGCGACCTGGTACATAAAACTTGTGCCACTGGCTGGTGATATATTGTACATCGTTGCTCAATGTATCTCGGTAGTTTCTATACCACCACAAATTATCGGCTGCCGTGTCTACCCAGATATCCTGCCCATTTTCACATTTATTAATACCAACAACACCTTTGTGGTCTCTTTTAAATAAAATCAGACAGTCGTTATAACTGACCACTTGCATAGCGTGTCCTTGTGTCTCGTTATGGAAGGTGATCATGCCTTGAATATCTGCACGTTTATACAAGTCTACCCATCGGTTATCACCACTTTCATTGTGATCGGAATAGAGCAGTGGAACCCCGCCATCTCTGCCAAGTACATAAGCATTGGCTAAGTGCTCGTCGGTGGGATCCATTAGCTGATATCTAAATCCATCATTTAACGGGATGTCGTGAGTAATACTAAAAGTAATAGCTTGATTACTGGGGAGAGCTTGACCATAGGCTCCCGGAGCAACCAGTGCGTTCATTGAACCGCCAAAGCCAAAAGCACTACGTAGTTGGGCGAACAAGGGGAAGTCATATGCGCCATGGCCAGTTGATGACAGGTAAGGTGCAAGAAAATTATCATATTCACTACTGCCTGCCCCTCCAGTAGTAATGATTTCACCGAATACATGAACGCCGTTTTTAATCGTGCTGTCGAAAACGGCATTAATGTGATAATTGGTCATGTGTTTAGCAGCGTCTACGCGAAATCCGGTCACGCCCATATTTTTAAGCATTTGTAGGTAAGATTTTTGTTGGCTTACCACCCAGTTATTTGGGTCTAAATCCGGCAGGCCTGGATCAGGAGCCCCGCCGCATAAACGATTGTACTGCACATCACCCACGTCACTGTAATTAGAAATACACTGTGGCCCACCTTGATCGTACGTACCGTGAAAATCTCCACCATTAAATAAACCGGAACTCACGTCACCAAACAAGGTGATACTTTGATAATAAGTAGTATTGGTGGCGTACTGAGAAAGCACCTCAGACCCTGGGTAGTTAAGGTCATCGCGTTTCCAGGCCTCATTCGCCATATGATTAAATACAATGTCAGCATAGGTTTCTACACCCACTGCGTTAAGGGCATTTACCATATCGCGAAAATCATCGGTATCACCTAAAGGATTGTCTATCACGCGGTAATCTTGTGGCTGGTAGCGGGCCCACCATTGGTCACCTGTTGATTTATAGGCCGGAGATACCAATACTTTCTTATAGCCTAAATCAGCAATTTCCTGTGCCTTGGCTTCTACATCTGAATATTGCCAGTTAAAAGCATGGAGTATAACGTCGGCATGAGATTGGAAAGTGGCGGCACTGAGCAGCAAGGTGGAAATAGCCAGAGTCTGCTTGGGTACGGGAGTAAACTTTATTTTCATTGGGGTTCCTAAAAGGCGGATAATAGGGATTCGCAATAAACATAATGTTTACATTTTATTTTCAACTATTAAACGTGATGCATACGTATTCACTGGACTAGACCAGTGTATATATTTCTAAGTCAGATGAGGTGAAGGTGAAATAGTAGTGAGGTGCCTAAGGAGGCGCCAAAACGCAAAGGCGCTAGGGATGTTACTTAATGTGCGCTATTTAACTGGGTAGGAAGAACCCGTTGAATAACGTGAGGAGCAACCTGTTTTGAGGTTTTTTTAACTGAGGTAGCAACAAAATATTTTAAAGAGTGAGAAGAGAATTTTCTGTCGTTACGTACTTTTTTTATTTTTAGCTGACTAGATTGGATATCCATAGCCGCTTTGAAATTGTTTGATTCTGTACCCGCGAAGGCATTCGAAGACAATACGGCTAGTCCAGTAATACACGTGCTAACGATAATGCTTCTACAAAGTGCTTTCATGGGATTCTCATGCTTCTCTACAGGGCAATTTCAGAACGATTGCAGAGGCGGTTGCACTCGCCTCTTTAATCGGTTTTGTTTGTTCCCGTTAATTACACCCCATTGATAGTGAAAACAAAACATGGTGTCTCATACATGAGTATCTAATTTAATACGTTTATTTACCACGCGGTAACACCACCATCTACCGCTATGGTTTGTCCGTTCATGTAACTGTTACCAGGAGATAGCATGAGCATCATAGTATTGACTATTTCCTGAGGGGCTCCCAAGCGTTTCATTGGGCTACCCATACCAAGTTGTTCACGCGCTTCAGGCGTATTGTAGCCATCTAAATTCAGTATATTAGTTGGACTGTAAAAAGGGCATATTGCATTTACCCGCACGTTTTTACGTCCATACTCCACTGCAGCGGTACGGGTGACGCCTGACACTGCATGTTTTGCCGCCGCATAAGCGCCGCCTTTGGGTGCGCCGCCTAATCCGGCAAGCGAACTTACATTGAGTATATGGCCTTGCTTTTGCTCAAGCATGACAGGTATTTGATACTTCATCCCAAACATCACCCCTTTCACATTTACCGCAAACTGGCTATCCATAATGGCTTCAGTCATTTGATGAAGTGGGGCGGGATTATGGGCTATACCGGCATTGTTCACGGCAATATCTAAGCGGCCGAACGTTGATATCGCCAACTCGACAAGTTCCTTATTAAGCGCCTCATTGGCGATATTGCCCGCCAGCGTAACCACTTCGGTGAGACCACTGACATCCTTGCGGGTTTCTTCCAGAGCCGTTTCATTGATATCACTGAGTATAAGTTTAGCACCGCGACTCGCTAATCCGAGAGAAAGTAACCGACCAAATCCGCTGCCTGCACCGGTGATTAGTACTGCATTGCCGGTAAAATCTAATAGCGCATCCATAGTAGCTCCTATAACTTGTGTGTTGTTTTAATAAACTGAATGAGTAAATGAGCCAGTTCTTCGCCTTTGTCTTCTTGAACAAAGTGGCCAGCCCGCTTAATAGTGGTGTGTTTGATTCCATCGCACCCGGGGATGAGAGATTGGAGTAGCTTATCGCCATTAGCAGTGACCGGATCACTGTCACTAAACGCAGTCATAAAGGGCTTTTTGAACAGTTTCAGGCGTTTCCACGCTTCGCGATTGCTCTGCGATTCCGGATTGTCGGGACTGGCCGGCACAAGTAACGGAAATACTCGGGCGCCAGCCTTGTAGCGCTCATCGGGAAAAGGCGCGTCATAGGCGTTAAGGGTGGCTTTGGATAATTCACTGACTGTTGCCCCTTTAACTATACCCGACGCCGGGAATTCAGTCACATCCTGAGAAAAGCGCCGCCATTTTACAAATGCTTCATTAGGTTGAATGTCACCGGTTGGTAAGCCGGTATTAGACGCCATGACGCCGCTAAATCGTTCCGGCATATCTGCCACTAATCGCAAGCCAAGTAATCCACCCCAATCCTGGCAAAAAAGGGTAGCGGATCCATTTACCACTTGGTTAAACCACTCCTTAAGCCAGATTACATGACGCGCATAGGTGTAGTCGTCGTGCCTGATTGGCTTATCGGAGCGGCCAAAACCGATTAAATCTGGAGCAAGCACGTTAAATCCAGCTTGAGCCAAGATTGGGATCATTTTGCGATACAAATACGCCCAGGTGGGTTCTCCATGAACGAGTAAAACAGTATGACCGTTTTTTGGGCCTGCCTGGTAATACGCCATAGAAATTTCGCTGCTAACTGTGTCGGTAACCTGAACGTAATGCGGCGAGTAGGGGAAGTCCTTAATCGCTGAAAACGCACTTGGCGGTGTTTTTAGCACTTGCATGACAAACCTTCCTTTGTAAATGAATTGTGAATATTAATTCCTTGCTGTTAACAAAAACACTGGTTTTGTTTGCTGTCAAATTTTCCTCAAGTGAGCAATGACAGTGGGTGAGAGGGCAAAACCAGTAGTTATCGCAGACGCAAAGGTATTGCTGGTCAATATTAAATATTGTGATGAATGTCTATAACACCAATAAACTTGGATGATTGACAACACTGCAATAACATCCGATTAACGTGATAAACAGGACATGGTTATGACACAGACGGAAAATCAAGTAGTCGCCTATGCGGTTGTACAGGGTGTAGCTACGTTGACAATGCAAAGTGCTCCCGTAAATGCGCTATCCCGTGCACTTCGGGTTGGTCTCATTGACGGTATTACTAACGCGCTCAGTGATGATAGCGTAAAGGCTATCGTGATTACTTCTTCGCTACCTATTTTCTCAGGTGGTGCAGATATCAGCGAATTTGCTGGGGGGGATCTCTCGCCCATGCTACCTGAAGTACTCGAAAAAATTGAGAATGCATCAAAGCCAGTTGTTGCGGTTTTACCTGGACCAGCGTTTGGTGGCGGCCTTGAAGTCGCGTTAGCGTGTCATCACAGAATAACGTTTGCCGACAACAAAGTGGGATTGCCTGAAGTTAATTTAGGTATTTTACCGGGAGCGGGCGGAACGCAGCGATTGCCACGTCTAGCAGACCCTCAAACGTCGCTCGAAATGATAGTGACAGGTAAGCCTACCTCCGTGCGTAAATTACCTGGCGTTTTTGACAAAATATCAGAAAAGCCTGAACAGCTTTCAGCCGATACCATGGCGTATATCAGTTCACTGACACCAGACAATGCCATAAAACGTACCTGTGATATCAGCCTGTCATTGTCACCGGAAACGCAAGCGGTGTTTGAGGCGGTTACTGCACAGACCAAAAAAGCCGCACGTGGCTTTTTTGCGCCGTTGAAGTGTATTGAAGCCGTGCGTGGCGCCTACACATTAGCCTTTGACGATGGCCTTAAAAACGAAGGCAAACTGTTCATGGAATGCATGAATACGCCGCAGGCTAGAGCTCAACAGCATTTCTTCTTTGCCGAGCGGGCAGCCGGGCACGTGAGCGACTTTGATAAAAACACCCCTGAGCGCAGTATTGAAAAGGTCGCGATTATTGGTGCAGGTACTATGGGCGGTGGTATTGCAATGAATTTTGCTAACGCCGGAATTCCCGTCACAATGCTTGAACTTAAAGAAGAGGCGTTGGAAAAGGGCCTGGCATTAATTCGCAAAAACTATGAAAATTCCGCGAAGAAAGGCAAGTTGACACAAGACCAGGTAGAAAGCCGTATGGCGCTACTCAGCGGTACTACTTCCTATGATGATTTGGCCGATGTGGATCTCGTCATTGAAGCGGTGTTTGAGAAAATGGAAGTAAAGAAAGCCGTTTTCTCTACGTTGGATAAAGTCTGTAAACCCGGAGCTATTCTCGCTTCCAATACATCAACCCTTGATATAGATGAAATTGCTACAGCGACTTCACGTCCTGAAGACGTTATCGGCCTTCATTTCTTCTCACCAGCCAATGTGATGAAGCTACTGGAAGTGGTAAAGGCACAGAAAACGTCTCCCGAAGTCATTAAAACCTGCATGAAGATGGCAAAGCGCATTAAGAAAGTGGCCGTATTGGTTGGCGTGTGCTTTGGCTTCGTTGGTAATCGCATGATTGAGCCCTACGGACGAGAGGCGAACCGCTTGTTACTAGAAGGTGCCGCCCCAGAACAGGTTGACCGTGTACTTACTGAATTCGGTATGCCGATGGGACCATTCACAATGGGCGATATGGCCGGGTTAGACATTGGATACTACGTACGCCAATCACGCCAGGAGTATATTGCACATGATCCTGCCTATGGCGCCGTCGCCGACCGTCTGGTTGAGATGGGGCGAAACGGCCTTAAAACTGGTCGGGGTGTATATAATTATGAACCGGGAAGTCGGGTACCTATACCTGATCCGGAAGTGTTAGACATTGCTAAACAAGAAGCCGCGAGATTAGGTGTGACCCAACGCAGCGATATCAGCGATGAGGAAATTTTGGTTCGCGTACTCTATACCCTCATCAACGAAGGTGCCTGTATTTTAGAAGAAGGTATTGCTGCAAAATCCAGTGATATCGATGTTATTTATGTATACGGCTACGGTTTCCCTGTGTACCGCGGTGGTCCAATGCACTATGCCGACGAAGTGGGATTAGCGCAGATAGTGGACAAATTGTCGACTTATCGCGATAGGCTAGGTGACTACGGAAAAATGTGGCTTGAACCCAGCAACCTATTGGTGAAATTGGCGCAGCAAGGCGGCAGTTTTAAAACGTATAAACGATAAGCCGAGAAGAAGGAAAACACATTATGCGTGATGCAGTTATTGTCTCTACCGCGAGAACGCCCATTGGCCGTGCCTACAAAGGTGCATTAAATAATTTACCCGCACCTTCTTTAGGTGGACATGCGATTAAACATGCGGTGGCGCGCGCCGGTATTGATCCTTCAAATGTGGATGATGTGGTAATGGGGTCAGCGCTGACTCAGGGTAGTGGCGGCATGAACATTGGTCGCTTGGCTGGATTGGCTGGTGATTTACCCGTCACGGTAGCAGGTATGACACTGGACAGACAATGCAGTTCTGGGATGTATGCCATTGCTACCGCTGCTAATTCGATCAGAACTGGTGAGACGAATATTATGGTTGCCGGTGGCCTGGACTCAATTTCGTTAGTTCAGAACAAAAACATGAATACCTTTCGTGCAGTTGATCCTGCTTTGGTGGCTAAGCACAAAGACATTTATATGCCTATGTTGCAAACCGCGGAAGTTGTAGGTAAACGCTACAACATCAGTCGCGATGCGCAAGATGAATACGGTTTTCAAAGCCAGATGCGCACGGCTGCTGCACAGCAAGCGGGCAAGTTTGATGATGAAATAGTGCCAATTACCGCAGTGCAGACAGTATTTAATAAAGAAACTGGTGAAACCTCTGAACGCGAAGTGACCTTGTCAAAAGACGAAGGTAACCGTCCAGAAACTACGCTAGAAGGCTTAACGGCACTTAACCCTGTGATTGAGGGTGGGTGTATCACTGCAGGTAATGCCAGTCAGCTATCAGATGGCGCCAGCGCGACAGTGATTATGGATGAACATTCAGCGTCGAAGGGCAGCGTACAACCGCTAGGGGTTTACCGCGGCATAGCAGTGGCTGGATGTGAACCAGATGAAATGGGAATTGGGCCAGTATTCGCCATTCCAAAGCTGTTAAAGCAGCATGGATTAACCATGGACGATATCGGTCTATGGGAGCTTAACGAAGCGTTTGCAGTACAGGTACTTTATTGCCGCGACAAGCTCGGCATTCCTGATGAATTATTAAACGTAAACGGCGGTGCCATTTCGATTGGTCACCCCTACGGCATGAGCGGTGCGCGTATGGTGGGTCATGCGCTCATCGAAGGTAAACGACGCGGTGCGAAATTTGTTGTTTGCACTATGTGTATCGGTGGCGGCATGGGCGCTGCAGGTTTATTTGAAGTTATATAGGTATTGGGTATGGAAGGTTATAAAGCTCCACAACGTGACGCCATGTTTGTAACGCATGAGCTACTAAATTATCAGCAACACTATCAGAAGCTAGGGTTCGATGAAGCCTCTGAAGATCTTGTGTCAGCTATTTTTGCCGAAGCGGCTAAGTTTTCTGAAAACGTACTGGCTCCCATTAATGCCTCAGGTGATGAAGAGGGGTGTAAATGGGAAGACGGTGAAGTCACTACACCTGCCGGTTTTAAAGAGGCCTATCAAACCTATGTAGAAGGTGGGTGGCCTGGTATGTCTCACCCAGAAGAAGTTGGTGGTCAGGCACTGCCTTACTCTCTTGCGTCAATTATTGCGGAGTGGTTTTCAGGTGCAAACCACTCATGGGCGATGTACCCAGGTTTAAGTCAGGGCTGTATGGCTACTATAAAAGCGCACGGTACTGAACTTCTGCAAAGCATGTTCTTACCTAAGCTAGTGAGTGGTGAATGGACGGGCACTATGTGTTTGACCGAAGCCCATTGTGGCTCTGATCTTGGCATGCTTAAGTGCCGCGCCGAACCACAAGCAGACGGTACGTATAGCCTAACGGGTACAAAGATATTTATTTCTGCTGGTGAACACGATATGTCGGACAATATTGTACATATCGTACTTGCCCGGCTACCTGATGCGCCAGAAGGTACGAAAGGCATATCCTTGTTCGTGGTGCCTAAGTTTAATGTGTCTGATGACGGAGAGAAGCAGGATCGCAACGCAGTAAGTTGTGGAAGCATCGAACACAAGATGGGTATCAAAGCCAGCGCAACGTGTGTAATTAATTTTGATGGGGCAAAAGGGTACTTAATTGGGCCGCCGAATCGCGGACTTAACTGTATGTTTACCTTTATGAACACTGCGCGAATTGGTACTGGTCTTGAAGGATTGGCGTCAACAGAAGCGGCGTTCCAAGGCGCACTTCGTTACGCCAAAGATCGCATTCAGTTTCGTTCATTGACCGGGCGTAAAAATCCGAATGGTCCGGCTGATCCAATCATTGTCCATCCTGATGTTCGTCGTATGTTGCTAACTCAAAAAGCATTCGCTGAAGGCAATCGGGTACTGGCAGCGTATTGTATGCAGTTAGTTGACGTCACTCTTTATGGTGACGATGAAGCCGAAAAGCAAATGGCAGAAGCCAAGTTAGCCTTTTTAACGCCAATAGTAAAAGCGTTCCTCACTGAGACTGCACAAGAGGCTACCAGCTATGGAATGCAAGTTTACGGCGGTCATGGTTTTATAAAAGAGTGGGGCATGGAGCAGTTGGCCCGTGATACGCGCATTTGTACCATGTACGAAGGCACAACAGGCATTCAGGCTGTAGATTTGCTTGGCCGAAAGGTTATGGGGTCCAATGGTGAATTGCTCAATGTGTTTGTCCAAGAAGTACGTGATTATTGCCACTCCCTTCGCGACAAAGCACAGTTTAGCGCATGGACTAATGCACTTAATTCACATTTAGATGAATGGCAACAAATTACCCTGGATATTGGTAAAGCGGCGGCATCTAACCCTGATGAGATTGGCGCGGCTTCAGTCGACTACCTTATGTATTCAGGCTATGTCACAGTAGCGTATTTCTGGTTGAAAATGGCTGTCAAAGCGCAAGAACAATTGGATGCAGGTACCACTGAAACGGACTTCTATAAAAGTAAACTGCTTACCAGCGGGTTCTACTTTGATCGTTTGTTAACACGTACCCGTTCGCTAGTATCGGCTATGCAGTCAGGTGCAGACAACCTAATGGCCATGCCTGAAAGTATGTTCGCTGTTGAGTAATTGTTTTTGACAAAGGCTGCGTGCTGATGTAATTCACATGTGAAGCGAGTACTTTGTATTTCGCTTGGCCTTATAAAGAAACCCAAACCGAGTTCTCAAGGTTAACAGGTTATCCTGTAAAGCCTTTTGGCTCGGTTTTTTTACGTATTGCCTTTATACAAAAATAAATTGTTTGCTGACACTGATTATGTAAACCCTACTATTACAGCCATCGCAATCTAGTATAACCACGGCTATACCCGCTGATATTTATACTTTCTAATGCACTGATGCACAGCCCGATATTTTCACAGTAACGGCTTACTCCTTGGGTATATCACAAGAGCAAAGAGAATAGACGTTAATTGGAACCAAACCGAAAATGGTGAGTGCACAATATCAAAAGATATTTAGCAATATAGAAATTCATTGTTTTTTTTGATTAGCGGATACTACATTTGAAAGTGGTAATTTGAGATTACTAGAAAGGGCGAAGCCCCTTTTAGGGGCTTCAAGTGCGGCATCCTGCCGCTACCATGTTGAATCGTTCATCACATGGCGTGATAATTTTTTAGCTAACAGGGCTTAGATACGGCCGTTTAGCTCTTCTGAAATAGGTGAACCTTGCAGGCCTTGCTCAGCAATCCACGCTTGAAGTGTTTTGCCATCTGCTTCTGGCTCTTGTAGGTCTTTACTTGGCATTTTCTTAACTAAAAGCGTGCCTACTTCAACCGCATTGCTAGTAAGGGCTGTTCTGATAAGGCTCTGACCACCACAGCTGATGCCAGAGTAGTAATCGCGAAGCTTTAATTTAAAGTCTGACTGTACACTACGCATTTTTTTGCGAAGTTCACCTTTGTCGTCCGCTTGAACGATGGTGCAGATGTTAGCAAGAGCTTCGTTAATGTCGTTAGCTTGTGCTGCGTTAGAGAAAGCTAGAGTAGAAGCGGCGATAACTAGAGAAGTTTTAACAATTTTCAACATGGTTAAATTCCTTCGATTGGTTTGAGTTAAATTAATGTCTGTTCGTTGAGATGTATTAAACCCTAAACCAGCTGATCGAAAAACATGCTATAGGATAACGGGGTATAGGATTTAATACGTTATATTGATTGTTTTATTATTAAGTGCAATAAAATCAATATTTTATAGTTTTATAGTTTTATAGTTTTATAGTTTTATAGTTTTATAGTTTTATAGTTTTATAGTTTTATGTTGAGTTGCGTGTGCTTTGCTTGATGGACGTATTGGTGTATTAATCGGTGGCTAGGTGTAACTGATAGGCTGTTGATGTGCAGATAATGGGTAAGAACAAATAAGTAGGCTAGACAAAAGAAAAAGGCTCCTTAAAGGAGCCTTCAGAGCGGCATCCTGCCGCTACCATGTTGAATCGTTCATCACATGGCGTGATAATTTTTTAGCTAACAGGGCTTAGATACGGCCGTTTAGCTCTTCAGAAATAGGTGAACCTTGCAGGCCTTGCTCAGCAATCCACGCTTGAAGTGTTTTGCCATCTGCTTCTGGCTCTTGTAGGTCTTTACTTGGCATTTTCTTAACCAGTAGCGTGCCTACTTCAACCGCATTGCTAGTAAGGGCTGTTCTGATAAGGCTCTGACCACCACAGCTGATGCCAGAGTAGTAATCGCGAAGCTTTAATTTAAAGTCTGACTGAACACTACGCATTTTTTTGCGAAGTTCACCTTTGTCGTCCGCTTGAACGATGGTGCAGATGTTAGCAAGAGCTTCGTTAATGTCGTTAGCTTGTGCTGCGTTAGAGAAAGCTAGAGTAGAAGCGGCGATAACTAGAGAAGTTTTAACAATTTTCAACATGGTTAAATTCCTTCGATTGGTTTGAGTTAAATTAATGTCTGTTCGTTGAGATGTATTAAACCCTCAACCAACTGATTGAAAAACATGCTATAGGATAACGGGGTATTGGAACTAATACGTTATGTTGGTTGTTTTGTGAGTAAATATATAAATATCAATGCGTTATAGTTTTATGTTGAGTCGCGTGTGCTTTGCTTGATGGACGAATTGGTGTATTAATCGGTGGCTAGGTGTTACCGATAGGCTGTTGATGTGCAGATAATGGGTAAGAACAAATAAGTAGGCTAGACAAAAGAAAAAGGCTCCTTAAAGGAGCCTTAAGTGCAGCTTACACTGCCACCATGTTGAAACCTGTCACATGGCTATGTGATTTTGTTATTATATACGCTCATTCAGCTCAGCTGAGATAGGTGATGATTGAAGGCCTTGCTCAGCAATCCACGCCTGTAGCGTTTTGCCATCTGCCTCTGGCTCTTGTAAATCTTTGCTAGGCATTTTCTTAACTAAAAGCGTGCCTACTTCGACAGCGTTATTAGTTAGGGCAGTTCTGATTAAGCTCTGACCACCACATGAGATACCTGAATAGTAATCGCGAAGCTTTAGTTTAAAGTCAGACTGTACACTACGCATTTTTTTGCGAAGTTCACCTTTATCGTCCGCTTGAACGATGGTGCAGATGTTAGCAAGGGCTTCATTAATATCGTTAGCTTGCGCTGCGTTAGAGAAAGCTAAAGTAGAAGCGGCGATGACTAGAGAAGTTTTAACAATTTTCAACATGGTTAAATTTCCTTCGTAATTGGTTAGTTGTTTGTCTGTTCGGGATTAATTAAAAAACAATCAGATTGAATGAAAAACATACTCACAGATAACAGGGTATGTTTTTTAATACATAAGACTTAAGTCTAGGATTTGAGGAATCTGCTCTTAGCCTTTGGTATAAAAGGGCTAGCGTGATCTGAGGGTTGGATAAATAAATGCCAGGTGACAAGCGAAAAAATGTGCAAAAAAAAGGCTTTTTTTTATTTTTTAATAAAAAAATGGCAATAATTGGATAATTTCAGGTATCGAACTTATCAGGTATCTGAGCCATTTTCTGGTTTTTGGAGAGCCTAAAAAGGGGACGTTGAGGGAATATTCAGTATCAATTCTGAAGATTTTCCCTCGTTAATTCGCAGTTGAAAGGAAATCACCTACTAAGTAGTTTGCTTAACGCGTTGTATACGACGCTTATAAGCCTTTTAAAATCCAGTTTGACAGCTCGTCTAAAAAGCCAACTACAAATTGTTTATCGAGGGCTTCATATTCTTGTTTTTGAACTGTTTGGGCCTGTTGAAAGAAATGGTTAGCGTCATCAAAGGTAACAAATTGGTAGGGAGTACGAGCGTTTAGCAATGCCCTCTCCATTTTGTCTTTGTTCTGTGCAATTGTAACTTGCATGTCATTTCCTCCAAACAGCGCAAGTACAGGTATAGTTAATTTTTCGTAGTCATTGGCAGGATCGTAATATAGAAAAGAGGTCAGTGAAGGCAATTGATAAATAGTTTTAAACGTTTCTGTTTTATCTAGTGCAATTGATTCTAGTTGTGTTGCATCGAGTGGCTGTTGAGCTAACTGTAATAATTTGGCAGTGTCGTAAAATAATGCAATAGATTGCGCTACTTTTTCACCCTCAACAAGTGCATGCATTAATTTATGGTGCGCTGACACTTCACGTTCAATTAATCCGTGATTAAGCCCTTGGTCAATTAATTCTTGCCTTACTTGATAAAGCACTAAATCAATTATGGGCACTGACGGTGCTGCCATTAAAATTAGCTTTTTTACATTGTAATTTTTTCGTGCAACTTTGCCACTGACGATGCCTCCTTGACTGTGCCCAAGTAAAATAAATGTCTCGTAGCGATTTGGAGACGAGCTTTTAAAATAATTAATAATTGCATTTATATCACTCACATGGTCGTTGAGTGTTGTCTGGGTGAAATCACCCGTGCTTTCGCCTTCGCCTCTATCATCAAAGCGGAAACTGGCTATGCCTTTTTCCCCTAAGTGCGCTGCGATGATTTTGAATACTTTAAAGCCAAATAGGGTTTCATCGCGATCTTGTGGACCACTGCCTGAAATCATTATCACCAGAGCGTTACTTTTGGGTTGAGTTGGAAGGGTAAGCGTACCGCCAATAACTAACTCGTCAAGAGCAATACTGTGTGTTTGTTCATCATATGTCTTATTTTCGTTTGCAAACGAGTTGGCAGTTACGGTAAATGTCATTAACACTAAGCTAATAGCACATAAATAGTTCATCAACGTGTCCCTTTAGATTATAAGTACGAGGGATAGAGCAGAATACGCGCCAAAACAAATGTGTATACTATTCAATAGGTTGGGTTTTCACTGAATAAGGTTATGGTGATATTGACTAAATAGTTAGACAAGTAGTAAGAACTTATGACTTTTGGTCAACGTAAATGCTTTGTAAGGGATAGCTTTAAAAGGGCTGGGATTTATTATAAAAAGTACAGATGAATAATGGCGTATGTCATTACTGCGTAGTGTCTGAAACAGTTTTACGTCTTTAATTGCAGATTTTCGTAACCACAATAGAAGAAGCGGCCCGTAGGCCGCCTTCTAAAGCGCAGATTTCTCTGCAACCATGTTGAACTGATATCACATGGTGTGAATTTTGTTAAAATTCGTTATAGACGGCCGTTAATTACTGCTGCAATTGGACTGTCTTGTAAGCCGTTTTCAGCTACCCAAGCTAACAGAGTCTTGCCGTCAGCTTCTGGCGCTTCTAAATCACTCTTAGGCATTTTCTTCACAAGAAGTTCACCTGACTCTACGGCATTATTAAGTAGTGCCGTTCTAATTAGGCTGTTTCCGCCACAACTAACACCCGCGTAGTAGTCTCTTAATTTAAGGCTGTAATCTGATTCAACAGCTCTCATTTTTTTACGCAATTCGCCTTTGTCGTCCGCTTGAACGATAGTACAAATGTTAGCTAGTGCTTCGTTTACGTCTGCGTGTGCTAGACCTGTAACACCGATAGAAGCCGCAACAACAATGGAAGCTTTAACGATTTTCAACATGGTTAATTCCTCGAGCATAAAATTAAAGTAGATCGTGTTCGGACTTAATTAAACGCCAAAAACTAAAAAGGTAAAATCTGTTAACTGATACTTAGGTATTTAAAAAAATAACCATAATATTGAGACTGTGCTACTGGATAAATAAAAAGCCCTCTTAAGGGCTTTTTACGGAAGAACACTGTTGCTTACGGATATGAGGTTTTAATGTGGTTTGAAGGCACTGGCCACTTCCATAATCTGTTCGCGCATCCACATGTGAGCATAGTCGTGGTCGGCACTTACATGCCAATACAAGAAATATTCTACAGGCGGTAATTCAAAAGGCATTTCATAAATGGCTAAGTCATAGTGTTTGGCAAGGTGAAAAGGCAAACAGGCAATCAAATCGGTTTTTACGATAGTACTGGGCACGGTAAGAAAATGTTGACCACGCATAACCTCTTTACGGCGTTTACCAATTTTGTCCAATGCAACATCAATAGGACCTGCACCAGCCTTGCGTTGTGAAACGTTGATATGCCCCAGCCTTAGAAAAGTGTCGAGATCCAAACCATTTTTAAGGGCAGGGTGGTTTTTACGTGCGAGCACGACAAAACGGTCTTGCGCAATTTTTGCTTTACATAAATGAGGATCCGTTATCGTCAGCACATCAGTGAAAAAATCTAAGGTGCCAGCTGCCATTGCAGATACTACTTGACTGCGGGGTATTTCGTAATTTGAGATTGAGATATTCGGTGCTAAGTTCTGTAGCCGGGCAACTAGCCGAGGCATTATGCTGGCCTCAAGTAAATCCCTACTGGCGAAACTAAAGGTTTTTTCAGCGGTTAAAGGATCAAAAGTATGACTTTCTTGTACGCTTTTTCTGAGTAGAGCCAATGCTTGGCGGGCAGGGACAATAATGTTCTGCGCGACGGGAGTAGGCGTCATACTATGCCCTGTACGCACAAACAAAGGGTCATTTAGCATTTCTCTTAATCGCGCTAAAGAATTACTTACCGCTGGCTGTGTTATGCACAAAACATCTGCAGCTTTGGTTAGGCTTCCCGCTGTATATATAGCGTCGAAGACCGCAAAGAGGTTCAAATCGATTCTATTGAGGTTCATAACTAATCCTTTACGAGCGAGTGCTCTGGTAAATACCCATAAGCGAGGCGCAGTCACAGTACTAACACAACCTGTTATGTTACAACGCGCCCACTTAATGTTTACGATAGTGTAACAAGATAATTTATAAATACCTATTATTAAAAGTTAATTGAAACATTCAGGTGAATAATAGTAGTTTGGTCGATAAATAACGCACGTTGGACGGAAATATGAAAACACTTATTGAATTATCGGCAGGGGACATACTCACTCAACCCGCATGGTTAGAAGTGACCCAAGATATGATAAACCAGTTTGCAGAGGCTACGGGGGATTATCAGTGGATCCATTTAGACCAAGCCCGTTGTCAAAAAGAAAGTCCGTTTGGTACAACCATCGCCCATGGCTTTTTATCCGCAAGTTTAATGCCTAAGGCGTTTGGTGAAGTAATTGCATCTAGTGAAAAGATAGCATCAACTATCAACTACGGTATTGATAGATTGCGTTTTTTAGAACCTGTTAAAAGCGGTGATGCGATTAAATACAGTTTCTCCGTAGCAGAAATTACAGATAAACCGCAAGGTAAACTGTATAAGGTAGACGGCAGCTGTATTCTAAAGTCTTCCGGAAAGCCTGCACTGGTAGGGACTTTTCTTATGCTTGCTGTAATACAGTGAGCGTTTCCTTATAAGGGAACAGGCAGGGTAATAAACTGAGGTATAAAAAGTAGAGGCGAGCAGTGAAAATTGCTCGCCACTACTAATTTGTGAAACAACAAAGCGAAGGCTAATTAGCTGCTTCTTCCGCACCTTCTTCTATTGCCTCGCCTGCGCTCTGGATGTCTTTCCCAGCACCTTCTACCGTGGCACAACCACCCAATGTGCCTAAACTAGTTACAACTACTAGCAGTAGCATTACACTTTTCAATTTTGACATTTTCAATAACTCCATTGGTTTCTCCTTATTACCTTGGTTATGGTTATTCCTCGTCAGTGGGCGACTTTTTACCACCACTAGCGGAATCTGTTGTAGCTGCGCTTTCGGCATTGCCTTGGTGACTTTGGTGTTCGCTGTCACGTTGTTTAAGCATTGCGTTTAATTTGTCGCCACCTTTAGCATTGAAGTCCAACGTTCTGATGGGAAACGGGATTAAGATGTTATTTTCTTCCAGTACGGTTTTTACTGTGCTTACTGCATCGTGGCGTACAGACATAAAGCCTGGATCGCCTGGATATCGAATCCAAAACCACAGTAATAAGTTGATGCTAGAGTCGCCGAATGACTCAGCATAAACAGCCGTTTCCTCTTTCTTAATAACGTAGTCTTTTGTATTCATCGCATCGGTAATGACGTTTGCGGCTACGTCAATATCATCCGCATAAGAAATGCCGACAGGTATTTCAATTCTTCTATACCCGAGGTATGAATAATTGGTGAGAATATTGCGAAATAAAATTTTATTGGGGATGACTTCCAACTGGCCATAAAATGTTTCTACTAGAGTATTTCGCAAGTTAATTTCTTTTACGTTGCCAAATACCCCCTCTGCTTCTATAACATCACCAATTTCAAACGGTTTGCGAATACCCATAGCGATGCCGGCTATGAAATTTTCGGTCATGTCCTGAAATGCAAAACCAATTGCCAAACCCACGATACCCGCGCCCGCTAACAGGGAAGTCACTGTGCCTTGTAGCCCTACAAAATCCAGTGCAATGAAAATTCCTGCAACGATGACGATTGACTTGATAATAGAGGTTAATAAGCTTGCGATTTGACGGGATTCAAAGGTTTTTCGCATGACTTTGCCAGTCACATTACCTATGATTTTGGCTACTACGCCAAAGACAATGGCAATCAGAAAAGCGACAACAATATTGGGTAAAATCGTGATCGCGCTTTCTACCCAAGTTTCGAGTTTCTCACTTAAGAGCTTGTACACTTCATCTAGTTTTGGAAAATCCATTAAACCTTTTTTCTCTCTATATCTGCCTTCTAATCTTACCAATCAAAATTTGTACCTTGAGGTAACATTCTGAAAAACATGAATTATTCATTGTTTTGGTTGAAGTGTTTCTGAGGGGGATGAGAATAAATTTCACAACCGCAGCAACTTATTCCCACTTGGTTAAGTCAGTTGAACAGGGTGATTTTGGTGTGAAATCACACAAATAGTTCAGGACTTATCTGGTCAGACCATGCGTGATATTAATGTAAACATATTATTCACAATAAATTTACAAATATAAAATTGGGGCATAATATCAGTTATGTAGGCCATCAATTATGTGGTCTCGCACAATAACAACACGAAATCGAACAGCCTGTTGCTAGCGGAAAGTGTGGGTAGTATTGCCGGTAGTGATAAGCCCAGATTTGGAATCACACTATGAAATTAAAAACGCGTAAGACCGCAGTCGCCGCTCTCGTCGGTTCTGCATTGTTATGTTCTCCTCTACTCGCGCTAGCTCAAGACGCTGACGTCGAAAACGAGAAAGAAGCTAAAAAGGATGTGGAGCTCATTCTCGTTACGGGTAGTTTTGTTCGCCGAAGCGAAAACTTTGAATCTCCTTCACCTCTTGCCGTTGTCGACAGTGTAGCCATTGACTCCATTGGTGCAAAAAACATTGCTGACATCACTCAAACCCTAACCATAAATACAGGTGCAGAAAACAATCCGGATGCCTTCACGCAAAACGCAACAGCAGGTACTTCAAATATAAATTTACGGGGTTTAGGCGTAGCCTCAACCTTGGTTTTACTAAACAACAAGCGGCAAGTGGTCAACGCTCAGCCCACCAACGAAGGACTTAACTTCGTTGATACCAGTTCACTTGTACCAATGATAGCCATCGACAGAATGGAAGTTGTAAAGGATGGTGCTTCGGCCCTATATGGCTCTGACGCTGTAGCCGGTGTGGTTAACTTTATTACCAAGCGAAATTACGATGGGGCAATGGTGACGATGGATTACCAGGATGGCGCCCACGGAGATAATAAGGAATATGTTCTTCAAGGGTTATGGGGAGCCACGGGCGAAAAGGGCAGTGTCATTGCCGCTATCAGCTATACAAATCGCTCTCCGCTGTTTATCAGTGATCGTCGATTGAGTCGTCCACAGGACGATACCAGTGCACTAGGTAACCCAGCTAGCTTCTTTATTGCACCGGGTGTACCTGTCATCGATCCCTATGGCTGTGAAGAGTTTGGTGGTTACCCTCAAGTACTTGCTCCTAGTGGTACTGTCCCAGGTTTGGATGTCGGCCTTTGTGGCTTTGACTTTGGACCCTATTATTCATATGTACCGGATGAAAGCCGGATAAATGCGTATACACGCGCTGAGTATGAGTTTACTGACGACATTACTTGGACTACAGAAATTGGTATGGCAAGAAACCGTGCGGAACGTGGCGGTGCACCAAGCTTTCCAATACTAACGGCCCCAGTCGTGCCTGACTACCATCCCCAGAACCCATTCGGGCGTGCGGTTGCATTCTTTGGACGCGCCGAAGGCAACGGTCAACCAGGAGATGCAGCCAATACAGAATCTGATACCTTCCGCTTTAGTACTAATTTGCAGGGAATTACGGACTCTGGTTTTTGGGAAGTTAGCTACACGCGCGCTGTAAATGATTTCTTGTTCTCTGTTCCGGATGTACTCAATACTGAATTTCAGTTGGCATTACTCGGGTTTGGCGGCTCTGACTGTAATCCCGTACTTGGCTCACCAGGCCAAGGAAGTTGTCAGTTCTTTAATCCCTTTGCAACTTCATATACCAGTGCACCTAATTCCGACTACGTTATTGACTCGTTTACTGGCAAGCAAGTTATAGATTCGAGAGCTGACTTGGAAGTCTTTGAGGCATTTACGTCGTTTGATACTTTTGAAATGGGAGGGGGTTATGCTGCCCTTGCATTAGGCGTGCAATACAGAGAAAACAAACTGTCTCAAGATTACGATGAGTTATCTAACCAAGATAGTTTCACATTTGTAATCGGCAACCCTGATTTAGAAGGTAGTCAAGATGTATGGGCTGCATTCGGCGAATTAGCTTTGCCAATCAATGATGAACTAGATGTACAAATCGCAGTACGCTATGAAGATTATGGCGGCAGCATCGGCAGCACGGTTGACCCTAAACTAGCGATTTCCTGGCGTGCCAGTGACGAATTCTCTCTTCGTGGGTCAATATCAACGTCGTTTAGGGCGCCTACGGTGTTCTTGGCACAAGGCGGATCAACATCATTGCAACAAGTGGTTGACCCCATTCAAGGTGCTCAAGCATTTGTGGCAGTGCGCACTGAGGGTAATGAAGATTTAAAACCTGAGGAGTCAACGGCGTATAACGTGGGTTTCTCCTATGAGCCCTTTAGAGACTTATCGGTAGAAGTGGATTACTGGAACTTTAAATTTAAGGATTTGATTATCCAAGAGAATGCTCAAGCACTGCTGACCGCAGATCCGACAAATACTGATCGTATTGTTCGTGCTGGTGATCCTGTGAATGGTCCTGTACTTCAAATTAACAATACCTACGTAAATGCAAGTTCACTTGAAACGTCTGGTATTGACTTTGTTACCAGTTATAAATTGGAAACGGGTATGGGTAATTTTACCCCTTCAATACAAGCAACTTACATTACTAAGTATGATCTTAAAGATCCTCAGGCGGATAATATTGATGGAGCGGGTCGTAGAAACTTCAACAACATTGGAGTATCTTCACCAGAATTACGAATGAATATTGGACTAGCGTGGCAGAATGATATTCACGCTGCCAACGTATTCGTGCGTTACATCTCTTCGTATGATGATGACCAAAACTGCGCTGATGGAACAGCGAATACAGGCGGGTGTGCGAATGGTTTCTACGAAATAGACAGCATTGTTACTGTAGATGCCCAATACAACATCGACTTGGGAAGTTTGTTTAATACCGAGCAAAGCTACGTGTTAACCTTAGGCGGTATCAACTTGTTTGATGAAGATCCTCCGCAAGTATTTACCAACAGTGGTTTTGACTCTAAAGTGCACGACCCGCGTGGACGCCAGATCTATGCAAGACTGGCAGTTGAGTTCTAAGTTGCCCGTTGTGTAATGACATTGAGAAGCCGGCTATATGTCGGCTTTTTTTGTAAACATTCCCCCCCACCATTAGGTAATCTTCTACCTTGGCAATGCTAGTAATTTAGCTCGCTTCATTTACAGTATCCGTATAAATATAAGATAAAGGAGCACAACATGGCGACTAAACTCAGTAATCTGGAAATTCAACAAAAGCTCGAGACCTTAAACACATTGGTCGAGGATGGCGTAGTATGGGAAAGGGAAGGCGATGCAATTAAAAAATCCTTTACCTTCAAAAGTTTTATTCGTGCATTTGGCTGGATGTCACAAATGGCAATTTGGGCTGAAAAACTAAAACACCACCCTGAGTGGTTTAATGTCTACAACAAAGTAGAAGTGCGCTTAACTACGCATGACGTGGATGGGCTGAGTGAACTGGACTTTGCGTTAGCGGAAAAAATGGAGAAGTTTAAGTAAAGTATATAAGCGTCGGTGGCCTTTTATATCGGTTATTATTAGTTTTTTGTATTATGTTTGTTCAAATTGGTTAATTTAACTGCGAACAGTCAGAAAAATGAAATA
Source organism: Alteromonas sp. D210916BOD_24 (assembly GCF_047159385.1). Lineage (GTDB taxonomy): Bacteria > Pseudomonadota > Gammaproteobacteria > Enterobacterales > Alteromonadaceae > Alteromonas. The sequence goes on from NZ_AP038333.1 coordinate 1,482,385, forward strand.
AAGTGATGTTAGGCACTTGTGTTAGTTAAGTCCCTATGTATAATACGCACCACGTTGAAGCGAGGCGCTAAAGCAAAACGCAACAACGCTAATTTTCTGGCGCGGGATGGAGCAGTCTGGTAGCTCGTCGGGCTCATAACCCGAAGGTCGTAGGTTCAAATCCTGCTCCCGCAACCACAGAAAATAAAGCCTATTTTTTAAATGCGTATCAACGTGTTTAACCGTACAGACGCGGGATGGAGCAGTCTGGTAGCTCGTCGGGCTCATAACCCGAAGGTCGTAGGTTCAAATCCTGCTCCCGCAACCAATCGAAAAGACTCGTCAGAAATGACGGGTCTTTTTTGCATTAGCATCCATGGATTCAACACCAAGTCTGCATCGACTTCTGGTTTGAATATCAATTTTTCTACCATCGATCGCACAGAGAAATGCGTTTCTAACACGCTATTGCGAAATCACCTTAAGTAATTTGGCTATTATTGTCTTATAAATTAATCACAAATATTGCCTGACATAATTGTTGTCTAAGTTTGTTTCTCACAAACATATATAGTCTTTGTCGTGATTTTTATAATCCATCCAAGTGCCTAGAGTTTTTACAAAATCTCCAAGTAATTCCTCTTCTTAGCAATACATTTACGACTACATATTGTTTTGACTTATTACCGCCCAAAATAGACGCATTGCAGCACTACAACGAAGCGTCTTTGCACCATAAAAGAACAATACACTGATAGACTGGTTAAAATGTCAACGATGCGGGTGAAAAATAACCTTATTTTTACCGAAAAGGCTGGCGTAAAGTTTGCTGCAATAATGGTTTTCCAGGGATGAAAAACTAAGGATACGTCTACTATGCTCTCGTTGTTAAGGTTTCCTGGAGCAATATTAATAAAGGCATTTGGGATAAAACAGGCGGCATATATAGCCGTCATATTAAATTTGGCCGGCTACCTATTCATATTGCTCGCTCAAGGGCATTCTACGCTTTTAATAGCGGTTTGCTTTTTTATAATGAACTGGTTGATATTCTCAATATTACATTTGTTTGCTAGTGAAATCAGTAATATAGATACTATTTTAAATGAGCTTAAAAACGATCAGCAGGGCTATCAGGATTTGGTTGTTAGTCCCATTCTATTTACAAGTCATATCAAGTCCGTCTTTGACATTATAAAAGAGACTGCACGTCACAGAGATAAGTTGGCCGAACATTTCTCTGAAATGAAATATTCATCTGAACAACTTATTCAGTCTTCTATAAACGTTTCAAATAATGCAGCATCTCAGTCAGAAGCGACTGAATCAACAGCAGCTGCCGTCAATGAACTCACCGCCTCCTTAAATGAAATAGTCGTCAAGTTTAGCCGGGTCAATGAAGCCGCTTTACGCGCCTCAGATTATTCTAAACAAGGACATAGTTACATGGGAGAACTAGTCATTAATGTTGAAGGTGTGGGTGAGGATGTTGCCGAAACACATGCCGCTCTAACTACATTGGGTCGTTCCATCGAAACCGTTTTGACACTTACCGCAACGATTCAAAATATCGCAGAGCAAACTAACCTTCTTGCACTCAATGCGAGTATAGAAGCAGCGCGAGCGGGTGAAATGGGTAGGGGGTTTGCCGTAGTCGCAGATGAAGTGAGAAACCTCGCATCTGAAAGTAGAGAGTCTGCTGATACGATTAACCAAAGTATTGCCGAACTAGACATTCAAAGAAAATTGGTCGCGGATAATATGGAACGTGTCACGCTTCGCATACGTGACTGTATGAATCAGGCTAAAGATGCTGAAGAAGTTTTGGCTAACATTGAATATGAGTCGGCAGACTCCTGTGATCAAGTGATGGAAATATCCGCAATAACAGAACAACAAAGTAAAGCGACAGAGGAAATTTCAAGAAGTATAGAAAGAGTTGTGGAAAGCGCTGCGGCTAATGCCCAGATCGCCCAAGAAACATCCGTAGTTGCTGAGTATTTACGCACACTTTCTGTCAGGTAGGGGAAATAAGTTATGGAAATGCTACTTCTCGGTTCTGTTTTTTTAGTCATGGGACTTGTGGGGCTTCAATGGTATAGACAGAGGAAAAAACAACGCAAGAGAATTTACTCTACACTGGAGTTAATAGGCGCCATCAAAAAGCTAATAAGTTTTACCCAAAAACACAGAGGACTCACTGCTACATACTTACAAGGCGATCCCAGTGTCGAGACGGCGCTAAGAGAATTAAAGCAAGGGATTGAAGAGTTAGTCAATTTACTCGGTAAGGACACAATTGTAACTGACGAAGCACGTTGGATAGCATATTGCGATCACTGGCGTAGATTGAAAGACAAAGCATTGAACTTGACTGTGACTACTAGCTTCCAACAGCATACCCATCTAATTGAAACATTATTATACCTATTGGAAGATGTAGCGGAAAACGTAGAATTTACCCATTGCACAAATGCTACTTCACACACGCACTTTTTATGGCATGAATTTCCCCGTGTTATAGAATTCGTTGGTCAAGCCAGAGCTATTGGCGTCGCTGTTTCAACGCGTGGAGAGTCGACACAAATAGATAAAGTAAAACTGGGTTATTTATGCGAAAAAATCAATATATTGAGTAATCAATCTTGTGAAAGACTTTCATTGGTTCAAACGGAATCAACGTCCGAACAAATTGAACAGGCCAAGCAGGCGTGCATGCAATTAACGCAAACGATACAAGAGCAGTTGATTAACGTTACATCGGTTAAATTAGACAATCAACGTTATTTTCAATTGGCCAGTACTACTATGGATAAGTGCAATTTAGTGTTCGATAAGGAAATTAATGCGATTAAACTAAGTTACCGAAAATATAATTAGAAATACTAGTTGGTAAAGAATAATGGCTATTTGACTCATAGTAATCAAAGTACATTGTGTAATTTCAGGAATAACCGCAATCCTGAGCTACTTTGGTGGTTGCTTAATGTAGCGCCTGTACGTATAATGCCCTCATAAGTTGATAAGCGCGGGCTCCCTCATTAAAGGAAAGTAACGCCTTTATCATTGGCAAGCTATCACCTAACGGTGTTTTTACCCATAAGTTTGCAACTGCCCTTTGCAGGCAGGTATGGGTTCAGAATTTTAATAAAAGCCCCGCTAGTCCGGGGCTTTTTGTTGTATTAAAACCTGGAGTCAGCCTTGCTGAGCCGGGTGATGACAGGTGGGCTTTAGGCCCTTTTTTCGTTTTTGGAGGTTTGCATTGGCAAAACTTGAAGAGAAACTGACCGAAATGCTGGAGCCGGGTGTGGAAGCACTGGGTTTTGAGTTGGTTGGCATCGAGTTTGTAAGAGCGGGGAAGCATTCAATTCTTCGCGTGTTTATTGATCATGAAAACGGGATTACCGTAGATGATTGTGCAGATGTAAGTCATCAGGTTAGCGCAATTTTGGATGTTGAAGATCCAATTAGTACGGAATACAACTTGGAAGTGTCATCACCGGGTATGGATAGACCGCTTTTTAAAGAAAAGCACTATCAGGCATCTGTGGGTGAAGTGGTTCAAGTTCGTTTGTCTATGCCCATGGACGACAGACGTAATTTTAAAGGCAAAGTACTCGCGTGCGAAAATGGCATCGTAAGTATTGAAGTGGATGGCCAGCAGTTCCAGTTAGCTGTGGCGAATATCGAAAAAGGTAACGTTGTTCCCACGTTCGATTAACGGAACAGCTCTGCTTTCATCGAAGAAAGCGAAAGTGAGGCGAAAATGAATAAAGAAATTTTGTTAGTGGCGGAAGCCGTTTCAAATGAAAAACAAGTGCCTAGAGAGAAGATTTTTGAAGCGCTAGAATTTGCTATTGCCAGCGCGACCAAAAAGAAAAACGAAGGCGAAATTGAAGTGCGTGTCAGCATTGACAGAACGTCTGGTGACTTTGATACATTCCGTCGTTGGTTGGTTATTCCTGATGATCAAGAGCAGGAAAATCCATTTGCTGAGATTACGATTTCTGCGGCGCAAATCGACGAACCAGAAATTCAATTAGGCGACTATGTCGAAGAACAGATTGAATCTATTAAATTCGACCGCATAACGACGCAAACCGCAAAGCAAGTGATTGTACAGAAAGTACGTGAAGCTGAGCGTCAGCAAATGATTGCTGAATACGAAGACAAAGTGGGTGAGTTGGTGACGGGTACGGTTAAGAAAGTTAACCGTGACAATATCATCATTGACCTTGGCAACAATGCGGAAGGTGTTATCTACCGCGATGATATGCTGCCTCGTGAAACTTTCCGTCCGGGTGACCGCGTACGTGGTCTACTTTACGTTATTCGCCCAGAAGCCCGTGGCGCACAGCTATTTATCAGCCGCACGCACCCAGACATGCTAGTTGAATTGTTCCGTCTAGAAGTGCCTGAAATCGCAGAAGAAACGTTGGAAATAAAATCAGCGGCTCGCGATCCAGGTTCACGTGCAAAAATTGCTGTTAAAACTAATGACAAGCGCTTAGATCCAGTCGGTGCATGTGTGGGTATGCGTGGTTCACGTGTACAAGCCGTTTCTGGTGAACTTGGTGGTGAGCGTGTTGATATCGTGCTTTGGGATGAAAACCCAGCGCAATTCGTTATCAACGCCATGGCACCGGCTGAAGTCGCATCAATTGTGGTTGATGAAGACAGCAACACCATGGACGTAGCGGTTGAAGCAGATAACCTGGCGCAAGCGATTGGCCGTAGTGGTCAAAACGTGCGTCTGGCAAGCCAGCTAACAGGCTGGGAACTTAACGTGATGACGGTTGACGATCTCAACAAGAAACACGAAGAAGAAAACGCGAAGGTACTTAATCTATTTACTGCAGGATTGGATATTGACGAAGAGTTTGCATCCGTTCTTGTAGATGAAGGCTTTACAACACTAGAAGAAGTGGCTTATGTGCCAGCAAGTGAACTTCTAGCGGTTGAAGGGTTAGATGAAGAAATGGTGGAAGAGCTGCGCAACAGAGCGCGTGCTTATCTTACTACGCGTGCACTGGCGAACGAAGAGTCGCTTGAAGGTGCAGAGCCTACAGAAGCCTTATTAAATCTTGAAGGTATGAGTAAACACGTGGCCTATGTGTTGGCCAGCCGCGGCGTTACCGATCTTGAAGAATTAGCAGAACAAGGTACCGATGATATCAGTGATATCGATGAACTTGACGATGAAAAAGCCGGCGCACTTATTATGGCCGCTCGTAATATCGTTTGGTTCAGTGAAGAAGAGTAAGGTCAACAGGGGGAAAATTACGTAATGGCAGATGTATCTATTGAAAAGCTCGCCAGCGACATTGGTACGACCGTTGACCGATTGGTTGGCCAGTTTAAAGACGCGGGTATCACAAAGAGTGCCGGCGATCAGGTAAACGAAGACGAGAAACAAAAACTGTTGGATCATTTAAGTAAACAACACGGTAGCGCCGCTGAGCCTACGCGTATGACACTGAAGCGCAAAACGACCAGTACACTAAGTGTGGGTAAGTCGAAAGAAGTGAAAGTAGAAGTACGCAAAAAGCGCACTTATGTGAAGCGTAGCGATGTTGAAGAACAGCAGCGTCAAGCTGAGGAAGAAGCGAAGCGTCTTGAAGAAGAAGCCCGCCTAAAACGCGAAGCAGAAGAAAAGGCCGCCGCTGAAGCGAAGAAAGCTGCTGAAGAAAAAGCGCGTAAAGCTGCGGAAGCGAAGAAAGCCGCTGAAGAAGAGCGTGCTCGCCGTGCTGAACAAGCTAAGAAAGAAGCAGAAGCGCGTAAGCAAGACGAACCTGAATTAACAGAAGCAGAAAAAGCGGAACAAGAAGCAGCGCGTCAAGAAGAAGAGCGTTTGCGTAAGGCGCAGGAAGAAGAGGCGCAGAAGAAGCTTGAGGAAGAAGCGAAAAAGGCCGCAGAAGAAGCACGTAAACTTGCTGAAGAAAACGAACGTCGCTGGAAAGAAGAAGAAGAGCGTCGTAAGAAAGCTGAAGCTGAAGAAGTTCACTTGCACTCAAATCGTTATGCGCAAGAAGCGGAAGACGAAGAAGACATGCAAGTGGAACGTTCTTCACGTCGTCGTCGCAAGCCGAAGAAAAACGCTGGTGAACATCTTAAGCAAGGCTTTAACAAGCCGGCTGCACCTGTTGAGCGCGTTGTAAAACTTGGTGCCACTATTACTGTGGGCGAACTTGCAAGCAAACTTGCTATTAAGTCGAACGAAGTCATCAAGACCATGATGAAAATGGGTGAGATGGCTACCATTAATCAGGTACTAGACCAAGATACTGCGGTACTCGTGGTTGAAGAAATGGGTCATAAATATGAGCTAGTCAACGACAACGCCCTTGAAGAAGAGTTGTTGGCAGAAGGCACTGATGGCGAGAAAACCACACGTGCCCCAGTTGTGACTATTATGGGTCACGTTGACCATGGTAAAACGTCACTACTTGACTATATTCGTCGTGCAAAAGTAGCCGATGGCGAAGCGGGTGGTATTACCCAGCATATCGGTGCATATAAAGTACACACTGATAACGGTGAGATCACGTTCCTTGATACACCGGGACACGCCGCGTTTACCGCAATGCGTGCTCGTGGTGCTACGGCGACTGATATCGTTATTCTTGTAGTTGCTGCAGATGACGGCGTTATGCCACAAACGAAAGAAGCGGTACAACACGCTCGTGCTGCTGGCGTACCTCTTATCGTTGCAGTGAACAAGATGGATAAAGAAACAGCCGATCCAGACCGCGTTAAAACTGAGCTATCTCAACTAGAGGTTATCTCAGAAGAGTGGGGCGGTGAGCACCAGTTCTGTAACGTTTCTGCTAAAACCGGTATGGGCGTAGAAGAGTTATTAGAGGCCATCGTACTTCAAGCCGAAGTACTTGACCTTAAAGCTATGGCAGAAGGTCCTGGTCGCGGTATCGTAATTGAATCACGCCTTGACAAAGGTCGTGGTCCGGTAGCGTCAGTATTGGTTCAGGAAGGTCAGTTACGCGCAGGTGATATCCTGTTGTGTGGCGAAGAGTACGGCCGTGTTCGTGCGATGCGTGATGAAAACGGTAACGACATGAAGGTGGCTGGCCCATCTACACCGGTTGAGGTATTAGGCCTTTCTGGTGTACCTGTAGCAGGTGAAGACGCTGCGGTAGTAAAAGACGAGCGTAAAGCCCGTGAAGTTGCTGCTAAGCGTCACCAGAAGAAACGCGAGCTTAAACTGGCACGTCAGCAAAAAGCAAAACTTGAGAACATGTTCGCGAACATGGAATCAGGAGATGTAAGCGAGCTTAATATCGTACTGAAAGCAGACGTACAAGGCTCTGTTGAAGCGATTTCTGAGTCACTTATCAAGCTTTCTACCTCTGAAGTGAAAGTTAATATCGTTGGTAGTGGCGTGGGTGGTATTACTGAAACTGACGCAACCCTTGCGGCAGCCTCAGGTGCTATCGTACTTGGCTTTAACGTTCGTGCCGATGCAACAGCACGTCGTGTACTTGAAGCAGAAGAAATTGATTTACGTTACTACAGCGTTATCTATAACCTAATTGATGAAGTGAAAGCGGCCATGAGCGGTATGCTTGCACCTGAATTCAAGCAGGAAATCATTGGTCTTGCAGAAGTTCGTGACGTATTTAAGTCACCGAAGCTAGGTGCAATTGCTGGCTGTATGGTTACCGAAGGTGTGGTTAAGCGCAGCAATCCAATCCGTGTTCTTCGCGACAACGTAGTAATTTACGAAGGTGAACTCGAGTCACTTCGTCGCTTCAAAGACGATGTACAAGAAGTTCGCAACGGTATGGAATGTGGTATCGGTGTTAAGAACTACAACGACGTTAAAGTCGGCGACCAAATTGAGGTCTTCGAGATCGTTGAGGTTAAACGCGAAATCTAATTGCCTGAATTAAATCGGCATGTGAAAAGCGGGGGCCGAGTGCTCCCGCTTTTGTCTATCTAGCATAATGCATGTACCGATAAAAGGAGAATACAATGGCTCGTGAATTTTCACGTACCGACAGAGTGGCTCAGCAGGTTCATAAAGAAGTGGCGAGCATTCTTCAAAATGAATACAAGCACCGCGTAGGTGATATTCCTTTGATCACTGTTTCTGATGTGGATGTATCGCGCGATTTAGCGCATGCAAAAATTTTTGTGACCATCTACAACAGCACAGAAGAAGAGGGTAAAGCGCAAATTAAGCAGCTTGTTGAATACAAAAAGTTTATCCGCAGTATCCTTGCGAAGCGCCTTCGCATGCGCTCAGTCCCCGATCTTCATTTCTTTGAAGACAAATCGATTGTAGAAGGTATGCGAATTTCTAACCTTGTGTCACAAACTATCGCCGCAGATGAATCTAAGCGCGACAAAGACGAATCACAAGAGCAGGAGTAAATGGCAAGACGTCGTAAAGGCCGTGATATTAACGGCATAGTATTGCTTGATAAACCCCTTGGTGGTTCATCGAATCAGTTGTTACAGAAAGTGCGTTGGTTGTATAAAGCCGCAAAAGCAGGCCATACCGGCGCGTTGGATCCACTGGCTAGTGGTATGTTGCCACTGTGTCTAGGTGAAGCCACTAAGTTTTCTCAATTTCTTCTTGATGCTGAGAAAACCTATGAAGTGACAGCGCAGCTAGGTGTCCGTACTACTACGTCAGATGCTGACGGCGAAATTGTAGAAGAAAAACCTGTTGACGTTACTGAACAACAAGTACGCGAAGCGTGCTTAGCCTTTCTGGGCAAAAGCAAGCAGATCCCTTCTATGTTTTCAGCATTGAAACATCAAGGTAAGCCCCTTTATCACTATGCCCGCCAGGGTATAGAAATTGAAAGAGAGCCTCGTGATATCGAGGTGTACGAACTAGACGTGCTGCGCATAGCGCTACCTTATGTTGATATGCGAATTAAATGCAGCAAAGGTACGTATATTCGTTCTATCGTTGACGATCTGGGGCAAAACCTGGGCTGTGGCGCTTACGTGACGCGTTTGCATCGTACCGAAGTGGCTGACTACCCGACAGATAAAATGGTTTCACTGGAGAAGTTGGTTGAAATTCAGGAATCACTTCAAGAGGGCGATTTTAACGCGTTAGATGACTTACTGATACCGATGGATACGGCAGTCAGTCGCTTGCCTTTCATTACTATCAATGATGAAGAGCGACACAGGTTTGACAACGGTCAATCAGTTAAAGGCAAGGGTAGTGAAGCGCTAAAAGACGGTACGGCTTATCGCGTTTATCACGGGAGTGACACAAGCGGTGTGTTCTTAGGTGTTGGGGAAGGGGTGCTTGACCCAAAAGATCAAGGTACACCTAAAAATGAGATTTATGTAAACCCGAAACGCCGTGTGGTGTACAACTAAATAATTCAGCGTGGCATTGTAGCTACGTCTTGCGGTAGCGCACATAAGTGCGTTACTCTTTTTCACGTTAATGTTTATTACCGTTTCTACAAATAGTAAGGGATTACAACGTGAAAACAGTGTCTATTGCTCTATGGATAAGTGCAATGAGCCTTGCCTTTGCCGCAGGTTACGTAGTTAGAGGTGGGGGGGGATTCACTTCAGGTGACACTAGCCTAGGCCTAGAGGAAAAGCAGGAAGTTGCCGAAAGTGCGTCTCGTAAAGTATCGGGGGCTTTGCATTCTCAATCCCTCGATAATGCTACATCTAATGCCAATGTAGTTTCAAAGACCGACCAGATTGCACAAGTCCCAGGTCATATCACTTTCTTTTCCCTTCTAGACAAGTTCAATACGAGCGGTACTACAATGAGTACTGACGAGTTCAGTGCATTTGTCGGTGCGCTATCTCACATAGATAAGCATGATATTATCAATGCGCTACAGAATTGGGATATATCCATTTTTGACCCACAATCGAATGTTATTTTAAGCGTACTGGTTATGCGTTTTAGTGAACTCGATCCCTTAGGTGCAGTAGAATACGCGTTGTCAGCCGGTGAGTCGAAACAAACCAAGGGCTATTTAACACATAGTGTTATGTCACAGTGGGCGAGGCGTTCTCCACAACAAGCGTTGAGTTGGTTTTTTGATAGGGAGCACAATGGTCAATCACGTGAACATCAGTTACTAGTGTCTGGCCTATTTTCCGCTTTGGCACAAACAGATTTAACTTTAGCGTTGGAAAGTGTTAATAGCCTTGAGGATACAAAAGCTCAACACAGCGCTTACCAAGCAATTGGTTTGGCACTTGAATCTGCTGATCAATATGCCACCTTTTTTAACGAAATGAGTAATCGGGGTGATACATCAAATATAGAGACTGCATTGTCTGGATGGTCGGCCAAAGACATAAACGCCGTTACTGACTGGTATGCCACATTAGGTGATGACAAAGTAAGGGAAACCGCGCGCCGCACGATATTCAACCAATATATCTTCCAAGAGCCTTCGAAAGCCGCAGATTGGTATATGCGAGAAAGCACGCGGGAAACTGCGCAAACAGATGTAGAGCACATTGCGGGCAGATGGGTATTCTCAGATCCTGAACAGGCACTAGGATGGGTAAGCGGTCAACAGAATATAGATACACCCAAAGCGGAATTGTACACGTTAACCGCAGCATCTTATCGTTTTCCTGATTTTGCCGAACAACATCTCGACACTATTTCTGGCATGGCCGATAAAATTTCTCTCGCCCATGCAATTTACCAAGGCTACAAGCAGAAAAGCGCTGACGATGCGAATGGTTTTGTTGAAAGTTTCGTGTATAAAGAAGCGCTAAAAGACAGGATAGCGAATTTGGAAAACGGCACCAGAAGGCGATAGTGAGTAAAATAGTCACTTCATGGCTTGCTAAGTGCGTAAACGTCATTATAATACGGCGCTCATTCCGCTTTGCTGAATTAGTGATCGGCGAGGCATTTACTTAGGAGAATGTTATGTCACTAACTAAAGAAGAAACCGCAAAAATCATTGCTGAGTTTGGCGTTAAAGAAGGCGACACTGGTTCACCAGAAGTTCAAGTTGCTTTGCTAACTCACAACATCAACAAGCTTCAAGGTCACTTTGCTGATCATAAGAAAGATCACCACTCACGTCGTGGTCTTCTACGTATGGTTAGCCAACGTCGTAAGCTTCTAGACTACCTTAAAGGCAAGAACGCAGAGCGTTACCTTGACCTTATCAAGCGTCTAGGTCTACGTCGCTAAGACTAGGTTTCAAGAAAAGCGCCCAAAGGGCGCTTTTTTTATATCTGATTGTCAGCTTACTCAGTTTAATATATCACTCTTGTGCTGTTTTACTTGAATGACGTACAGCGTTATGCAGTGTTTTCAATTCTTTGTCAGTGAGATCACGCCATTGCCCAGGCTTTAAGTGACCTAATTCAAGATGCATGATGCGGGTGCGTTTTAATTTAGTGACTTCGTAACCGAGGAACTCACACATTCTGCGGATTTGTCTGTTAAGCCCCTGAGTAAGAATTATGGTGAATTTATTTTTTCCTGTCGGTTTTACAACACAAGGTTTAGTAACCGTCCCCAGTATAGGAACACCGCGAGACATGCGTTTAACAAAGCGTTCGCTAATAGGCTGATTAACTGTTACTTCATACTCTTTATCATGCGCATTTTCAGCGCGAAGTATTTTATTCACAATATCGCCATCACTGGTCAAAATAATAAGCCCTTCGGATGGTTTGTCTAAGCGTCCAACGGGGAAAATACGTTGTTTGTGACCAATAGCATCCACGATATTGCCTTTAACATGCTGTTCTGTTGTGCAAGTAATTCCGATGGGTTTGTTATAGACGATATACACCCGGTCAGATTTGTCCTTAGCCACTGCACCAATGATTTTCCCATCTACTTTAACGGTATCACCTGGCCCCACTTTGGTACCGAGCTCCGGTGGTTGGTCATTAATGGTAACGCGTTTTTGCTCAATCAGTTTATCGGCTTCACGGCGAGAGCAAAGCCCTGTGTCACTTATGTATTTATTTAAACGTTTGAGCGCTTGTTCACTCATTACGAGGGATGTCCTTGGGTTAGTTAAAACGAGAGGATTTTATCATGACAAAAAGAAAGGGGCGACTCGCCCCTTTCTTTTTACTGACTGAGTGTCATTTATTGAGGTGTAGCACCGCTTGAGCTTGCTCCATTGGGGGTAGCACCACTACTACTACCTCTAGAAACAACCTTAGTGGCAATCTCTCGAATTTCATTTTCTAAACTAGTGATACGTCCCGACAATGTTGTATTACGTTGCTCTAATACCGATAGCTTGTCGGTGAGATTACGCACGTCTTGCTGAGCACTTTGTTTATCGCTTAGTGCTTGTTCTAACTGAACATTTACTGCAAGCAGTTCATCTGCCAATGAGGCAAGCTGATTTTTAACAGAGCCCACTGCCGCTGCCTGTGTTTTCACATCGTCTGACACACCGCTGATATTTTTATTCAGCGCATTTTGAACATTACTGACACGATCCCCAAGGTCAGCAATTTCTTTTTGATTGCGACGCCATGCAGATGCCCATAATTTATCCATTTGTTCCCACAGCTCGTTGGTTTTGTTGGTCAGTTCAGTCACTTTTACCTGAAGTGCGACTGTGGACTCGCCAATTTCTTCCCCCGTAGCGGAAAGTTTGTTTTCAAGTTGCAAAATACGTTTTTCGGCTTCTTGCGCAACCACTTTTTGTTGTTGTAGTAAGGTGTACAGATAATAACAACCACCGCAGGCCGCAAATGCGATTAGGGCAACGAGTACCACCCAAATTCCACTTCCTCCGGATGAGGGCGCAGGAGATGAACTCGACGAAGAAAGCGAAGAAGAGGGGGGCGCCGTATTCACAGGTGACGCCTGTCGCTTGGTTTGATAATCACGACGATCTTCTTCATCCAATCTGATAGTGGGGAATTCGTCGTTTTTTGAGTTGTTTGCCATAGTTAATCAATTTTCTCTGTTTGTGGTTTTCACTTGCCTTAAAGCGTTTAACGAGCCATTACATTACACCGCTAAACTGACAACACAAGTCATTACCTTTCTTATTGCGCGCTGAGTCATGTTATCGCTAAATTAAAGGAAATGCCATGGCTTAAACGCAAACCTGTAAAGTGGCCTCCACCAATATCTATTAACCTGACTCTGCGCGTTTTTATACGCGCTTTTATACGCGCTTTTATAGCTGGCTAGATTACGTACATTGTCAGACCAAAGTGGCTGACGTGATGTCTGTACTAGCCCCCAAAATCAATCACGATTTATCGCCTATCCACTCAACCCGATACAGGTCGCGGCGGCGATCCAGATAATTTCTGACCGAGCCTTCATTTTGTAATTTTGTCAGCTTGTCTAAATCCAAATCGACTATTAAGGTCATTTCGGTATTTGGCGTGGTTTCAGACACAATCGCGTCATGTGGAAAAGCGAAGTCGCTGGGAGAAAACACGGCAGTTTGGCCATATTGTATATCTACGTTATCCACTTTCGGTAAGTTGCCCACGCTACCTGCTATTGCTACATAACACTCATTTTCAATGGCTCGTGCTTGTGCACAGCGGCGTACTCGCAGATAGCCATTTTTTGTGTCTGTCCAAAATGGCACAAACAAAATCTGCATTTCTTGCTCAGAAAGCACCCGCGCTAATTCTGGAAATTCGACGTCATAACAAATAAGTACCCCTATTTTTCCAAAATCGGTATCAAATACTTTCAAGCTATTGCCACCCTTCATGATCCAGTCTTTTTTCTCGTGAGGGGTAGGGTGAAGTTTATATTGGCTTTCAATCGTGCCATCGCGCTTACAGATATAGCTAACGTTGTATAGCTCTTCGTTTTCAACAATCGGCATTGAACCTGCAATTATCGTAATGTTGTAAGAGACCGCTAAATGTGAAATAGCAGTTAAAATTTCATCTGTGTAGGTGGCTAGGTGCCATATTGCATCGATAGAAGAGTCAGATGGACTCAACCCCATCAAAGGCGCATTAAAAAATTCTGGGAACAGCGCCACATCACAGGAATAATCTGACAAGGCATCAACAAAGTATTCGACTTGTTGTAATAACTCTTCCACGTTGTTGAAGTAACGCATTTGCCATTGAATACAGCCGATACGGGCATTTGAATTTCGGCTGGCAAACAAAGAAGGCGTGCCTGGTTCGTAATAAATATTGTGCCATTGCAACAACGTGGCATAACCTTTAGAAGCTTCATCTTCCGGTAAGTAGGCAGACATAACCTGTTTCACTTCAAATCCATTTGATAATTGGAATGTCAAAATAGGATCGTAAATGTCTTTTAACTTTACTTGCTCAATATATTCATAGGGTGATAATTCGTCGGCATAGTTTCTGTAATTAGGAATGCGGCCACCCGCCATAATAGATTTGAGATTTAAGTTTCTACATAACTCCTTGCGGGCTTCGTAGAGACGACGTCCTAACCTCAGGCCTCTATATTCTGGGGATACGATAACTTCAACGCCGTACAAGACGTCCCCGTTCGGATCGTGCGTCGTTAAATAGGCATCACCGGTAATTTCATCATAAGAATGTTTGTCGCCAAACTGGTCGTAGTCCACAATAACTGAAATGGCAAAAGCAACCACTTTGCCTTTGTCTTCAATACAAATTTGCCCATCGGGAAACGTAGTTACCTGGGCTTTGTAGTTGGTGTATGGCCATGCGCCCCCTACATTGGCATAGACTTTGTCCATCAGGGCTTTAACGTCATCGTAATCATCTAACCTAAGATTTCTCAAATCTAAGTGATGTTCCGTTTCCTCTATTTGTGTTTGATCTTGGCTCATTGAAAACTCGCTCTTATCGTTGTATTACCTAAAAAAATAGTGTAGGTAACTATGCCATGTACAGTCATGCCCAACACAATCTCTATCCTAATCTCGAATTCGCTGTGACGCAAAGTGCAGATAGATTAGTACGAATAAAGCAAATTGTGTGCGCTTTATTTGCCGATTAATATTTTTTCTTTTGTCGATAAAAATTTGGCGACGGGAAAACCTTAAAAAGCATTGCGTAGTAGGTGTGCTAAGCGTATAAATCCGCCGACTTTTATAATATATGCACTTGAGTCTTTTGCCCTATAGGCTTCCACCACTGATTCAGCCATGGCGCCTTTGGTATATCTAACGCCCACTGTTCACTGGATATGGACGCACCGTAACGAGGGAATAACAGGCTCAAATTTAATGGTGAAAATTGCCCAATGAACCGCGATCTATTAGCTTCCCATCAGCCCCTCTATGTTTTCGATGAGGCGATTTTTGAGAGTATAGCCGATGGTCTTGTAACGCATGGTTTTGCTGTACTAGATAACGGGCTACCTGACTTTCTCTGTCAGACGTTACTCGACTGTCAGGCTTCGCTTAGTGAACAAGAATACCAAGCGGCAGGGATCGGAAGGGCTGACGATTTTCATCATGCCAAAGAAGTCAGGGGAGATGAAATTTGCTGGATAACCGGGTCTTCTGAAGAAGGGGCACTTTGGTTGTCCTGGTGTGATGCCCTTAAACAATATATTAATAGAACTTTGTTTATGGGATTGTTCTCATTTGAAAGTCACTTCGCGTGTTACGAAGCGGGTAAATTTTACAAGCGGCATGTAGATGCTTTCCGCGGTCAAAGCAACAGAGTGCTCTCTCTGGTTGCGTATCTCAATGATCAATGGGGAGAGGAAGACGGCGGGGAATTAGTTATATACAGCAATGACTCCGATTCCAAAGGAAGAAAAGTAATACCCCGAAAAGGCACTGTAGTCGTCTTTTTAAGTGAGCGTTTTCCACATGAAGTGTTACCAGCAAAACGTACACGACATTCTGTGGCGGGTTGGTTTAGGGTAAATGGAAGTATTAATCAGCACATTGACCCGCCTAAATAATAGACGCTAGCGTTAATTCCTAACATAGTGCTAATATCAACTACTTACAGCAAACGAGAAGGCATTTCGACCTCTCGTTTTTTTACGCGCGCCATTGTGCTCCCTTTACAACAATAATAAAGGGGAACTGTGTAACGCTAAGGCCAGGGAAGTGACTAAGAAGCGAGCAGTACATGTTGGAAAAAATACCTACTCCTACCGCGAGAGAAGATCTCAGAATACTGGTTATTGATAATCAAGGTCTGGTACATGATGTTATTGCCTCAGCGTTGCACGAAATTGGTATTAAGCACATCAGTAGTGTGTTTAATGCGTTTCACGCCAAACGTTTGTGTGAGGTAAGGCAGTATGATTTTGTCTTGTTAGCGTTTAACGTTAGCCACGATAAAGATGGGTTTCACCTCTATGAAGAACTCAAGCACCTCAACCACATTAACGACACCACCACAGTTATTTTTCTAAGTGCCGAAACGTCATCAGAATTAGTCAACTGTATTGTCGAATTGCAGCCGGACGATTTTTGGGTGAAACCTCTGCAGCGGCATAAAATAGAAGTGCGTTTTGAATACTTGCTGCAAATTAGATACAAACTCCACAAAATGTTTTACTGCGTGCAAATGGGTGAATACGCTACTGCAATGTATTACGCTGAACGTATGCTCAAAGACGACTCGTTGAATGAATACCACACTCGAATAAAACGGGTTATTGGTGATTGTTATTTGAAGCTGCGTGATTTTGGTACGGCGGAAAAGTATTTCAGAGATTTATTGCAGCAGTACAATCACGCTTGGGTACACATTGGCCTCACCAAAGCGTTGCTACGTCAAGACAAACTAGAAGAAGCGCAAACCATCGTCGACGATCTTTTACAGCGTACCGACACACGCTTTTTAACTTATGACCTTCTTGCACAATATTTTATTGAAAAAGAACAGTATGACATTGCATATGAACAAATGAAGGAAGCAAGTCGGTTAGCCCCTAGAAATATAGAGAGAAATAGAAGGCTTTGGGATTTAGCAAGGCTAAATCACGACAAGTCAGGTCAGCTGACAGCCGTGCAAAATATGGCAAAGTTTGCCAAAAACTCTATCCATGATTCGCCCCACCTTGCATTAAACGTTATCCGCTCAACCATCGATTTAGCGACGAGTTTAGGGGGCGAGCAAGGGGATAAGCTAACAAAACGCGCTGCGTCCGACCTGGAAGACTTAAAGCAGCAAAAAGGTATCCAAGGACAATTGAACGATCAGCTCAATATCATTAAGGCAAGAATTCTGTGTTTACAAGATGATAAAAAAGGCGCAGAAGACGTAATGACCGGGTTAAGTGCTAATACAGAAGGCCTATCCCTTGATGACAGCTTGGATAAAATGAAGGCGTTTCACGAGTTGGGTATGCGTGAACATTGCCTTAAGATCCTCGATAAACTAAGACTTAAAATAGAAGGGGACACGTTTACCTCTCGCGTTATCAATGAGTATTTAAATCAAGAGTCTATTGAGCGAACTGAAATACAGTTTACCACCAAAGAATTGAAGCAAATGGCTGCGGTAAATTACAAAGAGAATCGATTGCAACCAGCGTACAACAATCTACGCCAAGCACTGACTTTATCTCCCAAAGATAAACAAATTGCCTTAAGTTTGCTGAAAGTCATCGCGCAGATTCATCTTACTGAAACCCTGACGAAAGAGCAGCACGACACTTCAATTAGCGCAGCAAAAATGCTCACTCAAAGTAATTTAAACGCCCCTCAAACTGAAAAACTAAATCAGTATATTTGTGAACTCAATCTGGACGTTGTGAAAGAAGCACAACCTGAATTAGCCGGCGTTTTAGCAACATCGTGACCCATTAAAAAAGCCCTAATGAAACTCACCATTAGGGCTATTATATTGTCACTAATCGGAAGTAATGTAAGGGTAGGGACGCTACCCTTTGTTCAACTATCGATTATTTTTTCGATGCCACAGGAGTGCGACGACGAAAGGCAAGCACAGCTGCTAGCAGTGCGATAATTCCTCCCATTGCACCACCTGAGTCCTTTTTAGAATCCTCAACGTCATCACCAGTATCAGGTACTTGCTCAGCGACAAGATTAAATGTTGCGATGAACGGGTCGTGATCTGAGCTTCTAAATGGACCTACGTCAGTAAACGCGTAGCCGTCTTCATCAGGGTAGTAGCGCAGTGCCTGATCGTACTGAAGTTGGTAAGCTTCAACAGAGTTGATGTTCCAATGCGTACCATCAACTGCGTCTGCTAGCATGGTATCGCTGGCTAACACATGATCCAGACTACCCACTTGCTCAGTGCCATAGAACCAATATGAAAAGCCGTTTTCGTCAAAAGAATCAGCAAGGTTGTGGTAACCAAAGCCGCTTTCAAGTTCAATGGATGCACCGTCGTTCATAGACGTGTTGATGGCTGTCTTAATCGCATAGCCTCGTGTTTCTGGTGTGTAGTCAGTTAACACAGCAACCGGATCTTCTGCACTGTACGCGTTAAGGTCTCCCAGAATAATTTTGCGTTCTGGTAAGGAATCATCCGCAAGGGCGTCTCCCAAAGTCAGCGCCGCTGATACGCGAAGCGCATTACAACTGCCTTGGATCACATCAGTTTCAGTAGTGTTATCTGCAATGTCCTCAGCACATTGAGAGCCTTTTGATTTGAAGTGGTTGACCGCAACTGCAAAGGTTTTTTCTGATTCAAGATGAGTAAAAGCTTGAATTAGCGATGGGCGCATACGAGCCAGACGACTTTCATCAATTTGCTGCTCGGGCATATCAACTATGCGGGCATCACCTAAAGGCGTGACAACGCTTGCACGGAATAACAAGCCAACTGTAATCGCATCGGTACCAATACCCAAGCCATCAACAGATGTGACAAACGAATACTGCTCAGTTTCGCCTAGTTGCGCATTGATGGCATTTACCAGGCTTTGAATGGCACTGTCATCTGAAAAGCCGTCATTTTCAATTTCCATCAGGCCGACTACATCAGCGTTAAGGGCAACTATTGCCTCTACAATTCGTCCCTGTTGTAGTTCAAATGCAGTTTCGTTACCCGCTCCACGGTTGGCGTCATAGTCGAAAGTAACTGCACCATTCGCATCAACTTCACCGTTAAAATAGTTCAATACATTGAACGTAGCGATTGACAGGTTACCTTCAGTTACTGCAGGATTTGCCTGACGTGAAGAAGTAACTTCAATGATGTCCCTTGGATTAATGCGGTAGGTGCCATAGCTGTAATTTAATGGGCCTGTCGCGCTCACTTGGTCACCAATACGAATGGCATTAGCATAGCTGAACGTAGGGAAGTAGTTCAGGTTGTCTGGATACTGTGAGCCACTGTTGTCTTCGATAAGAAGCAAGCTTGCTTCCGCTTCTGCTTGCGCCGCCTGATAGGCTTCACTTAAAGGCGCAGCAACATCACTTGGCTGACGTTTAAGATTGTTGCTGACTACAATCTCGCCATAACGCCACAAATTGTTTGTGCTAGTTATGGTTGCGTCAACAACGCTCACTGTCATACCTTCTAACGTCTCAAGGTCAACATCATAAGGCATGTTAATTGAAACCGCTTCGATGGCATCGGCACTACCGCAATCAAGTACAGAAACGTCATTGTCGAGTGCCAGAGTAGTCAGTCCATAGTTTTCTTTCACTTCGCCGTATAAACGAACCAATTGACCTACTTGAACGTCTGTCGAACCGGCGACAAAGATACCTTCAGAAGTAACTGCATTGTCATCGTAGTCAGACGCTTCTTCTTGTAAAAAGAAGCCTCCATCTCTACTTGCGGTGATTACAGCTTCAACAATGTGGCTATTGCCCACTTCCGGCGATGCACTTTCACTACCCTGAAGGGCACTGATTAATGTGGCATTGTCTCCGCACACACCTAATGTCACCTGTGGTGGTTCTGGCACGTCAACAACGTCACCACCACCCTCAGTGCTAAAGGTGGCTAGCGGGAAAGGTGTTGCTGCTGTAGCGTTAGAATCTGCACCGTCTAGAGCGTCAACGCCGCTGAAAGTCCAATTCGAAGAACTAAAGTTACCATTGTTTGCGACACTGCCTGCTACGCGATATGCCCATCCATCAACATATTCCCAGTCAGTACCGTTACCGTCAGTATTTATATCGCCGAAAGTATCGATAACACTGCCGTTTTTGAATAACTCTACAGCGTCATCGCCGTTAATGCCCATGGCGGATGTATCGTAATCTGGAGCACTGCCGAAGTAAGCGGTAAAACCGTCTATTTCTGATGCCACATAAAGATACGAGCCTGCTGAGGCTGACTGAGCCGGAAAAGTAAACTCTTCGCCATCGGTACCACCACCATTGTTGGCACTTCCAATACCGTAAATCGATAAGTCCTCGATATCGTTGACAACGTATAGTTCTACAGCTTTAGGTACGCCGCCGCTTAAAGGACCATCAATTACACCACTGATGACGATATCATTCGCATCAACAGATTGAGAGGCGAGGGCAGTGATTATGCCTGCGGTAAGTAACGTTAACGATGTTTTCACGTCATATTCCCTTTGTAGTTTTTTTATTGTTGATGCTACTAAGCAAAAAAGCGAGACACTTAATAGACACCAATGCTGTTACTGCTAAACCTACCGTATACGGATTTACCCAGCGTAGAAATAACTTTATTTTATTCAATATGATTTTTAAAATATTTTTATATATCAGTGGTTTAATTGTTACTAATAAACTTATTTATACCTTTGGCTCAATTTTTTTGTGCGCCTATGGGTATAGATAAGTCTATTAATACTTATGTTAGCGTTTGCGCTTAGATGGTCAAAAGCGCCCTGTAACACCCTGCGTATTGCCGGGTTACTAGAGTGCTAATTGGTGAATCTGGTAAGGAGGTTAATAGAGGAATAACGTTTAAATCGATAAGTTCTATCGTTCGATTCAATAACCTGATTAAACGGTTCATATTTACCAATTAGTTTTTTCTATGCCCTCGCGCTATGCTTAAAACCAGTTCGGAAGGGACGACAAAACTTTTAGTGATGCGATACAAACTTCACTAGGAAATTGGTTTCACATAAACGTAAAACCAAGTCGTCACAATAACCGTAAAGTTTATATTCGCACGCAATAAGCCTGCGAAGTTAATTTAAAACCCTAAATGGAGAATTAAACATGGCATTGATTAATACTGCTATCAAACCTTTTAAAGCAACTGCGTTTAAAGACGGCGAGTTTGTAGATGTAAGCAACGAAGACATCAAAGGTAAATGGGCAGTTTTCGTATTTTATCCAGCTGATTTTACTTTTGTATGTCCAACTGAGCTTGGCGATATTGCTGATAAATACGAAGAGCTTCAGTCGCGTGGCGTAGAAGTATTCTCAGTATCTACTGATACTCACTTCACTCACAAAGCATGGCACGATTCTTCAGACACGATCAACAAGATCAAGTTTGCAATGATTGGCGACCCAACAGGTGAAATTACACGTAACTTTGATTGTATGCGTGAAACTATGGGCCTGGCTGACCGTGCAACGTTCGTTGTTGATCCAGAAGGTATTATCCAGGCAATGGAAATCACCGCTGAAGGTATCGGCCGTGACGCAGATGACCTAGTGCGTAAAGTTAAAGCTGCACAGTATGTTGCCAGCCACCCAGGTGAAGTTTGCCCAGCTAAATGGAAAGAAGGCGAAGCGACACTAGCACCTTCACTTGACCTAGTAGGCAAAATCTAAGCATCTCGCTTAGCGCTTAGCGCTTAGCACTTTTACCTGATAGCGCAGAGCTATCTGCAACATGAAATGTTAGGCAGTTAAATTGTAGGGAGTGGGTCTCCACTCCCTGATGTTAATTTCCAATTTCCGCTTATTGTTGTTGACCTTAAATAGGTTGGCGGGGATCGGCGTGTCGAAAATAAGGCAGAATAACCGTGTTAACTCAAGAAATTTTACAAGCATTGAAAGGGTATACCGAGACAATGCAGAAAAACGTAACCTTTGTCGTACAGACCGGTGAACATAACAAGCGTAATGAGCTTGTGAAGTTTCTGTCCGACATCGCAGGTATAAGCGACAAACTATCTGTTGAAGAACGCGATACACAGGGCGAACTTCGCAGTGCGGTTAGCTTTCTCTTAGAGGCTGACGGCAACGACACGGGTATCCGTTTTTCAGGTATACCTGGTGGTCATGAATTTAATTCTTTAGTACTTGCCATGTTACATGCGGCAGGTACCGAGTTAAAATTGGATGACAGTGTGAAATCAATGGTCAAAGCCATCAATGAACCATTGAAATTTGAAGTTTTTATTAGTTTAAGCTGTCACAACTGCCCAGAAGTAGTCCAGGCGTTAAACCAGTTCGCGTTAATTAACCCCAATATCACGTCAGAGATGATTGACGGAGGGTTATATCAAAACCTTATACAAGAGCGTGACATTCAAGGCGTGCCCAGTGTTTACTTAAACGGTGAGCTATTTGCCAATGGCAAAGTGGATGCCTCAGTACTTATCAATAAACTGATTGAACGGGATCCTAGCCTTAAAGAGGCTAACAAAGGTGACGCATTACCGTTACAAGATGTCACTGTTATTGGTGGTGGTCCTGCTGGTGTAGCTTCTGCTATTTATAGTGCACGTAAAGGTCTTAAAGTTACTATCGTTGCCGAAACCTTTGGTGGTCAGGTTAAAGATACCATGGGAATAGAAAACCTTATATCTGTGCCTAAAACCACAGGGCCACAACTTGTAGGCAACCTGATGGCGCACGTTCAGGATTATGACATTACACTTAAAGAGCACGTGCGTGTCGAGTCAATTGAAAAAGGTAATATCAAGACAATTACACTTTCGTCGGGCGAGCAGATCCGCACCCGTACTGTCATTGTTGCAACCGGCGCTCGCTGGAGAGAGCTTGGTGTTCCCGGCGAGAAAGAAAACATTGGCAATGGTGTGGCTTATTGTCCACATTGTGATGGCCCTTTCTTTAAAGGAAAAGACGTGGCAGTAATTGGTGGTGGTAACTCAGGTATCGAAGCAGCGCTCGACCTAGCAGGTATTGTCAAATCAGTAACTGTGTTTGAATTCATGCCTGAACTTAAGGCTGACAAAGTACTGATCGATCAAGCTGTGAAGCGAGACAACATTACCATTATCAAAAATGCAGCAACGCGTCAGATAACAGCTCAAAACGGTAAAGTGAATGCGATTGAATATCAAGACCGTTCTACTAATGACGTGCATACCCGCGAATTAGCGGGGGTGTTTGTACAAATTGGTCTGGTGCCAAATAGTCAGTTCATGAAAGGCGTAGTGGACATGACCCAGTACGGCGAAATTGTAATAGATACCAAATGCCATACTTCTGAACCCGGTATCTTTGCCGCAGGTGACGTGACAACTGTTCCATATAAGCAAATTGTGATTTCGATGGGAGAAGGTGCAAAAGCCTCATTGGCGGCGTTTGAATACCTACTTAGCCATGAAGTAGTAGAATCTGAAGAAGGTAATGCTGCGGCATAATCTAAATCGACAAATACCTCAGTAATTAAACCAGCAAGCAGGTGTCTGAACAGACACCTGTTTTTTTATGTTTTTTAATCTATATCGCAATGATAGTGCTTATCATTTACCTTAAAGTTTGTTATTTTAACGGACCTTTGCGCAATGTCACTAAAATGGACTGACAGACACTCATGAACACACATCAAATACGTATATCTGCACTATCGTTGGCGGTAAGTGCCAGCCTTCTTTTTTCAGTTAATGCCCAAACGAATGAGCAAAGTACTAATGATGAGCGCGAAATAGAAAAGGTAGAGATAGTGGGCACACGTAGCCCATTTGGCGCGACGAAAACAAACACACCAATTGTTGAGTTGGCTCGCACTATCTCTATAGAAACGTCATTGGATCTGAAGCAAAAAGGGGCGCTCAACCTTGCTCAAAGTGCGACTTATATGGCAGGAGTAACAGGTGAGTCATATGGTTATGCTACCCGTGTAGATTCAATTTCATCACGGGGATTAAGTATTCCCCGTTATCGCGATTCAATTCAGGAACTGTTTGGCAGTTATAACTCTACCCGTGCCGAGGTATACACCATGGAACAAGTGGAGTTATTAAAAGGACCTGCTTCAGTGCTGTACGGTCAGGGTTCCCCCGGCGGTATTATGAACTACGTATCTAAAACACCTACTATCGGCAAAGGAAGCGAAGTCGTACTTTCCTACGGCACCTTTGCGCGCACTCAACTGGGTGTTGACCTTAACGGCAGCCTGTCGGATGATGATAAGTGGGTAGGACGTTTTGTAGGGCTATATCGTGACGCCGATTCTCAAGTGGACTACGTTACAGACGATACTCAGGTATTGATGCCATCAGTTTCATTTTTGCCCACCGACAATACTACATTGACCTTAATCGGCTTGTTTCAAGATACCAATAGTGATACCGCTGCTCAGTTCATACCAGTAGAAGGCACCTTGCTACCGTTACCTGATGGCACCTATTTACCCAATCAGGATGTTTACACTGGTGAGCCTGGCTTTAATAAGTTTGATACACAATCCAGTCAGGTTACGCTACTTGGTGAACATTTAATTAATGATTCCACTTCTGTGTCGTTTACAGCGCTGTGGCGTGATGGAGAAGCGGACTATCACCAAGCCTGGGCGACGTTTACTGGCGGCACGCGTTACCTCAACGCGTTTGTCGGCGTGCCTATTGCTCCAACCGACACCTTTGTGCCTCGCACGTTTTACCAAGCTGACAATACGTTTGAGCAACACGCAATAGACGTCAGGGTGAGCAAGCAATTCACTACGGGTAAAATCGAACACGAGTTACTTGCAGGTGTTCAATATCAAAGTGTTGATACCGATGCTAACTCGGCTTACTACGCGGGGGGCGGTGCGCTACAGGGTGACTTCCGCTATATCTTAGATTTAGCTAACCCTGTTTATACAGGGGCACCTGAGCAAGCTATTTTTGACGCAATATATAACGACTCTCCTGAGCAAACTGTTTCAGATACGGGGTTGTATCTGTCAGATCAAATAAGTGTTGAGAATTGGCGGTTTACGTTAGGACTGAGACATGATCGCGTTGACAATGACACGGGATCGACAACCCAGGACGACGCTAAAACTTCTTATTCGGCAGGTGTGTTATACCGCTTTGAAAATGGACTGTCGCCGTATGTTAGTTACGCAGAATCATTTGAAACCGTAGTGGGCTTAGATATTAATGGCAAGCAATTAAAGCCTGAAGAGGGCCGTCAATATGAAGCTGGTATTAAGTATGAACTATCAGCTATTCCCGGTTTTATAACATTGGCTTACTACGACATTGAAGTGTCTAATTTACCTAATCCAAACAGTTTGCCAGTTGAAGCTGCACAGCAACAAGGTGTTGCGTCTTTCGAGGGTGTGGAACTTGAAGGGCGGCTAGATTTTGGCGAACTGTCAGCACAGTTTGCACTATCGACGTTAGATGCAAAAGATCCCAATGGGTATGCACTGTCTGCCCAGCCTGACAGCAACGGATCGCTGTGGTTAAATTATGCACCCGAGGCACTAGCTGGCTTGAGAGTAGGCGCGGGTGTGCGTTATGTAGGAGAATCAGTATCTGAAAACGGACTGATTAAATATGTCACACCTAGCTATACACTAGGCGATCTGATGTTTGCTTATCAGCTCTCAGAGCGTCTTGATCTTCAACTTAATATTAGAAACGTTACCGATAAAGAATACTTGACGTCGTGCCTCTATCGAGGGGATTGCTTCCCAGGTGTACGCAGAACGGTTAACGCATCAGTTACTTACTCGTTTTAAGGAAAAATTATGCTTACAGTTGCAGCAAGTGGTTTAACGCTTGCAGCTTTGGCCACCGTTTATAAAAGCTGGCGCTCTCAGGCGTCAGCTTATCTTTATGCTGGAATAGTCGTTTGGCTCGTGTCTGCCATTTGTTGGTCATACGCTCAGGGGTGGGAGTTTGGTGTGTTATATGCGCTATGCCTTCCGGCAATATTGGTATGGCCATTAATTGCGTTAAACCAAACTCACTTACCCATGCCTAAAAATATTCCGCAGCCAAGAGCATTTGACTTTTCACGTAAATCGGTAGTCAGTCACTTAGCAAATTACTTCGTTGTGCTGGTATTGTTGTTGGTAGTAAGCGTTTTGTTGACCCTTGGCATTTGTACAGTCCTACCTTTTTCTATTGCCGGTCAACTGGCAACTGGTACGGTGTTATTGCCCGTGTTATGGGGGTTAATTGTTTACCATTACCTGGTGACGACGCACAAACTAAAAGTGTTAGGTGTGTACGTATTGTTAGCCGCGCTGTGTGTGCCCTTACTGTTATTAATGCCGCTGTAGGTAGGTCAAATTAAATGGATAAAGTTACAAAACAAAACGCGTTAAATGCACATAATTGGGTGGGCGTATTTCTCAGCGTACTGCTTTTTCTCGTGTGTCTGTCAGGTACTATTGCCGTTTTTCATCTTGAGTTTGAGCGTTGGGAACAGCCGCATATTCAGGAAATGGACAATGTCACGCCAGATGCCATCGAAAAGGCCATGAGTACCTTTCTAGCTCAACAGACAGAAGAATCTCACCACCTTTATGTTGTGTTTCCTACCTCTGATATTCCTCGTTTGGTTGTTGAGAACGATCACGCTGCATTTTTCGCTGATACAGAGGGGAATCTATTAGAGCAGGAAAGTGTTTCCTTCACACAAATGTTGGTAGATTTGCATATTTTTCTCAATTTACCGCAGAGCTGGGGAATGATCCTGGTTAGTGCGCTGGGCGCTATTATATGTACCTTAGTGGTTACCGGTATTATCGCCCATAAACGCATAGCAAAAGATGCGTTCAAATTGCGACGGGGTGGAAATGGTCAACAGGCACAAATAGATCTTCATAACCGTTTTGGTCTGTGGGCGGCGCCATTTCATTTATTAATTGGTATTACCGGTGCCTACTTTGGCTTGGCGGGCATTATTTTAGTGATTGTCGCGTCTTTGAATTACGACGGCGACCGCGATGCTGTGATAAATCAAATTTTTACGCCTGATCCGGTGCTCGCGCCTCAGGAAGGTGCCCCTGCTATTGGTAAAGCATTTGGCCAGATGGCAACACTGGCTCCTGAAAAATCACCCATATTCCTCACTGTACACGAGGTGGGAGAGCCAGAGCAGTTTATTGAAATTTACGCCAAAGCACCTAATCGCATGATTTATGCAGAAGGGTATCGTTTTGATACTGCTGGTAATTATTTAGGTGTTGCCGGTTATGAACATGGTGAATGGGGCAAGCAGCTGGTTTGGGCAATGTATCGCCTTCACTTTGGTGATTTTGCGGGCCTCACCAGTAAATGGTTGTATTTTATTCTGGGTGTAATGTTGACTATGTTGTGCGTCTCTGGAATGGAGATATGGCTATCGAAAAAGGCCCATCCGCCGCTAGCTAGTCGATTGTGGTATAGCGTGGTTTGGGGAAGCGTGAGTGCTTTAGCGCTAACTGCCGTAGCAGATATGTTCTTTGCGGGCTCGTTAATCGCTGTATTTTGGGTGTTAATGGCAACGAATACCGTACTCACATTGACAGTCAAATCATTAACTAAACCCGTTTGGCTGGCCATATCGGGCTTTAGTGTACTTATATTGTTGGTGGTATATGCGGCTTTCCATGGCGAGGCAAGCCTAACAGTGGCGTCATTACAGCTTAATGTACCTATGGCCGCGTATGTAGTCTGGAGCCTCTATCGTGCCAGTGTTCTACTTAAAAGAGCAAAGCGCGGTTTACCGCAAAGCGACAGCACAATGGTGGAGTCTCAACAAGTTAACGCTTAAATTTAAATGTGTGTAAAAGCAATATTGTGGGGCCCGCTATTGTAGCGGGCCTTTTTTATCACTCATATTTTGCAACAATTTTAATGTGTGATAAGTGGCGGCCATTTAAGTGGTATGGCAATATCAAACTCGCTGTGAATTCAATTTTATCAGCAGTAGCGCAACAGCAAAGTTGGCATTTTTCTATAAGGACATAAATTATGATAAAAACGTGCAAATATTCTTCTTTAGCACTCGCAGTTACCGTTTCGCTTCTCACTGGCTGTGGTGGAAGTAGTGGTGGTACGACGGTTACGCCTGGCACGGGGACAACGCCAACCACACCGACCACACCAGAGCAGGCCTGGGAGCCAGGGGTATATGAAGAACAGTCAAACTATGTGGCTAAGTGCGAGACACCCCGTTCAGGTACCGACCCTTTTACTGGCACTGCATACCCAGATACACAAGGTACGGCGATGGACGAGAAGCTCTGGCTTCGCACATGGACAAATGACACTTACCTTTGGTATGACGAAGTGCCAGATAATGACCCCAGTTTATATTCGGTGTTGGGCTATTTTGACCAATTAAAAACGACTGCACTTACCACCAGCGGTACCCCGAAAGACAATTTTCACTTTTCTAGCCCAACTCAACAATACAATGAATTGGCTCAGTCAGGCGTGTCTTCGGGCTACGGGTTCGAGTGGGAATTCGGCCAAACGTATCCCCCCAGACAATTAACGGTGAGATTTACCGAACCAGATTCTCCGGCGGCGTTGGCAGAGATCCCTCGTGGCGCGAAATTACGTACCATTAATGGGATAGACTTTGTGAATAACAATACGCAAGCTGGGGTAGACATTATTAATGCAAGCCTGTTCCCCTCAGAGAGTGGCACGACTGTTGATTTTGAATTTGAATTAATAGACGGTACAACAGTCACAACTACGTTAACCTCTGGCGATATAGACGTTGCACCGGTTCAAAACGTCAAAATACTAGACACTGAATATGGTAAGACTGGCTATTTTCAGTTCAATACGTTTATACGAACAGCACAAGACGGTTTAATTAATGCGTTTGACGAGTTTGTAGACAACAATGTCACCGAACTGGTCATTGACCTTCGCTACAATGGGGGAGGCTTGCTGGCAATGGCCTCACAATTATCCTATATGGTGGCCGGCCCCAATCAGACTAATAACGCCATATTTGAAACCACGCGTTTTAATGACAAAACCCCTAACACCAACCCCATTACAGGGTCTGAAGTACGCCCCACACCGTTTTATAGTCGAGAAATTGATTATAATGCCGGGTATCTCACCGATACATTACTACCCAGCTTATCGCTCAGTCGTGTATATGTAATCACTACGGGGGCGACCTGTTCAGCTAGTGAAGCGGTAATGAATGCACTGAGAGGGGTAGATGTGGAAGTTGTGCAAATTGGCACGACCACTTGTGGGAAGCCCTATGGTTTCTATCCGACTGACAACTGTGGTGAAACGTATTTCTCTATTCAATTCCAAGGTGTTAATAATAAGGGCTTTGGGGACTATGCAGACGGTTTCATGCCTACCACATCACCTGTCTACGACTTTCAGCTACCCGGTTGTATTGTCAATGATGACTTTAGTGTAGCGCTTGGCAGCCCTGAAGAAGGTATGTTAGCTGCGGCGCTGCATTATTCTGCAACGGGGGCTTGCCCAGTGGCACAAACGTCATCAAATGTTGCGGCTATGAAGGGGACTGCAGCTCATACGAGTGAAGGCCTGCTCTCTATAGTCACCCCTAATACTAAGAAAGAAACGTTTATTTTACACAATAAAATTAATCAGCCAGTATTTGAGGAACGCCAATAATGAATAGGCGAAAAACAGTGTTCGCATTGATTTCCTCCGCTTTTTTAACGCTCACGGGATGCGCTGCTACACCAACAAGTGAGCCTTCAAAAAGTGAACCGGTACAAGCGCATTTGGTTGCCTTAGACAATGCGCACAAGGCACAGCTTGAAGGGATAATTGGCGATTGGTTTGGTGGGCTGAAGATTACGTTAAGTGACAAAGCGTTTATCGAAGCGTCTCAAATCACTATTGAGCGCAAAGCGCTAGTCGACGAGCGGCATTTACCACTAGAAGGGCGGCACAATAATCCTGCTTTTAGTTTTACAATGCTTAAGCATGGTGAGCAATGCCTGTTGAGAAACGACCGCTCTGGTGAAATGCGCCTTTTGACTGATATAAACTGTGTAAAAGCCGTTGACGACACGATGTTGTGAGGTTGACTCAACACTTATGTAAGGCGCGGGTAACTCACGTTACCCGCGCCTTATTCTTTGATTTGCAAACACAGGTCAGCAAACCCCATTACTAATATAGGTCAGCGAGGATTGCGTTCGACACCCTTACTTATCGCTTATGCGCGCTGGGTTTACTTTGAGCTCTGTTTTTTTGCCCCTTAGCATTACCCTGTTCGCTCGCACGAGGCGTAGACCGATTACTGCTATTACCACTTTTGCGTTTGCCTTGTCGCTGAAAAGACGGGGGAAGCCCAGTATGCTTAGTTAACGCACGCTCTCCATGGCGACCTTTCTTCGCTTTCTGACGTTTCTCATCGGCGGTTTCTGGCGGCACCAAATGTTGTGGTCCTCGGCCAATTAAGTCTTCTCGTCCCATACGTACCAAGGCATCTCTTATTTGCGCAAAGTTTTTAGGATCGTGATAGCGAAGCATCGCTTTGTGCAAACGGCGGTGAATTTCGCCTTTCGCTGAGGGGACTTCCTCACTGTCTTTGGTCACTTTGCGAAGCGAATTAACTTCGGTGTGGTACATAGTGGTGGCTGTCGCCATCGGCGATGGATAAAAGTTCTGTACCTGATCAAGTTTGAACTTGTTCTCCTTAAGCCAAATAGCAAGACTCAGCATATCTTCGTCAGTGGTGCCTGGGTGAGACGCGATAAAATACGGAATGAGATACTGCTTTTTACCTGCTTCTTGCGAGTATTTGTCAAACAGCTCTTTAAAACGATAATAACTACCCATACCGGGCTTCATCATTTTAGAAAGTGGGCCGTCTTCGGTATGTTCAGGTGCAATTTTTAGATAACCGCCAACATGATGTAATGCTAATTCTTTAACATAGTCCGGATCTTCAACGGCCAGGTCATAGCGCACGCCCGACGCAATCAGGATCTTTTTAATACCGGGCAGGTTACGTGCACGACGATACAAATCGATGGTGGGTTTGTGATCGGTATCCATGTGTGCACAAATGCTGGGATAAACACAGGATGGACGGCGACAGGTGGCCTCGGCTTTTGGACTTTTACAGCGCAAGCGATACATATTGGCAGTGGGCCCACCCAGATCCGAAATAACGCCGGTGAATCCGGGAACGGTATCGCGAATTTGCTCTATTTCTCGAATAATCGAGTCTTCAGAACGGCTTTGAATAATTCTACCTTCGTGTTCGGTTATTGAACAAAAGGTACAACCGCCGTAGCAGCCACGCATGATGTTAATACTAAAACGGATCATGTCGTAAGCGGGTATTTTCGCATCGCCGTACGCTGGATGAGGTACCCGTTGATACGGTAAGTCAAACACGGCATCCATTTCTTCCGTTTCCAGCGGCATGGCGGGTGGGTTTATCCAAATATGTCTGTCACCATGACGCTGCATTAATGCTCTGGCACAGCCAGGGTTAGTTTCCTGATGCAATATTCGCGATGTATGGGCGTAGAGTACCTTGTTGTCTTTAACCGTTTCAAACGCAGGTAGCTTAACGTAGACGTTTTCCCAAGG
Source organism: Alteromonas sp. D210916BOD_24 (assembly GCF_047159385.1). Taxonomy (GTDB): domain Bacteria; phylum Pseudomonadota; class Gammaproteobacteria; order Enterobacterales; family Alteromonadaceae; genus Alteromonas. The sequence goes on from NZ_AP038333.1 coordinate 1,513,886, forward strand.
CTTGCGTTTTTCCTTGTCTTTTTGCGCGGGCTGAATAACGATAGGCGTAGCTTCAGGCGCTTCACTGCTTTGGCTATTTTTATCTTGAGAATCGCACTCTGGCTCCATTTGATAGGGGCTTGAGATGGGATCGATTTTTCCCGGTCTGTCCAGCGAGGTAGAGTCAACGCCTTGCCATTCGGGTAACGCTTCTTTGACAATAATAGCAGTACCGCGAATATCCCGTAGGTCGGCGATACTTTCTCCTGCGGCCAGGCGGTGGGTGACTTCAACCAACGGCCGTTCAGCGTTGCCAAAAAACAGCATGTCTGCTTTAGCGTCAAACAGCACCGAGCGACGTACTTTCTCGCTCCAATAATCGTAGTGTGCAATACGACGCAAACTGGCTTCTATACCACCAATAATAACCGGCACACCTTTAAACGCTTCGCGACAACGCTGAGAATAGACAGTAACAGCGCGATCCGGACGCTTGCCACCTACGTTCCCTGGAGTATACGCGTCGTCATGACGAAGTTTTTTATCAGAGGTATAGCGGTTGATCATCGAATCCATGTTGCCCGCGGTAACACCGAAATAGAGGTTGGGTTTACCCAACTTCATAAAGTCGTTTTTGTTGGTCCAGTCAGGTTGAGAGATAATTCCAACGCGAAAGCCATGGGCTTCTAATACTCGGCCAATGACCGCCATACCAAAACTAGGGTGATCAACATAGGCATCACCAGTAACCAATATCACGTCACAGCTGTCCCAGCCCAGCGCATCCATTTCTTCCTTTGACATAGGTAAAAATGGGGCTGTGCCCAAGCAGTGTGGCCAATATTTGGGGTAAGAAAACAGACCGCGGTCGGCCTTTATGGTGGCTTGCATAGTAATCACATCTAGATATATCAGAAATTTGTTGAATGGCGGTTAAGCGAGATCAACGTAGGCGAGGTACATTATAGCAGTCTTGACTAAGCGACGGTATAGCACTGTCATTAAATTCCGCCTGTTTGTATACTCAGCGTTAATTTTTACCAATTTTGCTTGAAGGGTTAGTCCCTTGCCAGCGGTAAATAGCTGGCATTCTACTAATCATTTTAAATGGCAATAATAATGAGGCGACTATGGCTTATTGGTTATTTAAAACCGAACCCGATGCATTTTCAATTGACGATTTAGCGAGTCGTCCTGGGCAAACTGAACCGTGGGATGGGGTGAGAAATTACCAGGCGCGCAATTTTTTACGTGATGACATTAAACTGGATGACAAGGTGTTTATTTATCACTCCAGTTGTAAAGAGGTAGGAATAGCGGGTGTAGCCAAGGTAGTGAAAGCCGGTTATCCAGATACCACGCAATTCGATCCTGAGTCGAAATATTTCGATCCTAAGTCACACCCTGATAATCCCCGATGGTTTAGGGTGGATGTCAAGTTTGAAGGAAAGTTTTCGAAAGTTTTACCCTTATCGGTGATCAAATCGATGCCAGACATTACAGAATTGGGTGTTGTCAAAAAAGGGAGTCGATTGTCTATTATGCCTGTGAGTGAATGTGAATGGCAGTTGCTCTACGCCAGCGCTGTCAACGCAAAGTCGTAATCTGTAAGTGTTGAGGCCGTGCAATCGTGACTAAACCATCCCTAAGGTTTTAAACACTAGATAGCCCGTGCCCATTTGCAGAAACAATCCAAAACATATAAAAAGCCCATCTCGGTTGGTCATACCCAAGGCGGTAATTGACAAGGCCAATGCGGGTAATGCGACTGCAAAGGGAAGGGCTTCTAGCGGTATCATACACAATGCAGCCACTGCGCAATATGCCGCTATGATATGTTTTGCTGGAGCCTGAGAAAGAGAAATGATTCGAGGCTTAAGTAGCTTTTCAGTTTTCTTTACAAAGGGCTCTGCTTTTTCTACCGCACTGTCTAATTTGTTAGTACTAATTGTTTTGTCGGTAAGTTTTTTAGGTAACCAAGGACTGTGTTTACCTAAAGCTACCTGAATACAGATAAGAAACAAAGTGATACCACATAGTGTTGGCACACCCGGTATCGCCCCAGTAGGTAACAATGCGATAAGTGATGGTACAAGTAGTAGGGGGCCAAACCCTCTATCTTCAAAACGAGAAACAATATCACCCAACGTGACATCTTCCTCCCCATCTTTAGAAATATTCCCTAATAAGTTACTGACAGATTGATCCATGTTGCTGCCTTTTAGTTAAAATATAGGTCACGCGTTGCTAACTTTGTCCTGTGTTTACCTTGGACTCTTTGCCAATGGGCAACCAAGTCTTCAAGTGAACGCTTTGTAAGTATTATTAGATACGCTGATGTCGAGTTTTAGATTAGTGCGTTTTACAGCGCTAATAGGTGTGTAGTAGAAAGATTCATTTTATTGTGTTTGTTGTGCTGCTACAGTTAAAGAGAAAAATATATAAGAGAAGTCAGTTGAATACCGAAGATCTTCTTTCCATTTTATATCAAATGCCTGCAAGTATTTTGTTTAAAAAGGTAGGTGAAGAATCGGTATATGCCAGCGAAGGTTTTGTTGAGTTATTCAGCTTGCCAGGCAATTTGGCAGAGAAACCTCTTGCCGTGTCATTTTCAACAATTGACTTTAAGGTAAAGTTAGCCACCAATCAGTCTCCTTTTGAATTGTGTAGAAAGGGAGAGAAGGTCACTGATTGGTTCGGCATTGAAATTGACCATTACACACTTAGTTGTTTTGTTCAGAGCAAGAAAATTGCTACACCTGAAGGTACCTGGCTAGTGTTACTGGTTAATACTGATAGCCATCAGAAAGCCGAAATAAACTCTACAGATGCTCACGTTAATAAACACATTACCTTTAATCAGCTTCTTTCCCAATTTTCTTCTAAGCTGATAAATGCCGATGTACATGAACTAGACGATATCATTGACCAAAGTTTGGCGGCGTTTGGTGAATTCTGTAATGTCGATAGGTGTTATCTCTTTGAATTCAGTGACGACGAGACCTATATGTCTAATACCCATGAGTGGGTAGCGCCAGAGGTACCTCCTTTTATCGATGAGCTTCAAAATTTGCCGACTCAGAATATGCCGTTTTTTATGAGCCATATTTCCAACGGCATTTTTAAAGTGGACAACGTGGCGTCCATTCCTGACGTAGCCGCGTCTGAACGAGTGCTTTTTCAAGGACAACGTATATTTTCCATGCTGTGTGTACGCATTATGGCGGGTGGAAAACGGTATGGCTTTATAGGCTGCGATATTATTGGTCACCCCTACTCGTGGAAGCCCCACGATGTCGAGTACCTCACCCGTATTGGTGAAATGTTGGGTAATACGTTACAGAACCTCTATAACCGTAAGTCATTGCAAAAGATGCACATTGAATTGCTAAGCGCGAACAAGCAACTTGAACGACTTGCGAACATTGATGGACTTACAGGTATTGCTAACAGGCGATTGTTTGATTCAACGTTGGCGGCTGATTTAGTTCGTTGCCGAGAGTTTGAACAGCCCATTAGCTTAATGCTAATAGACGTAGACTATTTTAAGCTTTACAACGACTCCCATGGCCATGTGGCCGGTGACAATGTGTTAAAAAAGCTAGCGGATACTCTGGTATTAACTTGTTTGGGAAACGATGACCTCGTAGCGCGCTATGGTGGTGAGGAGTTTGCGATTATTTTACCCAATACTTCCTGTGACGCACTTGAAAGTATCGCCCAAAGAATATTGGGCAGTGTGGAATCACTTGCAATCTATCACCGGGCTTCTCCGTTTCAACAAAAGCTGACTGTCAGTATTGGAATGGTTTGTCTCAATAATGTGCCTTCTGGCGATGGGGATCGCTCAGGTGACCCAGTTAGTGCGACTCGTCTTGTTGATAGCGCAGATAAAGCGCTCTATCGGGCAAAACAAAACGGAAGGAACTGTGCCGAGTTTTAATTTTCAGCGACCTTGCGCATCTACAATCATTTAAGGCATCGCTTTTAATCACAAAATTGGTTGTGATTAAAAATAATCACATTTGAAGTTGTGATTGTTTTTGGTTTATTTCCTCGGTAGTGTATAGTTGTACTATCCTTCACGAAACGGCAGTCAGCCTGCGTGACAAATAAAAGGGCTAAGCGCTATGTCAGAACTGCCGGTATCTACACCTGAATCAGAAAGTCACTCTATTGTTATCAAACACGCTGCCGTGATGACCGGAGATATCGCCCAGTCGCAGTCACTTTCCAATACCGCATTTAGTGCAGTAGTAGCAACATTAAAAAAACAATTACAGAATAACGCAAACCTATACAACGGCAGTTATGATATATACCGAGGTGACGCCTTTCAGCTGGTGACATCACAGCCCAACAACGCCATGAATATCGCAGTAGGGCTGCGCTTAGCGCTTAAAGCACATTCTCCCTCTACTGACGTTCGCATTAGTGTTGCGTTAGGCGAAGCTGTGTTTAGGACAGAAGAGGTTAGAACGGGCAGTGGGACGGCGTTTGTGATGTCCGGTCGTGGATTAGATAGTATCAAACCACAACACATCGCTTTTCAAAGTGACAATCTCATCTTGAACCAACAGACACAACTACTGACTCGGTTTCTGGATGTACATTTGACGGGACTGACTCAGATACAATCAGAAACACTGCTGGCCTATCTATTGTCAGAAGATAAGAGCCACGATAGTGTTGCTGATCGTTTAGGTAAAAGTAGAAGCAACGTAAGTCGCATTTTAAATGCCAGCCAATATAAGCTAGTTGTTGAATACCTGTCTTATATGGAAGAAGCAATCACAACGGCTATTAATAATGGCAAGGGATGCGATAGTGGTAAACTCACCGATAGCAAGGACGAGTAATAGTTAAAAGGGAAAAATAATGCTTAGCGGTAACGCCATTCCTCACATCATAACTACAATAGAACAGCCTGTGTTACTGATGGGTTTGCTGCTCGCTCATACATTGGGCGATTTTTATTTGCAGCCATATGCCTGGGTAAAAAGTAGAAACGAACGTCACGCATTAGCTTTGCATCTATACTTACACGCGCTAGTACACGGGGTTCTAATTGCCATTACTTTACTCGTGTTAGGCCAGAATCTTTCCGTCACCACAATTTTAATAACGGCGGTAATTGTAGCGGTATCCCATTTCAAAATAGACGTAATAAAGTCTTATTGTAAACAGAATACTAGCGCGTTCGTGATAGACCAGTTATTACATTTACTGATTTTACTCAGTGTGTTTTTGTACCTCACTGGGCAGTGGAATTACTTAGCTCGAATAAGCGCCAGTTTTACAACACAGCACTTGGCGGTATTACTGGCCTATTTAGTAATACTTAGGCCCAGCGCTTTTCTGATCAAGCAATTACTTTCACCTTGGAGTGCTGATGTAGGAGGCGGTGATGAGAAAACGGCTCATCCCAACGATACACCTTCAATTAATCTGGAAACCCAGCAAACGCTCGCATTAGCGGGTCAGCGTATCGGCTACTTGGAAAGGGTGTTAATGCTGACGTTTGTATTATTAAACCAGTTCGCCGCTATCGGGTTTCTCATTGCAGCCAAGTCAATTTTCAGATTTGGCGATTTGACCAAGCACCAGGACAGAAAACTGACGGAATACGTTTTGTTGGGGACTTTTACCAGTGTGGTGATTACCTTGATAGTTGGATTGGTATGTGCAGCAATACTAGGTCACTTACCGGTAAAACAATAATCTGAGATAATCCAATAAAACTACATGTATCTGCCAGTTTTTAACCACTCGCTCTTGGATGGTGATCAAAGACTCAAATGGTTGTTCAAAGTAAAAATTGACTACATGTTTTTACCAGCAGTAAAACGCCGACGAGTAATAACAGCGCAAACACCAAACGAGAAAAAAACGTCTGACTGACCTTGTTGTGCAGGGCATTACCTATCACTGCCCCCGCTATAACACAGGGTATTAGCCACATAATAGATTTGACCTGCGAGGCCAAGCCTTCGAACAATAAAAACCACACACAAAGTGACGTATTTAGGGTAAACCATACACTTAGCAAGGTTGCGCGAAAGCGTTCTTTGGTCATGGGTGTTCTTGCACAGGCATACACCAGTAGCGGGCCGCCTGATGCAAATAAACCATGAGTAATACCGGCAGAGAAAATTAACGCACGACGGGCGAGGTGGCCATGGGCTGGTGCGTGCAGTTGGGCAAGCGATCGAATAGCAAACCAACAGATGATCAGTGCGAAAAGCGCTTTGCTGTAATCAGCGGGTATGTAGTCCGTGACAAGCACCCCTACTAATGTGCCAAGTCCCATCAAGGGTAAAATTTGCTTAAACAACAAGTCGTAATCGATATGCTGGCGATGACGGAAAACCAGCGGGCCGGTCATCATTATGTTAAGCGGTACCAACCATTGCATCAATTGAGTGATATCCATAACCAAGGCCCCAAGTGATAAGGCAATGACAATGCTTCCAAACCCTGTCATGGCTTCGACAGTAAACGCAATAAATACCCCGATGGCGACGATTATAAAGCTCATTGTGGTGCATCCAATTCACGCACTAATCGGCGGCGCATGAGGTGTAAGTATACTCTGGGCATAAGGCGATACAATAACGCGGAAACCCGGGTGAACCCGTCTGGCAGTAGGCGCTGCTGGCCTTTATTCATTGCTGAAATGATTTGTGATGCCATATCTTTACTGTTGCCCATTGCGCCGACCATTGTTCGCTTATGCGTGGCTTTATTGCCCAGCCCATTTAAAGCGTTATGCTCGATGGGGGTATCTAGAAAACTGGGGTATACCATTAGGATATGCTTCCCACTGCCTTGCCATTCGGCCCGCAGGGTTTCAAAGTATTGGTGTAAGGCGGATTTAGAGGCGCAGTAGCCAGCACGCCCCAGTACAGGCATCCATCCTGCCATAGAGCTAATATTCACAACACACGCATGGTGACTTAATAAAGGTGTGAGTGCCTGGGTTAGCTGAACAGGGGCAAAGTAATTGACCCGCATTACCTTTTCGATAACAGACAGCTGGGTATGTGATGCCAGTGAACGATGGGTAATCCCAGCATTATTGATGAGTACCTTTAAGGTGATTTGGCGTTGAGCAATTGACTGTACCAAGGTATCAATTTCACCCGGTACAGCTAAATCGCACACAAAATAGTGCTGACATTCAAGGGACGTTGCCACGCGCGTAAGCGCTTCATTTTGTACGTCTACCAACACCAGTTGGTAGTGGGCTGCCATTTGTTTAGCGAGGTCTAAACCCAACCCTGATGCCGCACCGGTTATCAGTGCCCAGGGTCTTGATGAGGTACTTTCCATTATCTATCATTCCTTACGTGGCTATTGTGCGCCACATAAAAATCAAACACTTCTTGGGAAGTTTTTTGAGGCACATAACCAAAAACCGTTTTGAGTGCGCGATTATCCAATACCGGGCGATAGCGCAGAAAATCAACTTGTTCGGCACTGTATTGGGTAAGGCCAAGGGCGTGGCCAATTTTAAGTATTCCCGCAACGACTGCAGCAGGCACTTGCACAAGGGGTTTATTGAGCACGTGCGCAATTTCGGCCATGGTCATTGCGCCATCGCCCGCTAAATTAAATTGCCCGGTAAGGCTTTCTGTAACGCCTTTAGTGATAATGTTCACCACATCTTCATCCCATATAAAGACGAAAGGCGAGGGTGAGCCTTTAATACCGAGCAATTTTGATTTCGTAAACAAATGGGTGATTTGATTATTGGTATGCTTGCCCAACACGGTACCCGGACGCAGCACTAACTGGTGTAACGCAGGGTGAGTGACCCGGTATTCAGCCAACATTTCTTCAATTAAACGCTTGTGCTGACTATAGGCGAAGTGGTCGTTACCGCGAAGGGGATCTTGTTCATTCAGCCAGTCAGGATTGTCGGCATGATAACCGTAGGCTGCGCCACTACTCGTCACTGTAATATGTTTGACCTGATTATTTATGCAACAATTAAGTACATTAGCTGTGCCATTTACATCAATATCATAGTCACGAGCTCGATCGTCACTGGCTTGCATGACACTGGCCAAATGAACCACATGGGTAATGTTGTGCTTAGCTATTATGTCACTTAACTGTGCGTCCCGAATGTCTATTTCATAATACGGGTAGAGCTGTTTTGAGGGTGGACGAATATCCACACCAACTATCTTGTAGTTATCAGCTAAAGCGTTAATCAGGCGCTGACCGATATAGCCTTCGCTACCGGTAATTAAAATATTAAGATCCATAAAAGTACTGCTTTTTAGAGGTGTGTTGACGGGCGGTTCTGCGATCTTTTAATTGCCAATAGGTACTCAAACTTAAGCCAGATATGAGATGCCAGATACCCCAGGCGGCGGCAATAACCGCCATTGCTTCTAGGTTGGCAAAAAAGGTAAATATGATCCCCAGACCCAAACCGGAGTTTTGCAAGCCGACTTCTAAGGTGATAGCGCGGGTATCGGCATGGGGCAATTGCAGCGCTCGGGCAGCGCCCCATCCGATGGCGAGCGCGAGGGCATTGTGAACCACTACGGCTAGCAAAAAGAGACTGGCTCCCGCAATAAACTTGTCCCAGTTCATGAAAAGCGCAATGGCTACAAACCCAAACAAGGTGAATAAAGACACAAAGCGAAAGAAGGGCTCACTTTTTCTTGCAAATAAAGGCCAGATGCGGGCACAGGTTAAACCGAGCGCCAGCGGTATGGCCAACACAAAGGCAATTACGGTTAACATGTCAGCGGTAGACACTGAGATGCTGTTCAACAGGCTATGTGTGCGTGGATTAAGGGCAGCGTAAAACATGAAGTTAAGCGGGGTGAGGACACAGGCAAGCAAGCTTGCCACCCCTGTCATACTTACTGACATCGCCGTATTGCCATTGGACAAGTAGGTCATTAAATTGGAAAAACTTCCCCCCGGACAGCAACTCACAAGGAGTAAACCCAGCGCTATTTCACTTGGCATTGGAACGAGCCAGGTAAGCAGGCATGTCAAAGCAGGTAACAAAACAAACTGCGCAATCATTCCAACAACCGGGCCAAGGGGCTGTCTTGCAATTCGGCGAAAGTCCTCAGGCGTCAGGCTTAACGCTATACCAAACATCATCATGGCTAGCACCGCATTTAAAACAAAAAGGCTAGTTGACGACATTTAGGCTCCCTGTCCCAACTGTTGCATTTCACTGGACAGCGCAGCCAAATAGTCGGCTTTGTGCACGTAGTAAGCCATACGCTCTAACGGTAAGTACTGCATGCCTCCGTCTATCCGCTGGCTGGCTTGCGCCTTCACTTTATCAAAAAATGCATCTGCAGCTTGTTGTTGATGCAGTTGCAAATGAATGACGTTGGCGACCAGCTTGGCTTGTTCGTCACGCCCTTGCCAGCCCAGCCCCGCTGCTTCTACCATACCCATCACATATAAATTAGGGTGTAGGGGGTTAAATACGTTTAAATAGAGTTGTGGCGCATCGCCTACCCAGTTGAGGTGCTGTTTATCAATAAAGGGGTAATGCAATTTATAGCCGGTGGCCTGTAAAATGAGGTCGTATTCTGCTTGACTACCGTCACTAAAACACGCGCCATTGTCGGTTAAACGCTCGATGTTAGGGCGTACTGTAATGTCGCCATGCCCGATATGATGTAAAAATAGCGAGTTTACTACAGGGTGTGATTCATACATTTTGTAATCGGGATCGGGCAGGCCAAAATGACTGGGCTTACCCGAAATTAAGCGCACCAATGTGCCATCTACACGTTGTTTTAACCAATTGGGTAAGCGAATTTTGCCACCTAAGGTGTCAGTGGGGATGCCGGCGACAAACTTAGGTAAAAAGTAATAGCCACGGCGTACCACCATGTCGACGTGCTTAGCCCGATGAACCGCATCGACGGCGATATCACACCCACTGTTGCCACATCCCACAATGAGCACCCGCTTATCTGCAAAGATTTCAGCACTTTTATATTGTGCACTGTGCATCTGCTCACCGTTAAAATTGCCTTGAAAGTCGATGACATTGGGGTGGTGTAATGTGCCGTTGGCAAGCAGTACGCCTGCAGCGATAATCTGATGTTGTTGATCATTTTTGCGATAGCTGATCCGCCATTGTCCGTTGTGGGGCTCTACTGATTCTACCCAGCAATTAAACTGGTAATGACGATATAAATCGAAGTGGGTGGCATAAGACTGAAAATAGTGTTTGAGCTGATCATGCCGTGGATAGGTGGCCACATCATCGCTCATGGGAAAGTCGTCAAATTCAGTCATGCGTTTAGACGAAATAAGGTGTGCTGAGTCGTACATAGTGCTGGTGGGGCTGTCGATGTCCCATAATCCACCCACATCGCTGTGGGCTTCCAAACCCAACACATTAATACCTTTTTCTGCTAACCGACGTACTGTACACAGGCCCATCGGCCCGGCTCCAATAACCACATAAGGATCCATGATCGTTGTCTCTATTTACTACCTGTTAATAAGGTTAACAGGATGTTGACAAGGTTTCCTTGCTCACACAGGACAAATAACTAGTTAATTTGGGACAGCTTCAGTATGCTATGCCTACATTAGGTGGGAAAATTCGTAGATTATGACGGCCAGTGTTACGCAAAGCTTTACTCAGGCAATACTTAACCAATTAGCACAATTGGCTATTCCGATAGAAGACAAGTTGTTAGCCAGTATTCAACAACATAAAGGTGAAGAGCGTTTACCTTTATTGTTGCAAGATAAACTGTGGCTTGAAGTGGAACGCCATGGCGACAAGGGCATAGGTTTGCACATTGGCTTAGCCATGTTGCCGCAAAACTTCGACACTATGGGCTTTTTACTGTTAAGTAGCCCTTCGTTAAGTGTGGCAGTAGACAGCCTTATTCAGTACTCGCCGCTAATAGGTGAAGGCGGGGTGTTTGACAAATCCCGTGATAAGCACGGGTGGAGTGTACGCTACGAACCTATGTTTACTGCCGCAGTCGATGTGCGCATAGAGGCCATTATGGCGGGTATTGCGACGGGAGCCCGGTGGGTAGCAGGCAAAAATATCACGCCCGTTGCGGTATATTTTAAACACGAACAACAAGCGCCAAAGGAATTGTATAGCCAGGTGTTTGGCGAAGCGAAGGTGAGCTTTAATCAGACTCAAAATGCCATTGTGTACGACGATGCTGACTGGCACTTTAAACAACGAGAAGTAAACCCCGCTATTCAAGCGCAAATGTTAGAGCTGGCAAATCAGCAACTTAATCAACTGACTCACCATTCTTTTTCAGAAAAAGTCGAGGCGTTACTCATCAACCAACCATGGCTAACCCGTAGCCAAATTGCCGCCAGCTTTGCAGTGAGCGAAAGAACCTTACTGCGTAGGCTACAAGAGACGGATACTAACTACCACACAATGGCGCAGACCATTCGCAAGCAACACGCTCTGAATCAAATACAAAAGCCTGAAGTAACCCAGGCAAGTTTAGCGCAATATCTGGGATATAACGATGAAAGTGCTTTTGCCAAAGCATTCAAGCGGTGGACGGGGGTTGGGTTTAGAGCATATCGCGAGAAATTATTTCCAACTAAATAAATTTTTGTATTGACCGCGTTGAGGCGCTAAGTGCACTAAAAGGTGTGATAGCAATACCGACTCCATCACATTGCAATATCAATAGCGATAACAACATTGCCCACAAAAACAATGCATAAAATCACATTACCCTCAACGAAACGGTAGTCGACTTGTACTACTTTTTAAAGTCAGCCCAAGATTGATTTAACGCAAACTTGTGACAAAAAGACAATCGACAATAGTTTACTATCTCACCAAGATCCCGTTTAAATAGTAATAGTGCAATTTTTCAGGCGTATATTCACTGTGCATGCCTGCCTGGTTGTTGCTGAACACTAAAAGTGAATCTACTGGATATATAGGTCAGGTGCAGTTTACGCACATGTTCTTACAGCAAATTTTTGCGCGTTAGGATTGTTAGTCAATAAAGTGATTAAAGGTTGCTGTTAATCAATGCTACATACCATCTTGGAAAAGAATTGGAGTCAAAAGTGAGTATAGAGGGCGAGGCGAGTTGGTACGCAAAGACCGTTTCTGAAGTGCTTAACACTTTGGACACATCGGTAGATGGCTTAACTGAGGAAGAAGTACAGCGTCGACTTGCCAAATTTGGACAGAACGCCATAAAGGAGTCTCCTCCTGCTAGTCTACTTATTCGTTTTGTTAACCAGTTTAAAAACTTATTGGTTATGGTGCTTATTTTTGCCGCCTTACTGACGGCCATATTACAACATTGGCTGGATGCCATTGTTATCGCTTCTGTGGTGATCATTAACGCGATTATTGGCATTGTTCAAGAAGGTAAAGCAGAAAAGGCGCTAGCATCAATACGTCATCTGCTAGCAATACAAGCGTCTGTCATACGTAATCACAAGCGATTGAGTGTGAAAGGCGAGTTTCTCGTACCGGGTGATATTGTTATTTTAGAGCCTGGCGACAAGGTACCGGCTGATCTACGTCTAATCAAATCCCATAGTTTGCATATTCAAGAAAGTATTCTCACGGGCGAATCAGTTCCCGTTGCCAAAAATATTGCTGAGCTGGATAGGGACGCTTCAATTGTAGATAGAACCTGCATGGCGTTCAGTGGCACCACGGTCACAAGCGGGCAGGGCTTAGGTATTGTGGTTGCCACAGGCGTTTCTACCGAAATTGGTAAAATAGGCGGCTTACTGTCAAATATCGAAAAGCTGACTACGCCCCTAATCCTTAAAATGAATGTCCTTGCGAAGTGGATAACAGTTTTAATACTTTCATTGGCTGTTGCGTTACTGTTTATCGGTCATTATTTGCTTGATAGCCCTTTTGTCGATGTGTTTATGGCTGTAGTTGGCTTATCTGTTGCCGCTATCCCAGAAGGTTTACCCGCTGTACTCACTATTACATTAGCCGTTGGGGTTCAAGCCATGGCTAAACGCAATGCGGTTATTCGCGTGTTACCTGCCATAGAAACCCTAGGCGCAGTATCAGTCATATGTTCTGATAAAACAGGTACATTAACACGCAATGAAATGCTGGTCAGGCGAGTGCAAACGGCGGGCAATGTATATGAAGTAACAGGTGAAGGGTATCAGCCGTATGGCGAAGTGCACTGCGACAACGCATCATCACAAAACACATTAGCGCAGTTAAACGACTTAGCCCTTGTGTGCAATTTGTGCAACGATGCAGAGATATTCGAAAACAAAGGTGTTTGGTCGCATCATGGCGACCCCATGGAAGCGGCACTGTTGAGTTTTTCGTCCAAAATTCTAGGTGATAAATACTCCGCCACACGACAACAATGGGAACGTACAGGTGTGGTGCCATTTGATGCAACTAACCAGTATATGGCAACCCTTAACGTTAATGCAGGTGAAGACGCCCGCCTTTTTGTTAAAGGTGCACCTGAAAAACTGATAGCGTTTTGCAATACCGAAAGAGTAGGCGAGCACAATGTGCCCATCAACAGCCAGTATTGGTCTGAAAAAGCTGAAAGTATGGCGGCAGAGGGACTAAGAGTGTTGGCAATTGCCACGCGGGATATGCCTGTTCATCAGCCAACAATTGAAGCGGGCGATGTAAAAGGTCAGCTTTGTTTACTGGGCTTAGTGGGGCTGATGGACCCGCCTCGTAGCGGTGTGAAAGAAGCGATTAATCAATGTCAAAGCGCAAACATTCAAGTCAAGATGATCACCGGTGATCACGCAATTACAGCGCAGGCTATAGGCCGTCAATTGGGACTGATGAATGTTGACACTGTACTTACCGGTGAGCAAATAGATGCTTTGGATGACGACGCGTTACAAGCGTGTGTGAAACATACCGATATATTTGCCAGAACTGCTCCACAACACAAACTACGACTGGTGATGGCATTACAGGCATTAGGTTTAGTCGTCATAATGACAGGCGATGGTGTAAATGATGCGCCGTCTTTGAAGCGCGCTGATGCAGGTGTTGCCATGGGGCTTAAAGGCTGCGAAGCCGCAAAAGACGCTGCCGATGTGGTATTAGCAGACGACAATTTTGCCTCAATAGTTGCTGCAGTAGAACAGGGGAGAACGGTTTATAGCAACATAAAGAAAGTGGTGAGCTGGACACTACCAACGAATGCTGGTGAAGCGCTCACCATCATTGTGGCATTAATGGCAGGCATGTCATATCCAATCACACCCGTGCAAATATTATGGATAAACATGATTACAGCCATTTCTCTTGGCATTGCTTTGGCCTTTGAGCCGCCTGATAAAGATATTATGAAGCAATGCCCGCGACCGCGAAACCAGCCTTTCATACAGCCTGAACTAATGTGGCAGATAACCCTTGTGGGGCTGCTTTTTTTTCTGGCTGTGTTCAGTGTGTACCATTTCGTAATTTCACAAGGATCTTCCGTAGAGTTAGCGCGCACGCAAGCAATGAACATGCTTGTTGGGTTAGAAATAGCGTATTTGTTCTTTATACGACACGCACATAGCCGCGCCTTTACTTTTCATAAGATGCCGCCCAATAAAGCCATCTGGATAGCCGTGGTATTGGTGATTGTTGCCCAGTCTGCAATTTGCTATACACCCGTGTTTCAAACAATTTTCGGCACTGCGTCGCCGTCATGGGAAGATGTGCTTATTGTGATTACCACAAGTGTAGTGATGTACGTTGTGCTGCAAGGCGAAAGAATGCTAAGGCGAGCTGTGCAACGGTTTATTTAAGATTAGAAAGTGTGAGAATAGAGCTAGTAGTGAATAGGATATTTAATCATACGCTGTTGTACTCTTTATGGTTGCCCGCGTTTAATATTATTTCTATATACTTTGAATCAAGTCTTCAATCGTACTTGTTTTGCGAAAAGAGGGAAGGAGTCAGGTTCTTCAACTACTACAAACTCACTGACTCCAATAATAACTTCTTCCTTTATGATACTACTTTGTCGAGGATAAATTTCAAACTTGCACTGAATTAACTCAATGACATCTATTGCTTTATTTAGTCCTGAACATGTAGAGCTTTGAATTCATCGTATGCGAATTGATCTGTCATACCACTTACGAAATCTTGAATTAACCTACACCGGCAGTATTTTTCCCAAGTCACTGGAGAGTTTTTCGCTTCTTCTATTGGGTTTTCTAAGGCGGTTTTATATGCCCTAACATGTTTATTTGGAAGTTTATTAATTAATCGTTGCTCAAATGGGAGTTTCTTTTGATAGTCGACATCTCCATTTACAAGACCAATAAACTCTTCTTTTGAAATTGATAGTATCGGAAGGTAATAATTAAGGAGTCCATTAATTATACGGTATCCGCGAAGTTCTTGCATTTCAACTTCTTGGTGACTGAAAACATTTTCCCTAGCAACTTTTTTGAAGGCTTTAGATACATAATGAGGTGCGCTGTTATCCTCTAATAGTGGCTCGTTAAATGTGCCTGCAAGAATGGCTTCTATGTTTTCTACAAATCTTCTAGCTGCATGGCCCACTAAAATGTGCTGCAATTGAACCCTTAAGGAAATAAAAAACTGGTGGTTTTTGTCGACAGGCTCTCGAGTGTATGCGTCAGAAGCATCATTAAGCAGCTTTTTGAAGCTTATTGTTTTTCCAAAAATTTCCAGGGTTTCTTCATCGACATTTTGTTCCATACTTTCATAAGCTTTCGGCAAAAGCTCCAATAGTTCTCCTACGGAGAGAATATTTTTTTCAACTGAATCCTCAATATCGGCAAAGCAATAGGAAATATCATCTGCTGCTTCCATTATATAACTAGTGAAATGACGAGTTTCTGGAACCATTTTCAGGGCTCTGTACATTTCTTGAACTTGGTCTTTTTCGGAAAGATAAAATCCAGGCTTTTTCATAAGATAGGATTTAGTTTCTGGAATTTTACTTTCATCCAAATACGCTGGACGCGTATATTTGGTTAATGATGCTAGTTGGCTGTATGTTAAATTTAAATTGAGCAATGAAGTGACGATTCTTATCCCTTGTGCGTTCCCTTCAAAATGCGCTAAGTCAGTTTCAGCATTAAAATGTAATAAAGGCTCTTCCAGCCCCATTTTCTTGGGAAAAATTTCTTTTAAATTCTTTTTAAACCAATCCGAAATTGCCTTTTCTCCAAAATGGCCAAAGGGGGGATTTCCAATGTCGTGCATTAGGCAGGACATTTCAACAATGCTCTCAATTGCTCGGAACCAGTCTCTCGTGTCACCGTCGATATCATAAGGAGATTTTCCTAGACGATATTCAATTTGCTGAACAATATGCCTACCTACTTGTTGGACTTCGAGAGAATGGGTAAGCCGACTTCTTACAGCGGCATTTCTTTCTAATGGAAATACTTGAGTCTTTTGTTGCAATCGGCGAACAGCAGCTGAGTTAATTATTCTACCCCTGTCACTTTCTAATGCACCTTGTAAGTTTTGGCTTGGTGTTCCGCGCTTCCGTTGAGTATTAATTAAGTTTGAAAAGTCAATTTTGCTCATTATTCATCCATGTTAATTAAGTAATAAATACTAATGATTGCAACGAATTACGAATATTTGTTTATAAGAAATGCTCTCATGGTATTAGTTAATATACTAAAGAGCGGGACTGTGATTGTTCAGTGACATAAATGTAAAACTTAATTCGTCTAGCTTGAGTAAAAATTTATTGCCAAAGCCACGGCTTTATCCCAAAAAAACAAATATATGTTTGAAGGATAGTATCTGACTGGAAAGGAATTCTTTTCATTCTAACAGGGAAAGTTAGCTTTATAATATATAAGCTAATTCGGAGATGGACTTATTGTTTTTTGATAGAACTCAATGCCGGTTTATAATATGTCTTCAGACTTACCGATTTAGGATTCTATGTAACCTTCTGATTTTAGATAATAAAAAAGACGTCCTAGGACGTCTTAGTATTTGGAATTGGTGGAGCTGGCGGGATTTGAACCCGCGTCCAGAAAATGTCTACCTTTGGTACTACATGCTTAGTTTGTCTTTTCTTTAACTATTTTGGACCCCGACAAACAGGGTTCCTAATAGCTGTCCTGATACTATTTCGCGGTTCAACCTCAGGAGAGTTTCCCTCGCTAGTTTGCTTATATGACCTTCCGAGCCCACGCTAGCAAACAAAGCTGTGGTGGAAGGGCCTATGCCGGTTATTAAGCGGCTAGTGCGTAAGTTTCGTCGTTTGCGACTATTTAAATGCGGCTTTTTAAAGAGGCAAACCGCACCTCTGCATGCACCTCCGGCTTCCTAGATCCTGTCGAATCCTAATCAGCCCCGAGTGTGATTTTCAATAATACCACAAATGTACTACTGATAAACGCTTTCTTTTAAAATTACTATAAATTTTAAGGGTTTGCCCATAAAATGCACAGTAATTCAAACGGCTAGCTTTTACCGTTGTTGCTATAAGTACCTACCCACTAAACACAAGTAAAGGCATTTACTTATCTATTAACTTAGTAACTAAATGTAGTCTGATAAAGCGTTTTTCAAGTGTTCGTTGTTGAAATTAATTATTTATTATTGAAATTAAAACGATTTTTTCTCTATATAGGCATTAAGTTTTGGTGAAAAAGGCGAATGTGATGATGCAATTGCGGTCAATAACCATTAAAGTACGCCCATGAGAAAAGGGCTTGTTGTGTAAATGTCTTCAGATTCTGTGTTGTATTCCCCCTATACCTTGCCATGTGGCGTCACCGTACGTAATCGTTTGGTGAAAGCTGCAATGGAAGAAAATATGTCAAGCAAGGGTAATTTGCCTGGCGAATCGCTGTACTCACTATACCGTTACTGGGCGCACGGTAATTTAGGTATGGTCATCACCGGCAATGTTATGGTCGACAAAGGGGCGATGACAGGGCCAGGTGGCGTGGCACTTGAAAAAACGACCGAGTTAGCGCCGTTTCAGAAGTGGGCCAAAATCATCAAATCAAATGGCGCCTTAGCCATAATGCAAATTAACCACCCCGGTCGCCAGGTGTTCAAGGCGATGAAGGGGAAAGCCATTGCGCCGTCTGCTGTGCCTCTTGATATGGGTAAACATTCAAAACTGTTTGCTCAACCAAGAGAAATGACCTGCCAAGACATTCACGATGTGTGTAAGCGTTTTGTCGAAACTGCCAAACAGGCGGAACGTGCAGGCTTTGATGGTGTGGAAATTCACGCAGCGCACGGCTATTTACTCACTCAGTTTTTATCTCCTTTGACCAATCAACGGCAGGACGAGTGGGGTGGCTCCATTATTAACCGCGCCCGATTGCTCATTAACATTGTCAGTCAGGTAC
Source organism: Alteromonas sp. D210916BOD_24 (assembly GCF_047159385.1). Classification (GTDB taxonomy): domain Bacteria; phylum Pseudomonadota; class Gammaproteobacteria; order Enterobacterales; family Alteromonadaceae; genus Alteromonas. The sequence continues at coordinate 1,532,198 of NZ_AP038333.1, forward strand.
GCGCTGTGTGCGCCAAAAACTTCATTGTTATGGTCAAACTCAACTCTGCCGATTTTCAAAAGAACGGGTTTTCTTTCGATGACGCGTGTGAAGTGGTGAATCGCTTAGAAGCATTGGGTGTGGACGTGGTGGAGTTGTCTGGTGGCAGTTATGAAGCACCAGCGATGCAAGGGCAAACCCGTGACAATACCACGTTGGCTCGCGAAGCCTACTTTTTAGAATTTGCCCATGCGTTAGAAAGCAAAACCGATATACCGCTAATGACGACTGGCGGTATAAAACGTGCGGAAGTGGCCCAGCGAGTGATCCAGCAGGGCTGTGCATTAGTTGGCTTGGCCAGTGCATTGGCGATTACGCCCGATTTAGCCAAAAAGTGGCAGCAGGAGTGGACTTATTCTGGCGTTATTCCCCATTGTCATTGGAAAGACAAATCGCTGGCGAGTCTGGCCAATATGGCCATGGTGCGCCGACAACTGCGCCGATTAGGCAATAATCTTACAACGCTTAGAGATCCATCGCCCCTGTGGAGCTTAATTCTTGATATGTTACATCGCAAAAAAATGACTAAGCGCGATGTGGGAAATGCGCAGGTAGGTTAAAGCAAAAACACAGTGTGGTTACACACTGTGTTTCATCATGCGTTCTTTCTGGCGCTGCCAGTCTTTGTCTTTGATAGAATCGCGCTTGTCGTGGGCATGCTTACCTTTGGCTAAGTGAATTTCTAACTTCACCCAACACTTTTTCCAGTACATCGCCGTGGCGACTATGGAGTAACCCTGGCGATCTCTGGCTCCCATTAGACGGTCTATTTCACGTTTGTTGAGCAGCAGTTTTCTGGCTCGTTCGGGCGCTGCGATAACATGGGTTGAAGCTTGGTTCAAAGGGCTAATTCTACAGCCGACTAAATACGCTTCCGCGTTTTGAATAATGACATACGCATCAGTAATGTTCACTTTACCGGCGCGAATACTTTTAATTTCCCACCCTTGAAGTTCAAGTCCGGCTTCGAACTTATCTTCCAAGAAATAATCGTGACGCGCTTTCTTATTTAACGCGATCGTTCCCGTGGTGTTTTTGTTGGCTTTATTTTTTTTCATACTCGCTATTATACTTATTGCGCAGGGCAATGTCTTTATATGTGTTTCACTATTTCCAGTGCGCAGTAGCACGAAATAGCGCACAAACATATCGCTTTGCGAAAGACGGCGCTAAAACATCGCCACTGAAATTCTTTTGTCCACTTACCCTTGATATATGGGCGAATTTGCCAAAACCGAATACAAGCGGTGTAAATTTTCTGTGGTACAATGATACGCAGTTGCAATTGTTTTAGTGGATTAAATGCCGAGTATATACAGAACCGCACTGGTTGCGCATAGTGCACAGGCCATGTTTGATTTAGTCAACGACGTCGCATCTTATCCAGAGTTTTTACCTGGTTGTAGCGACAGCAAAATATTAGATAAGTCAGCGCAAAGTATGAAAGCGTCGTTATTGGTGGCCAAGGCGGGTATTAAGCAATGGTTTACCACGCATAATGCGCTGGAGCCGGGCAAAAGCATTCAGATGCAATTGGTGGATGGCCCGTTTCGTTCACTTACAGGCGGTTGGACGTTTTCACCGCTCGCTGAAGATGCCTGCAAAATAGAGCTCAACTTAGAATTTGAGTTCAGCAACAAGTTAGCTGAAATGGCCTTTGGAAAGGTGTTTAATAGCTTGGCAGGCAGTATGGTGGCTGCGTTTACCGAGCGCGCCAAGGCTGTTTACGCATGAGTGAGCAGACCATTCGTGTTGAAGTGGCCTATGCGTTGCCTACACAACAAGTGATCGTAGAAGTAAATGTGCCTCATAATGCGACGGTAGAAGAGGCGATAATTGCTTCAAAAATTGTCGAGCAGTTTCCCTGTATCGATTTAAAAGCGACAAAAGTCGGTATTTGGAGTCGGGTGGTTAAGCTTCGGGATCTGCTAAGCGATGGTGATCGCATCGAAATTTATCGTCCCTTAATTGCCGACCCTAAAGAGATTAGAAAGCGCCGAGCCGAAAAAGCCAAAGAAGAGGGGCGAGCAGATAAAGTCACTGGTGGTAAGGTTAATCCGCTTAAGGCGAAAGTAGATAAAGAGTAAGTTGACAAGGTAAGTGCGTTGGGCAAGCACAAGTAACCGTCGCAAAACGAAAGGCTGTTATAACACAGCCTTTTTTGTTGAGATGCAGTTATACCGTCTTGTCGGTAATGCTGCCCAGTTCTAAAAAGGGTGACGCATCTATATCTTCTGCGTCCATCATACTGGCAATACGCTGCACAGTGGCAACCATCTGGCTTTGTTCCCACTCTTTTAGTTGAGAAAAACGCTCTACAAAGTGCTCCTGCAGCGGGCGAGGGGCATCTACCACCGCTTCTTTACCACGTTCAGTCAAAAACACGCCTACTTTACGCTTGTCTTGTGTGCTTCGAATACGGGTAGCTAAGTCACGGGACTCTAGTCTGTCGAGAATATTGGTGATGGTAGCTGGGCTTAAGTTTATGTTCTCAGCAATTTCACGCACCATTATGCCGGGGCGCTCTTCGATGTTTTGCATTACCAGCAATTGAGGGCCGGTTAAGCCTACATCTTTATTAAGCTGCTTGCTGCGCAGGTCTACGGCGCGTATCACACGCCGCAGTGCCACTAATAATTCTTCTTCTTTTCGCATAATACTTCCAACAAATGCATAGCTTACCAGCTATTTAAGCAAATGAATAAAATGTTGGTGTTTGTGGTAATGGTCTATTACGTCGTTAATAACAGAAATCTTAGACCATCCCATAATATCGTAGTTTTGGCCACCTTCACTAAGGTGAACTTCGGCGCGATAGTACGTGGCCTTTTTGTTTTCGTCCAGTGTTGGTATGTCACTAGGACCAAATTCCGGTTGTTCAGTGGGTGACGGATAAACGGCATACACAAAGTCTGGATCATTACCCATGTGCACCGTTAATAGCAATGCTTCCTCACTATCATCAATACTGATATCAAATTGTTGAGCGCGAAACGCTTCGCCCACTTCCGTCAACGCGGGCTTAACCACCTTATTAAGGTAGCGTCTAACGGCGGTTTCATCTGGAAAGGTTACTATATTTTCAAGTCGTTCTTTCCAGTTTTTATCTGAGTCGTTGTGCTGGGGGGAACCAGTAAGTACCTGTAAACTTTCCCGCTTATAAGCTTCTATCCTGAGCGCTTTTAACAGGCCGGAAATAGCAATCAACAATACAATAGCAAACGGTAACGCAGCGGCTATGGTCATGGTTTGAAGGGCGCCTAATCCACCTGCATAAAGTAACACCGAACTTACTACGCCTACGCCTACAGCCCAGTATACCCGTTGCCACAGCGGCGTGTCGTTTTTGCCGTGTGAGCACAGCATGTCAACAACCATAGCGCCAGAATCACATGATGTGACGAAAAATACCACCACCATGAGTACGGCAATAAAGCTTAATACAGAAGAAAACGGAAATTGCTCTAAGAAGACAAACAACGCGACTGATGTGTCTTCGTTCACCATTTGCGCCAACATGTCTTTGCCCTGCACCAATACCTGATCTATAGCAGCATTACCAAATACGGTCATCCAGAACAGGGTGAAAGCAGACGGAATAAGCAATACGCCCAATACAAATTCACGAATAGTACGTCCATATGAAATACGCGCAATAAACAAACCGACAAACGGTGCCCACGCTAACCACCAACCCCAATAAAATATCGTCCAGCCGCCAATCCAGTCGGTTTTTTCATAAGCGAACAAGTTAAAGGTGTTTCGCACTAAATCTGACAGATATGCCCCAGTGTTTTGCATAAAAGCTTGAAGTAAAAATACTGTAGGGCCAAGTGACAGCACAATAAGCAGAAGTAACACAGCTAGGATCATGTTGGTTTCTGACAATCTGCGAATGCCTTTTTCCAATCCGGTGGTAACCGATACCACTGCCAGTGCCACTACACCTGCCATAATGGCAATTTGCATACCTGTATTCGATGGCAAGCCAAACAAATAGTTAAATCCGGCATTAACCTGAGACGCGCCAAAACCCAGAGAGGTGGATACACCAAAAACCGTAGAGGTCACAGCGAATATGTCAACGATGTGTCCAGGCCAACCATAAATTTTATCGCCAATCAGCGGGTATAACGCAGAGCGCAAGGTTAACGGTAAATTTTGACGGTATGCGAAATAACCGAGAATAAGGGCAACGACTGCATAAATGGCCCATGCGTGGATACCCCAGTGGAAAAAGGTGGTTTTCATGGCTTCGCGTACTGCATCAATACTTTCGGCTTGTGCCGTAGGTGGGGCTAGAAAATGCATAAGGGGTTCTGCAACGCCGAAAAACATCAAGCCTATGCCCATGCCAGCGGCAAATAACATACTTAGCCAGGTACCAAAACTGAATTCCGGTGTGGCGTGATCTGGGCCTAATTTTATTTCACCATAGCGAGAGATACCGAGAAATATCACAAACAAAACAATAGCTGCCACCGTAAATACATAAAACCAACTGCCGTTTGTGACTATGGCGTCCTGCAATTTCCGGAAGACTGCGTCGGCCGTATCAGGTGCGCCAGCGGCAAATAGAAGTAAACACATTATCAACGCAGAGGAAGTATAAAAAACAGGTTTGTTTAAAGGCGATGTTGAGTCGTTGTTAATCACGTAGTAAATACCCTTTCACTTGCTTGATTAACGGTTCATACGCGTAAACAGCCAGGATGGTGCAAGTATCAGTGTAATCTTTAGCGAGGCAGACACAACCTGTCGGGTTGCTTTACAAATTGTTACTGTTTGGTTTTTGTAATAACCTAAACATTTGATTAATAAAGATATATATTATTGGCATGAAGGGTGCTTAAAGCTTATATGCCATACGATTTGGCGTTATCATGTTGAGAATAAAAATGTTTAAACGAATTTTGTCTGCTGTTGTTTTGATGGCTTGTGTTGGTTCTGCGAATGCAGCAATTATCAGCCAAGATATAGTTGTGCCCCGGAATAATGCTTTGTCAGATCCGATTGTACCTAAAATTAGGTTCCTCTCTTTTAATTTGTTTGACAATTTAGGTGGTACTAGAGTACTTGACTCTGTCGATATTCAAATGATAGCAAGTGGAACAGGTAAGCTGACATTTGTAAACAATAGTGCTTCAAGTGATACATTTAATGTGACATTTTCTACACTTGTTTCGCTACTTTTTATTGAACAAGGTTATAGTTTGGTTGCACAGCCTAGCGAGGTTATATCAGAATTTACGTTAGGTTCATTCGCTACACATGTAATTGAAAGAGGCGCTGGTGAAGTAACGGACACTGTAAGCACTTCTATAACGGACGCTGGTCTATTAGCGTTGTTTACTGGCAATGGTCAAAACGACTTTAGATTTAGTCATACAGGCAATAGTACTATCGGTACTGATGCGGATAACTATACTGTTACACGTACAACCTTCAGCCAAGGCAACGTGAATATTGTATATAATTACTCTTACGTTCCTGCGACTGGTAGCTTTAGCTTATTACTGCTAGGCATTGGAATGATGACACTCAGACGTTTTTCTAAAGCGTAATACATTCTAGCTTCAGTTTTTACAGCGCGCCTTACACAGTTGTTGTTAAGGCGCGTTCGTTCAACATCCCTTTAATTTATCTTTATCCCGCTTTTTCTTCTTTCTTTTTTTTGTATCCATCCTCGGGTTCAATTGTAAACTTACCTACTTTCCCAATTTTCATCTGAAAGCACTTAGACGTTAACTAAGTGTTACCTCATTGCTTACTTATTCAGGCCGGTTTTATTAACACGGTACGCTTTTTGTAACATTGCTATAGAAACCGTTATGACACTCATATTTTGGTTTTTTTATGCGTTATTTACCCAATGCGCGCAAATTTTCTGTAAGGATTACATTTGAAATGTGCGAATTGGGGGATAAGCGCAACATAAAAAACTTACAGTGGCTAACGAGCGTTTTTAAACTCAATGACTATTAACTCACACTCAGTATGTAGGACAGGTAGTAAAGTTCGAAGTGTGCTTAACAGGTGGAGGAAACGATGAATAAAACTGCAGTGTTATACAGGATGGTAACCGACGAACATATTTGCCCTTTTGGTTTGCGCTCAAAAGATTTACTCGAAAGAGAAGGTTACACTGTAGAAGATCATCACTTAACGTCTCGTGAGGAAACCGACGCATTTAAAGCAAAACACAATGTTAAAACGACGCCACAAACCTTTATCGACGAAAACCGTATTGGGGGGTACGACGATTTGCGGGAATTTCTTGGGAAAGGAGACGCAGCGCAAAGTGGTACTACTTATACGCCAGTAATCGCAATATTCTCGGTGGCTGCATTACTTTCTATTGCTTTTCAGTATTTTGTTAAAGGCGACTATATTTCAGTGCGTTCGTTTATGCTCTTTATTGCTTTTTCCATGTCATTACTGGCTGTTCAAAAACTCAAAGATTTATTCAGTTTTACCAATTCGTTCATCACTTACGATTTACTCGCCATGAAATGGCTCAGATACGCATACCTCTATCCTTTTATTGAAGCGTACGTGGGAATCGGAATGGTTGCTCAACTGCCTGCGTTACTCGTGGCGCCTTTTTCACTGTTTATCGGCACCATTGGTGCGGTGTCGGTGTTCAAAGCAGTGTATATAGACAAGCGAGAACTGAAATGTGCCTGCGTCGGGGGAGACAGTAACGTTCCACTGGGGTTTGTTTCTCTATCTGAAAATCTTTTTATGATGGCGGGGGCGCTTCTCATGTTAATGGGGGAGTGTAATTGAAATATATGTACTGAAATAATTGTGTCACACCTTAAACAGTCAGATTTCAGAGTGTTTTTATAGGTGCATTTTTGCGAGTTCTTTGCGTTGAGGTAATAAAATTGGCGAACACCTACCCAGCGCTTATAACCCGCTTTCGGAGCAGACGAGAAGTAAGCGGGGCGTAGGAGGCTTAGATCGTCAACGTTATGTTTTTTCTACCGAATTGACAGCGATTTATTATATACTCTGTCCATCAAACCGACCGCCAAACGTCGAACAATGCAATTATTACAAAAAAAACAGCGTTGGCTATGCTTTACATGGATAGTGTTATCAACCGCAGTGTACGGGGAGGATATTGAGGCAACATGCGATATGCAGCCAGCCGAATGTCTTTCTTATATAGATAGCCAACAGCAACAACAAGAAGTCGGATCCTCTCAATGGTGGGAGTTAGAAGCTGTTCAGCTTACCTGGTTATTTGACTTTCAACAAAATGACGAACTCTACGCTGAATTGCGCCCTTGGCTTAATAATCAGGATGTGCCTGAGCAGCACCAACCACTAATATCCATGCTATATGGTAAATGGTTAGCCAGAAATGCGCGTAATGAGGAAGCAAAAGAGGCATTAACACAAGCACTTAATGGTTTTGAGGCGCTTTATGATAAGCAGCACTCTCAACAAACCGCACTGCTTATCCTAAATTTGATGGTCGAACTCAATCGTTTTGAGCGAGCAGAGAAATTTGTAAAGGGACTGGTTGAAAAACAATATAAGGATGAGGCTTTCTACCGAGAAGTTTATGCTGAGCTCGGTCACATTGCTTATCTCAACAAAGAAAACACCAAACACATTAAATATCGTCTTGAATCACTGCATTGGGCGCTGAAAACCCCTGATGATCAACAAAAAGCGGTGGCCTATAATAATTATGCCATTGCACTGAGAATGAACGGTGAGTACAAAAAAGCGCGCGAGGCTTTTTTAGCAGGTCTGGATGTAGCGACGCAAGCGGGAGATGAAGTAAGGGTGAATACTATTCGTTTAAAACTAGCTGAATTGGCTCTCATTCAAAATAACCTAGACAAAGCGCATTTTTGGTTGAGAAAGGTAGAGGTCGATCACTTACCTTCAACAGCATTCGGTGAGTATCGTAAATTGTCAGTTAACATGCGAGATAGAATAGTGAAGGAAAGGGAGTCTCGCTAAACTCCCTAAGCCACAATTAATACTTTCTTCTCTTAAGGCCAGTTTCAGCCAAAATTTTGGCTGAAATTTCTTCGATGGAATATTTAGTACTATTTAAGAAAGGGATCTTTTCTTTGCGGTAGAGATTCTCTACTTCCCGCAACTCCATCCTACATTGGGGAAGCGATGCATATTTACTGTTCGCTCTTCTTTCAGAGCGGATCTGATGCAGTCGTTCAGCTTCAATAGTCAACCCAAAGAGTTTGTTTTTATAACGACGCAGGGCTGGTGGTAGTTTCAACATGTCACCCATATCTTCTTCGGTGAAAGGGTAATTTGCTGCTTTTATTCCGTATTGCAAAGCCAGATAAAGGCTGGTGGGGGTTTTGCCAGAGCGAGACACGCCCGTCAATATGATATCGGCTTCGTCATAATCTTTTAAATTCGAACCGTCGTCATTGGCCAACGCATAATTCACGGCTTCAATTCGAATATCGTAGGTGGTTTCGTGAATACTGTGGGTGCGGTGTTTTTCAGGTTTAGAAGGTACGCCCAGTACTTTTTCTAAAGGTGCAACAAACTGATCTAGAAAATTATAATTAATACCCACTGATTTAGAGATAATTTTGCGAATATCTACATTCACAATTGTATAAAAAACGAGCGGCCTTTCGCCGGTGTCTTGAAAACTTTCAGAAATTTGCTGTAGCACTTTGTGTGCTTGTTCCTCAGTTTCAATAAATGGAATGGTGTTGTGATTAAATGAAACGGGAAATAATGAAAGCAGGGCGTGGCCAAAGACCTCTGCAGTTATGGCGGTACCATCTGAAATATAAAAAGCTGTGCGCACAACATATCCTTAACATTGTTGTAATTTAATTACAAAAGTAATAAAGAGTTTACTTTCTGAATTACCCCATTCTAAGATGATTTTGTCGAAAAGCTATACGGTTCTCGTGAATGACAGCAAATTATCACGCTTTGTTGTCAAACGTATTGGACAAGGTTGGCTGGTGAACTATCACCTATTCGGTATAAATTAGATTTGTTTAAGATCAGATTTATTACTAATCTGAAATTAACCTCATACCCTACACATAAAAAAAGCTGGAGGCTTGGGCTGTGCAAGAATACGTACTTTGGTATCAAGAACTGGGCATGCATGATGTGGGTCGCGTAGGCGGCAAAAATGCATCATTAGGCGAGATGATTTCAAACCTGGCGAATGCCGGTGTGCAGGTACCAGGTGGCTTTGCTACCACCGCCGAAGCATTTAATGAATTTTTAGAGCAAAGTGGTTTAGAAGCAAAAATCCACGACGTACTGGATGTGTTGGACGTCGATGACGTTAACGCTCTCGCTGAAGCGGGCAAGAACATCCGTCAGTGGATTATCGATACGCCATTTCAACCACAATTAGAAGACGCCATAAAAGACGCTTTTACTAAGCTGCAAGGTGATGCTGGTGATGAAGCATCTTTTGCTGTGCGCTCGTCAGCAACCGCTGAAGATATGCCTGACGCGTCGTTTGCGGGACAACAAGAAACCTTCCTTAACGTGAAAGGTTACGACGCGGTTTTAGTCGCAATTAAGCACGTTTTTGCGTCACTATTTAATGACCGTGCCATTTCATATCGTGTACACCAAGGATACGACCACAAAGGTGTGGCTTTATCTGCCGGTATTCAACGCATGGTACGAAGCGACATTGCTGCTTCAGGGGTCATGTTTACCATTGATACTGAATCGGGTTTTGAAGATGTGGTCTTTATCACCAGTTCTTATGGTCTTGGTGAAATGGTTGTACAAGGGGCGGTAAATCCCGACGAGTTCTACGTTCACAAACCAACGTTACAAAAAGGTTTGCCTGCCATTGTGCGACGTAATTTGGGCAGCAAATTGACAAAAATGATTTACTCTGACGATCAGGAGCACGGCAAGCAAGTATCTATCGTCGATATCGATGCTGCTGAAAGCAAAACGTTCTCACTGTCTGATGAAGAAGTGATGGAGTTGGCCAAACAAGCACAAATTATAGAAGATCACTATAAACGACCCATGGATATTGAGTGGGCAAAAGACGGTGGCGATGGCAAACTTTATATTGTTCAAGCACGCCCTGAAACAGTGCGCAGTCGAGAAGACTCACAGAGCATAGAGCGCTTCCAATTAAAAGGTCAAAGCAACGTGGTTTGTGAAGGTCGCGCCATCGGTCACAAAATCGGTGCAGGTGTGGCCAAAGTCCTTGGCTCTATTGAAGAGATGGATAAAATCCAGGCTGGCGATGTACTGGTTACAGACATGACCGATCCCGACTGGGAACCTATCATGAAGAAAGCGTCAGCTATCGTTACCAATCGCGGTGGACGTACTTGCCACGCTGCAATTATCGCCCGTGAATTAGGTATTCCGGCGGTGGTAGGCTGTGGTAACGCGACTGAAAGCATTATTACGGGCGACAAGATTACGGTGTCGTGTGCCGAAGGTGATACAGGCTATATTTATGGTGATGAGTTAGAATTTGATGTGGTGACTTCACGCATTGATGCCATGCCTGACTTACCGTTAAAGGTGATGATGAATGTAGGTAACCCCGATCGCGCCTTTGATTTTGCACGCCTACCTAACGCTGGTGTTGGCCTTGCTCGACTTGAGTTTATAATCAACCGCATGATTGGTGTGCACCCTAAAGCGCTGCTGAATTTTGACAGCCAACCAGAAGAGTTGAAAGAAGAAATTAGCGATATGATCGCCGGTTATGCCTCACCTACGGAATACTACATTGAGAAATTAGTCGAGGGTATTTCCACTATTGGCGCAGCGTTCTCTCCTGAGAAAGTTATCGTACGCATGTCTGATTTTAAATCTAATGAATACTTTAACTTAGTTGGGGGATACCAATACGAGCCTGATGAAGAAAACCCTATGCTGGGTTTCCGCGGTGCAAGTCGTTATATTTCTGAAGACTTCCGCGATTGTTTCGCACTAGAGTGTGAAGCGATTAAACGCGTTCGCAACAAAATGGGCCTGACCAACGTTGAAATCATGATCCCATTTGTTCGCACTGTGGAAGAAGGGCAGAAAGTTATCGAATTGCTAGAAGAGCAGGGGCTGAAAAAGGGTGAAAACGGACTTCGTGTAATCATGATGTGCGAGTTGCCGTCAAATGCACTACTCGCTGACAAATTCTTAGATATCTTCGATGGTTTCTCTATTGGCTCTAACGACTTAACTCAACTTACTTTGGGTTTAGATCGCGACAGTGGCTTAATTGCTCACTTGTTTGACGAGCGTGATGATGCAGTAAAAGCACTTCTTTCTATGGCAATTCAAGCTGCCAAGAGAAGAGGCAAGTATGTGGGTATATGTGGGCAGGGGCCTTCTGACCACGAAGATTTTGCTGCTTGGCTCGTGGATGAAGGCATTGACTCAGTCTCGCTTAATCCTGATACCGTAGTTGAAACTTGGTTGTATCTGGCTGAAAAGCACGGGTAGGAAATTGTCTAAATAAAGAGGCTTATGTCCTTACGATGTTAAAAAAGAGACCTCTTGGTCTCTTTTTTATGCTAATTGACCCATCCTAAATAGCGTTGACTATCAGTCCCGATCTGCATTCCTCAAATAAACGCTGGTTATTTACTAAATCAATGCACAATTAGGTTCGAATGACATGACTTTGTGTAATTAAAAATGTAATATTACATAGTCACTTTCAGTATGTATTTACGATTATTAATTAACTTGGTTGAGTTCTTATGGCACATAATGACGGTAATGTTTCAGTAAACAACAACGAAGAGAATGTAGTGCAATCTCGCTCTATTGCAGAGCAGTTGGCAGATGCGCAGAAAGAAATTAACGATTTGAAAATGAAAATTATGTGGATGGAACGCAACTACGAATAAGTGGTTTGTCTACAATCTGCTGGAAATGCTATTTCAAAAAACGTGAAAGTATTATAGTTAAAAATGAAAGTTTTCATTTTTTTTGTTGTGTATTGTCCTAACACAGTAAGCGCTAAATAGCATAAATCCGCATTTTTTATTACGAAAAAAACAAAGGAGATCGTTATGATCTCCTTTTTGTTTTCATTTTGAATAATTTGCGATAGCCTGCAATGACAATATTAGGCTTTTAGTTGGTCGCCAATAGGTAATTGCCTAATACGTTTTCCACATGCTGCGAATATTGCATTACAAAGTGCAGGGGCGAACACCGGCGTAGCAGGTTCTCCTACACCAGCGGGCGGCGCATCACTTTGAATGACTTCAACGTCAACCTCTAAAGGGCAGTCACTCATACGAGGAACTCGATAGTCGTGGAAGTTACTTTGTTGTACCCGGCCTTTGTCGAAGGTAATACCTTCGCTAATGGCGGTAGTAATGCCGTAAATCGAGCCACCTTGCGTTTGGTTTTTAACTGTATCCGGATTAACCACAGTGCCTGCATCAATGGCCACCCAAGATTTGATGATGTTAAGATCACCTGCACCAGTAACTTCGACTTCCACAACTGTTGCTACGTAGGTTAGGAAACTACGATGAGCGGCAATACCTAGGCCACGCCCGTTGGGTAACGCTCGCCCCCAGTTCGCCATTTCTGCAGCCTTTTCAATCACGGTGCGCAAGCGTGCGGTATCCAGTGGATAGACAGATTTATCACCCCAATAATTCATGTATTGTGCGTTTTGTTCAGTGACATCAATAATTCTGTCTGGCCCAATAACACTTAACAGATAATCTTTAGGATCTTTTCCCGCTTTGTGCGCCGCTTCAGCAATAAATGACTGTACCGCAAAGGCATGAAAGATATTCGTTACTGAACGCATCCAACCTATCCGCGCTTTTGCCGGTGCTTCACCGCGCTCTAATTTTATGTTGGGCGTGTGAATGGGGTTGTCGGTAAAACCCAAGTCTAACTCAAAACTAAAGGGGGCATTGGCGTCTTGCTGGAAGGTTGAAGCGATAGGCGCAAAAGCGGTTCTATGCAAATAGGCGTCTATACCCCCTTCGTCATTCAGTGCAGCTTCTATGTGCTGACCTGAAACAGCGTGATAAAAGCCGTGTTGGATATCATCTTCACGGGTCCACTGTACGCGAATGGCTTTGCCTGTTTTCATCGACAGGTAAGCGGCTTCGGCTGAAAAGTCGGGTTTAGATTTTCGACCAAATGCCCCGCCTAACATCGTCACATGCACATTAACGTATTCTTTTTCTATACCCACCATTGCCGCAACGGTTTCCATGTCTGCCTGGGGATTTTGCGTCGCTGCCCACACATCAACGCGTTCCTTATAATACATGGCGGTGGCGCAAGGCGGTTCCATTGGGGCTTGAGTGAGGTGAGGGGCATAGTAGTCGACGACTAATTTATCGGTAGCCTTGGCTAACACGCTTATAGCGTCACCCTTCTCACGCACATGGGCTTGGGGAGCATTAACCGTTTCAAGTAGTTGCTTCTTAAAATGTGTGGAATTGTAGTCGCCATTGGCACCATCATCCCACGTTACGTTAAGTGCTTTACGACCTTGCCACGCAGCCCACGTGTTATTCGCAATGACTGCCACGCCACCTTTGGGTTGGAACTGCGGGGCTCCTTTGGGGGCAGGTATCTCTATAACATCTATTACACCCTTAATTGCTTTCGCTGCACTGGCATCAAAAGTAACGACTTTTCCGCCCACTACAGGCGGTCGTTCAATGATTGCAACAACCGCTTTTGGTTCGCGAACATCAGCCGCAAACGTGGCTTTTCCGGTCACAATATGCTGTAAGTCGATATGTGCCATTCCTTTATTGATATACCGCCATTGACTGCGTGACTTAAGAGTAAGTGCGTCAGGTTGTGGTGGGGTAATAGCCAGGGCGTCGTCAATTAATTCCTCATAAGCCAATTGTTTACCTGATGCGTGCTTTACAAGGTGCTGCTCAGCAACACAAGTCGCTGGTTCTACTCCCCAGCGCTTCGCTGCAGCGTATTGCATCATGTACCTGACGCTGGCACCCATTTCCCGAAGGCGTTGCATATTAAAGCGAATACTTCGAGAGCCATCGGTGTTTTGGTCACCGTATTTAGGGTCGCCTTTAGCCTGAATTACAATCACTTTTTCCCATGCAGCTTCCATCTCATCAGCGACGATTTGTGCAACAGCGGTGCGTATTTGCTGTCCCATTTCCGAGCGGTGACAGGTGATTTCGACAAATCCATCTGGACGCAACGCTACAAATAGGTTGGCCTGTTTAGCCATATCTGAAGGCGCCGTGAGTACGCCCGCCATTGCCCGTGGGGTGCTGCCAGTCAAATAAGTCCCCACAACCAGGGCGCCAGCAGCAACCGATCCTTTTAAGAAACGTCTGCGCTGCATATCGAAGTAAGAATTAGAATGGCTCATACTTCTTCTCCCATGGTGGCGGGGTTAAAGTAACTTACCTCAGCATTGCCCGCCATAGACTTGGCAGCCGACTTTATTGCTTTGTGAATACGTGGATAAGTACCACATCGGCATATATTACCGGACATATTACTCACAATGTCGTCGTCACTTGGATTTGGGTTGTTCGCAAGTAAACTAGCTGCTTGCATGATCTGACCGCACTGACAAAAGCCACATTGTGGTACTTTGTGTTCCACCCATGCCCGTTGGACGGGGTGATCACCGTTTTCACTTAATCCTTCAATTGTTGTTATAGCGAGGCCTTGTACTGCTGAGACGGGTAATACACAAGAGCGCTGTGCAATACCGTCTATATGAATGGTACATGCGCCACATTGGGCCATACCACAACCAAATTTGGGGCCAGTAAGATTGAGTTCGTCACGCAGATACCACAGTACTGGCGTTGACGGATCACCAGCAAATTCGTGTTTATTACCATTAACGGTAAACGTAATCATGGTCTTGTCTCCTTGAGTAAACGTCAGAGATAGCCCGTACATATAATACACGGTAAATGTCGTCACTATTTGACTAACGTTTACGTTGCCTGTTTGATGCGAACCTTTTTGTATAGACGCCTTCCACAGTTGTTTTAATTATTTGGAAGTTCGTTTAAGAGCCTGTCGCCCGAGAACCTTTGTTCAGTACATAAAGCAACGTTGACTAAGCAATAGGTGAATTGTTTACAGGGCACGAGATCTCATGTTTTACGTTAACACGGCTTTTATTTTTTCACACAGTGTTAAGACTAATCGCAATAGCGTTGCGATAAAAAGATGAGAGAGGTAGCAGAGTGGGGAACGACACGCCTATTAACTTATTTTTTAGCGTATTTTTCGCAACAACAAGAAGCGATCGATCTTACGGGCGCCAGTTGACATCGATTTTTGGCTGAACTTAAGCCAATTACGCGCGCGCGGCCAGTCATAGCTAAGCAACATAAGGCCGCCGACTACTAGTAAAATTGAACCTGGTAATAAGGTTAATACAATGCCACTGATAAACATGATTGTGCCAACGGTAAGTCTAACAATTCGCATGATGAGTAGTTTCCTGAAATAACACTTATAAAACCCAAAGGTAAGTAATAGAGGCCTCTCATTGAAAAGCCTAGTTCATAATGGGCAAATCAGCGCGTAAAGCCAATGGAATAATTGTAACTATTTGTCAATTCCACCACTTCACCGCCATTTTGATGATTAATTGGACACTTAACACGCACTTTTACCAACCAAGTGGTTTAGCGCTAGATAACCTATGAAAAATACAGTACAAAGAAGTATAAGAGAACCCAGTGGGTTTCGGTTAACCTTTGTGAAAAGACCAGCAGAATGTCTGGCAATAGAATAAAAAAGAGATCGTGATGGCAGAACAACCACAGAACCAACAAATTAGTGAAGAAGAACGCGCACAATGGGTGCAAGAACAGTTTCAGCGCGCCAATAAGCATTTAGCTGAGAACGGTGTACTATTTCAAAGTGTAGTGGCATCAGAAAGTCGTTATTTAGTACCTTATGTAGCAGTATGGAAAATTAAAGCCCAAGACAACAGTAAATTCTGGGTTATAAGTGGTGATCTACCTGCCGATTTTACCCCGGAAGGTAACGCGCCAAATGCGCGCGAAGCGATGAAATATTTTTCAATGATGTGGCAAATGAAAGCCGCAAATTTACGAGCGGCGCAGCACGACAACGCAGCCCAGGAAATGGCTAAGTTGTTGGAAACCAGAGCAGAAGGGCTTTACCGCATTCAAAGCTATGATGAGCTTTGGGCGGCGCAGGAGCAAGAATAAGCCTGTGACCCTATTGAGCAGTGGCATACAATTTTAGTACTACATGTATCGCGAAGAGCAGATGACCCTAGTGTAACTGGGTCACGTCAGGTAGCTGAAAATGATCAGCTGAGCACTTCAAACGCTGGCGGGGTACGCCAGCGTCCATAAAGACCTGGCCGTCAGGTATGAAACCGATGGATTGGTGGTAAGTGACGCTATCAAGGTTGCACACCACGTTAACCGTGGGTACGTTATTTTGTTTAGCTACCGCGATAAGGGCAGTACAAAGGGCTCGATAGACGGGTAACGTTCTGTGGCTGCGTTTTACGGCAATTCTTCCCAACTCGCCTTTTTTTGTTAAACGCCCGGTTGCAATGGCTTCACCATCGTCATTGAGAACTAATACATGGAAAGCGGTATGATCGTGCTCATCAAATTCACTCGCTTCGGGAACGCGCCATTCTAACACAAATACATGTTCCCTAAGCGCTTTTAGTCGATGCTTATCCTTTTCCCAATCGACGTTTTGAACGATAAACGCCATAGCTGTAATTTATTCCTCGTACCATTCCCAATAACCGTTATTAATTAGTGTAGTTAAGGTTTCTAAAAATGTAAAAGAGGGGGCGTCTAAGCAGCAATTAGCGTTAATGATGTTCCCTGATGCCAGCGCTTCAAACCATTCTGTGTCTTCCTGATTGAAATTAAACTGAGAGCCGTTGACGAATAAAGCACGAGGTAATCCAGCGTTTCCGTCACACAATAGCGGTCTGACACCAGCGGCAGGCACAAAACCAATGCCAGCGGCGAATTGGTTCGATACTGCTTCCAGCGACATGTCATCATCTAACGGATATTCAGGAATACCTTGTTCACTCATTGCTTCTAATAACGCTCCGGTGAAATCGTCGGAATTAATTGCCTGTATAAGCTGTTGTTTTAGCGCGTTGATGTCTTTGACACTAACGTAAGCACCATTGCTCTGAGAGGAGCGTTTAGGATCGGTAAAGCGCACATTCCCATCACCTTTGTCTAGCATCATTGCCAGACTTTCTGCCAGTTGTAAATTATCAGGCGCGCGATACCCCACCGAATAGGTCAAGCTATCTTGAATGGTTATACCGTCATGTGGCCAACCTGGTGGTACGTATACCACATCACCTGGCTCAACAACTACATCAATAATAGGCTCGAAGCCTTCTATTTGGCGCAGTTTTGGATGAGGACACACCTCTTTATAATTGCCGGGTTCACCGACACGCCAACGGCGGCTACCTTTGCCCTGTACAAGAAATACATCGTACTGGTCTATATGTGCGCCAACACCAGCGCCTTCGGTCGCATAGCTCACCATCAAATCATCTAACCGCCAATGGGGAATAAAAGAAAACGGCGCGAGTATCGGGCTTACCTCGGCAATATATTTATCGACCCCTTGAACCAATAATGTCCAATTTCCTCGGCACACTTTGTCAAAGCGTTTGATAGGGCCTTGTTGAACATGCCACTTATTTTGGTGCAAGCTGATAATCCTAGCGTCAATTTCAGACTCTTGTGCCAGACCCGCTAAGTCATTTTCATCGATAGGATCATTAAAATCTTTAAATAGCCCTTTAATTACCACAGGTTTTTGTTGCCAGTATTCTGATAAAAATGTATCGATATCTAAATTTTCAAGTTGGTAACTTTGCATAGCGTCTCTGGTTTTGATGCGTGGAACTTACACTGTGGAGCGCATTATCAATGAAGTTGGCGCCTTTTTCCACTTAAGCATTGCGAGTGCCAAATAAAATCAGTTTCTGCGACAAACGCGTTCATTTCGGCGATTTTGGTCTTAAAGCGGGTCGACACAAAATGCCGTTTAAGCGATGGCGAAATAGCAGCAAAAGATGTGGGACACAGCGCGACGGAATTATTGTGCGTGTAGTGTTCCAACATAGCGGCACAATTCACAGTTTCACCCCATATGTCGTATGCACCACACTGACGAAGGGAACGTCCACTTATAACATTTCCACTGGCGATTCCTGTTCGTAGTCCACAACGCTGTTTTATTAGAACTGGATGGTGTTTTATCACTGTATTGGCAGCACAGGCGAAGGCGATACTTTTCGCAACAGCCAAGGGGAGCGGTGATTGACTGTGATTTGGCAGAGTTTGATGGGAGACGCTATCTGAGGCACTGTACAGAATATATTGATCACCATTTGTCTTTAAGGGGGTAAGCGAATGCTCAAGCGCTAAGGTATCAAATAGTTTGAAAATGGTATCGATGAGGGCTGCACTTTTGTTGTCGCCTAATGCCAGCACCAGTCGTTGAAACCCTGATAGGTCTGTGAAAATAACTGTAGCATTGTGCATCTTCCTCTTTCCATTCATGGTTGTACGAAGTGGAAAAGGATGTCTGATTGGCACTTCCATGTGCTTACCTCATGAATAAAAAGTAAAAAAAAGCGCGGTTGTCACACCGCGCTTTAATATTACTGACTAATCAGTTGAATTATAACTGGTCAACTAGCCTGATTGCATCACCGATATAGGTCGCGGGTGAAAGGGCTTTAAGCTCTGCTTTAGCGTTTTCAGGCATGTCTAAATTGTCGATAAATTCAGCAATGACTTGTGCATTGACTTTTTTACCGCGGGTGAGTTCTTTAAGTTTCTCGTAAGGTTTTTCAATACCGTAACGACGCATAACAGTTTGGATAGGCTCTGCAAGCAATTCCCAGTTGTTGTCTAGTTCGTTTAGCAGGCTTTGCTCGTTAACTTCTAGTTTGCTAATGCCTTTTAACGTCGCTTGGTAAGCGATAACCGCATAACCCACACCCACACCTAGGTTACGTAGCACGGTTGAGTCAGTCAGGTCACGCTGCCATCGAGAAATAGGCAGTTTCGCTGCTAAGTGATCAAAAATCGCGTTGGCCAGACCTAAGTTACCTTCCGAGTTCTCAAAATCGATAGGGTTAACTTTATGCGGCATGGTGGAAGAACCAATTTCGCCAGCAACGGTTTTCTGCTTAAAGTGACCGAGTGCAATATAACCCCAAACGTCGCGATCAAAGTCGATAAGAATGGTATTAAAGCGCGCAATGGCATCAAACATTTCCGCAATGTAGTCGTGTGGTTCGATTTGCGTGGTGAACGGGTTCCAAGTAAGACCTAGTGAGGTAACAAACTTCTCTGAAACGTCGTGCCAGTCAACATCTTTATAGGCTGACAAATGTGCATTGTAGTTGCCTACAGCACCGTTAATTTTACCAAGCAGCTCAACACCTGCGATTTGGCTACGCTGACGCTTCAGGCGAATAGCCACGTTTGCCATCTCTTTACCCATGGTGGTAGGAGAAGCGGGTTGACCGTGAGTACGTGCCATCATCGGTACGTTTTGGTAACGCTTTGCAAGCGCTACTAGCGCTTCGATTAATTTGTCACAGTATGGAAGAATAACCGTCTCACGTGCTTCGCGAAGCATTAAACCAT
Organism: Alteromonas sp. D210916BOD_24; assembly: GCF_047159385.1. Taxonomy (GTDB): domain Bacteria; phylum Pseudomonadota; class Gammaproteobacteria; order Enterobacterales; family Alteromonadaceae; genus Alteromonas. The sequence goes on from NZ_AP038333.1 coordinate 1,551,886, forward strand.
GAGAAAGGTTGTTGATGTCTTCAGATGTACAGGCAAAGTGAATAAACTCATTTACCGCTGACAGTTCACTGTTGTCGGCCACTTTTTCTTTAAGAAAGTATTCAACCGCTTTTACATCGTGGTTGGTTGTGCGTTCAATCTCTTTGATGCGCATGGCATCTTCAACACTAAACTCCGCTACTATTTTGTCGAGTAGTGCATTTGACGTGTCTGTAAAGGCAGGAACTTCTTCAATTTGTGGGTTTGTAGACAGCATTTGTAACCAACGTACTTCTACTTCCACGCGGTATTTTAATAAGCCGTATTCACTGAAAATACTGCGTAATTCTACGCTTTTGCCAGCATATCGACCATCGACAGGGGAAATTGCAGTTAACTGACTCAGTTCCACCTTAAGCTCCTCACTAGTTTATTAATCGTAGTGCCTTTACAGCACTGTTAAGAATGTGTTTGCGTTTAAACAGTATATTTCGTCTTTTGCCACCCATCTGTCGCCACATTACCGCAGCGCGCACACCGGCCAATAACAAGGCTCTTACCTTGTGTTGTGTGGCAGGCTGGCTTAGGTAATCAGGATTACCCGCCACTTGAATCCGCGGGGCAAGGGGACTGACAATGTCGCTATAGATGCTGGCTAGAGATGCCACTATTTGTGGGTTTTGAAAGTCAATATGCGCCAATTGTCGTTGAACGTGGGAGATACGTTCTGCCAGTTCTTGCATCGCTTTAGGCTTTTTCGCTAACTTTCTTTCAAGACCCAAAATGCTGGCTATATAGCGCGTTAATTCAGTGTCCTTTGTCGCTTGTTTATCAGACAGTTGTGCCGCAAGCGTTGAATAACCCAGTTTTAGATTACTGAGCTGGCCAAATACGTGTTGCGGTGTTTCAGGATCGGTAACTAGAATGCTCGAAAGACTGGCTTCTATGGCTTCATTATCGGCATTACCTCGACGGGCCAATTGCTGGACTAATGAAGCAGCCTGACAAACACCCGCTAGGGCAAGGTTATTTTCAATATCGGTATCTAACATCAGCGGATATAACTCTCAATAATGCCACCACCCAGGCAGACTTCATTTTGATAAAACACAGCAGATTGACCAGGCGTTACCGCTTTTTGCGGCTCATCAAATACGACATTGATCGTGTCATTATCAATTGGGGTGATTGTGCACGGGATGTCTGCTTGGCGATAACGGGTCTTAACAACAGCGCGCATGGGCTCGTTGATCACTTTGCGGTCAACCCAGTGTAATTGTTTTGCCACCAAGCCCTTTGAGTATAGGCGAGGGTGATCCGCACCTTGTCCAACAATCAGTACGTTGCGTTGAACGTCTTTGTCTACAACGTACCAAGGTTCATCGCCGTATTTAGCTAAACCACCAATGTGCAACCCTTTTCGCTGGCCAAGTGTGTGGTACATCAACCCTTCGTGTTGACCAATTTCTTCGCCTTCTGCGGTTTCGATAATACCGGGTTGGGCGGGGAGATAACGAGCTAGAAAATCTTTAAACTTGCGTTCACCAATAAAGCATATACCGGTCGAGTCTTTTTTATCGTGGGTGATCAATCCTTGCTCTTCAGCAATTTTTCGCACTAATGGCTTTTCGATTTCACCGACCGGAAACAGGGTTTTCGCAACGTGTTCTTCACCTAGGGTATAAAGGAAATAACTCTGATCCTTGTTGTTGTCTAAACCCCTTAACATTTGCCACTTGCCATCCACTTCACGACGGCGCACATAGTGACCAGTAGCAATGTAGTCGGCACCTAAGTCTTCAGCTGCAAACTCAAGGAAGGCTTTAAACTTGATTTCTTTATTGCACATGATATCGGGGTTAGGTGTGCGGCCTGCCTTATACTCCTCAAGAAAGTATTCGAAGACATTATCCCAGTATTCAGCGGCGAAATTAATGGTGTGAAGTTCTATACCCAGTTTATCGGCTACCGCCTGAGCATCTTTTAAATCTTCCGCAGCTGCGCAATACTCGTCGTTATCGTCTTCTTCCCAGTTTTTCATGAAGAGACCTTCAACCTGGTAACCTTGTTGTTGTAACAAAAAGGCTGACACCGATGAGTCGACACCACCAGACATGCCAACTATGACTTTTTTGCTTGCGTTAGATTCAATATCACTCACTACGTATTGCACACTCAGTTAATTAAAAAGGACTTGAGAAGTAAGGACCAATTGGTGGTTTTCAAGTCACCCCCAATTAGAACGAAACCGTTCCAAAACACGTGAAATTATTGTGATTTGTGAACGTTGTTTATTCGTCACTCAATCATGGCCCGTTTTTGAGGTCGCGGATTTTAACATATTAACGAACTAAAATGCGACGAATTTGCCGTTTTCAATGCCGTCAATGGTCCAATTTCCGACGCGATAGCGAATTAAACGCAATGTGGGGTAACCCACGTGTGCAGTCATGCGTCGTACTTGTCGATTGCGTCCCTCAGAAATGGTGATAGATAGCCAACTCGTTGGTATATTTTGTCTAAAGCGCACTGGCGGGTGTCTTTCCCACACGTTGGGCGCTTCCATTCTTTTTACTTTAGCGGGTTTAGTCATACCATCTTTGAGCTCTACGCCCTCACGCAAGGCAGCAATAGCCTTGTCGTCAGGAATGCCTTCTACCTGTACCCAGTAGGTCTTGCTGGTTTTGGCCTTTGGGTGAGCGAGTTTGTGTTGTAATTTACCGTCGTTGGTGAGCACCAATAGGCCTTCTGAATCTCGGTCAAGTCGACCCGCAGCATACACATCAGGTATATCAATATAGTCTTTCAGCGTTTCTCGCCCATCTGCATCAGTAAATTGAGACAGTACCTGAAAAGGTTTATTGAACAGAATAACCTGGGTTTTCGAAGTCATGAAAAATCTCTAGGGCATTAATAGTGGGGTGGGTATTAGGTGATACGTCACGCAGTATATCACAAATTGAATATCACGGGTTGAGTTGCAATAACCCTATACGTCTCGGCGATGAAATAATCCCCTGTTTTTGACGATATTCATTGATCTTATATCTTAAGACAATGGTATGACTTGTAACTAAAACTTTCGACCCTATACTAGTGGACGCAGTTATAGACAATAGACTGTGCATTCGTACGTTTAATAGGCAATATTTCCAGGGCATAGTGTCTAATTTGTTATCTGGGACAATAAAAGATCTACCCTCCATATTAGGTTTACGCCCCAAAAATTGCTTATCGAAAAAAGACGACGAGGACGAAAACAGCAAGTGACCAAATGGTTTCAATACATTTGGAAGAGAACATCAATTACGTATTGCAATGACGTTGGGCGCGGTGTTTACACACAGCGAGTTGTTGCGTATCAATGGACGAAAAAACGGCAGTACGCTGCCGACAATATTGAGGTATATAATGACCAAGTCTAAGATCATCTACACGAAGACTGATGAAGCGCCTATGCTGGCGACCTATTCATTGCTTCCTATTATCCAGAAGTTTGCTGCAGCTGCAGATATCGATGTGGAACTCAGCGATATTTCACTTGCTGCTCGCGTATTGGCAAATTTCCCAGAATACTTGTCTGAAGACCAGAAGGTGCCAGATGCACTTGCTGAGCTGGGTGAGATGACGCAAGACCCTAACGCTAATATCATTAAGCTGCCTAATATCAGTGCCTCAATTCCTCAACTTCGTGCCACTATCAAAGAGTTAAACGCGAAAGGGTTCAATGTACCGGCTTTTCCTGATGCACCAAAAAATGCTGAAGAAGAAGACATTCGGGAGCGCTATGGAAAAGTATTGGGTAGTGCAGTAAACCCTGTATTGCGTGAAGGTAACTCAGATCGCCGTGCGCCAACTGCAGTTAAAAATTATGCCCGTAAGCATCCTCATTCAATGGGTGAATGGTCTCAGGCATCGCGTACCCACGTTGCGCATATGCGTGGTGGTGACTTTTACTCGGGTGAAAAATCAGTCACCGTTGAAAAAGACGGCTATGTCAGCATTGAATTCACGGGTAAAGATGGTAGCAAGAAAACCCTTAAACCTCGTGTTGATTTACTGGCCGGTGAAGTCATTGACGGCATGTTCATGAGCAAGAAGGCCTTGTGTAAATTCTTTGAAGATCAAATTGAAGATGCGAAGAACACAGGCATTTTATTCTCGCTTCACGTAAAAGCCACCATGATGAAGGTGTCTCACCCTATTGTATTTGGTCACTGTGTTAAAGTGTTTTACAAAGACCTTTTCGACAAGTGGGGCGACCTGTTCAACGAGTTAGGTGTTAACCCTAATAATGGTCTTGGTAGCGTATACGACAAAATAGCCAGCTTGCCAGAAAGTCAGCGTTCTGAAATCCAGGCTGATATTAATGCATGTTATGCAGATCGTCCTCCTATTGCGATGGTAAATTCTGACAAAGGCATTTCAAACCTGCACGTACCCAGCGACGTTATCGTAGACGCATCAATGCCTGCGATGATCCGTAATTCAGGTCAAATGTGGGGACCAGATGGCAAGCCGCATGATACGAAAGCCGTTATTCCAGAAAGTACCTACGCGACTATCTATCAGGAAGTGATCAACTTCTGTAAGACCCATGGTGCGTTTGACCCAACGACGATGGGTACAGTGCCAAACGTTGGCTTGATGGCACAGAAAGCAGAAGAATACGGTTCACACGATAAGACATTTGAATTACATGCAGATGGTACTGTATCAATTGTTGATCAGGACGGTAACGTGCTTATATCGCACGACGTTGAAGAAGGCGATATCTGGCGTATGTGTCAGGTAAAAGACGCGCCAATTCAAGATTGGGTAAAACTAGCCGTAACACGTGCTCGCCAGTCTGGTATGCCAGCGGTATTCTGGCTTGACGATGAGCGTGCTCATGACGCTCAACTAATCAAGAAAGTTGAGAAGTACCTTCAGGAGCATGATCTTGCTGGTCTGGACATTCAAATTATGTCGCCAGTACGCGCAATTCGTTACAGCATGGAACGTGCAATCCGTGGCTTAGACACCATTTCGGTGACAGGTAACGTACTTCGTGACTACCTGACTGATTTGTTCCCAATTTTAGAGCTTGGCACCAGTGCTAAAATGCTGTCAATTGTACCGCTAATGGCTGGCGGTGGCCTTTACGAAACGGGCGCGGGTGGTTCTGCACCTAAGCATGTCCAACAATTTGTTGAAGAAGGTCACTTGCGTTGGGATTCGCTGGGTGAGTTCCTCGCCTTGGCAGTGTCGTTGGAAGATGTTGCTATCAAGCACGACAACCCGAAAGCCAAAATCATTGCTACGGCATTAGATAGAGCAACCGAAAAACTGCTTAATAATGGTAAGTCACCGTTGCGTAAAGCAGGTGAATTAGACAACCGTGGTAGCCACGTATACCTGGGCCTATACTGGGCAGAAGAAGTAGCAAACCAGACTGAAGATGCAGGTTTAGCTGCGCAATTTAAGCCTGTGTATGATGAATTGTCGGCTAAGATTGACAGCATCATTGCTGAAATTGATGCGACTCAAGGTAAGCCGCAGGATATCGGCGGTTACTACTATCCTGACGAAGACAAGCTATACGCCACTATGTCGCCTAGTGCTACATTGAAAACCATTCTTGGTGCGTAATTTTATTGTCTAACAGGCTAACGTCTAGCCACTAGCATTGTATAAAACCCATTGGATAACCCAATGGGTTTTTTTTATCTACTGTATATGTAGCTACTAGCACCTTAAACCTGTTTATTTTAGTAAGGCTTTACACCTTCAACGGTATGTAGTGTAGGGCGTGTATTCCACGGTAACGCAAGAACTAGAGTAGGTAATCGAATGTGAAATTCGAACTTATAATAACGTTAACGGTTAAATAATTTATCGAAGCGCAAAGCTTTACACCGCTTCGTCCATTACTTTCTCAACCAAAAGTAAAAGTGAGTTAGGGGGCAGAAACAAATTTTGATAAATGCGGGAGACGCTTCTAATCATAAAGCAATGCAGTGTAGAAGGGAGATAAGTGACGGCTTAAGAATTTATAAAAAAGCAAAGCCTAGCCGGCAGCATTAAAAAAGGCCACTCAAAAGCAAAAGCCCGACAACCGTGTCGGACCTTTAGAATTCTTTCTTAACGTTCAGGTTCTTCTTTGAAGCCGATATTTTCAGCGTGGAGACCTTTTGGGCCTTGCTGAATTTCAAACGTCACTTCTTGTCCTGCTTTCAATGAACGGTAGCCGTCCATTTGAATCGTAGAGTAGTGCGCGAAAATATCTTCTCCGCCGTCCTCGGGTACGATAAATCCAAAACCTTTTGCGTTGTTAAACCATTTAACTTTACCAACCGCCATACTTCGACTTCCTCTTAATCCTTGAACTCATACGTATATGCCCCCATTATAGATCCAGAGACACAGTGAACTGAGTATTAACGAACAGCATCACTCAATTGTCACTATCAAAATGTAGATTTTTTAACCATATTATGTCAAGGGCTAATGTGAATAAATTTATTCAAAAGTTTGTACACACATCTGCCATTAAACCACTATTATTAAGTTATGAGTAAAGACAACACGATAAGTATCGAGAAGGAAAAACTTAAAGACGCGCAGCGACAAAAACCGCAGCCGCCTCCCATGTATAAAGTGTTGTTAAATAATGACGATTATACCCCTATGGACTTCGTCATTGAGGTACTTGTGCAGTTTTTCAATATGGATACTGAGAAAGCCAACCAACTTATGCTGACCGTTCACTATCAGGGAAAAGCCGTGTGTGGCATTTTTACTGCAGAGATTGCAGAAACGAAAGTAATGCAGGTCAATCAATACGCACGCAAGCATCAGCACCCGCTGATGTGCACGATGGAGCAAGCATAAGGTTTTTTGTAGAGGGCGAGCTATATGTTAAATAAAGAATTAGAGCAGACGTTAAACAGTGCGTTTGTATTTGCCAGAGAGCATCGTCATGAATTTATGACGGTAGAGCATTTGTTATTGGCATTACTTGACAACTCAGCAGCTCGCGAAGCGCTTAAAGCTTGTGGTGCCGATGTGGAGGCGATTAAGAGCGAACTTCTCGCTTTTGTTAAAGATACCACTCCGCTTATTCTTGAAGATCAAATTAACGAAAGAGAAACTCAACCTACTTTGGGTTTTCAACGTGTACTTCAGCGCGCGGTGTTTCATGTGCAATCGTCAGGTAAAGATGAAGTCACTGGTGCCAACGTGCTTGTGGCTATTTTCAGTGAACAGGAATCGCAAGCGGTTTATATTCTGAAGAAAGCCGACGTAACCCGATTAGACGTGGTTAACTTTATCAGTCACGGCGTAAGCAAAGCCGATGACGATGAGCCAGTTAACCCAGAAGCGTCTGAAGAAGGGGAAATCAGCGAAGAGGGTGGTTCGGCATTAAGTAAATATGCAACTGATCTTAATCGCACTGCAAAAGAAGGCAAAATTGACCCGTTAATTGGCCGTGATGCTGAAGTAGAACGCACCATTCAAATTCTTTGCCGTCGACGTAAAAATAACCCCTTATTGGTTGGGGAAGCGGGAGTCGGTAAAACAGCAATAGCAGAAGGTTTGGCCTATCGCATAGTAAATGACGACGTGCCTGACGTTATTGCAGAAAGCACGGTATATTCCTTAGATTTAGGTGGTCTGCTTGCTGGCACTAAATACCGTGGCGATTTTGAGAAGCGTCTAAAAGCGATTTTGAAAGAGTTGGGTAAAGATAAGAATGCCATCTTATTCATTGATGAAATCCATACGATTATCGGTGCAGGTGCAGCCTCCGGTGGTGTTATGGACGCATCTAACTTACTGAAACCCAAATTGTCGAGCGGTGAACTTCGCTGTATTGGCTCTACAACTTATCAGGAATACCAAGGCATTTTTGAGAAAGACAGGGCGTTGGCTCGTCGTTTTCAAAAGGTCGATGTTACTGAGCCTAGCGTGAGTGATACGACCAAAATCTTGTTAGGACTGAAAAGCCGTTATGAAGAGCACCACAATGTGCGCTTTACACAAAAAGCGATTCAGGCTGCTGCAGAGTTATCGGCAAAGTACATTAATGAACGTCACCTTCCAGATAAAGCCATAGACGTGATGGACGAAGCGGGAGCCAGTCAGCGGCTGTTACCGCCGTCAAAACGGAAAAAGACGATTGGGGTGGGGGATATTGAGCAGATTATTGCAAAAATGGCCCGTATACCTGAAAAGTCAGTGTCAGCATCGGATAAAGAAGTACTGAAAAATCTAGGGCGCAATTTAAAGATGGTGGTGTTTGGCCAAGACAAAGCCATCGAAACCCTAAACGATGCCATATTGCTATCTCGTTCGGGACTGGGTGCTGAAACTAAGCCTATCGGCAGCTTCCTGTTTGCTGGACCCACCGGCGTAGGTAAAACTGAAGTGACTCAGCAGCTGGCGAAAATTATGGGTGTTGAGCTTGTGCGTTTTGACATGTCTGAATACATGGAACGCCACGCCGTCAGCCGATTGATTGGCGCCCCTCCGGGTTATGTGGGTTTTGATCAAGGTGGCTTACTGACAGACGCGGTAATTAAAAACCCGTATTCGGTGGTGTTACTCGATGAAATAGAAAAAGCGCACAGCGATATATACAACATTTTATTGCAAGTGATGGATCACGGTACGCTAACGGACAATAACGGCCGTAAAGTTGATTTTAGAAATGTAGTATTGGTGATGACGACCAATGCTGGTGTACAAGAAACGGTGCGTAAATCAATTGGCTTTAAACAACAGGATCATAGTCATGATGCGATGACTGAGATTAACAAGGTCTTTACGCCAGAGTTCCGCAACCGTTTAGATGGCATCATTTGGTTCAATCACCTAGACCCAGAAATTATTCTTCAGGTAGTAGATAAATTTATTATCGAGCTGCAAGCACAACTGGACGCGAAAGGTGTGTCACTTGAAGTGACCAGTGATGCAAGAGCTTATCTCGCAGAGAAAGGCTACGACAAGGCCATGGGAGCCCGTCCAATGGCAAGGCTTATTAAAGATGAGTTGAAGAAGGAACTGGCCAATGAGTTGTTGTTTGGTGAACTGTCAAAAGGCGGAAGTGTGAAAGTTGACTGTATTGATGACAAACTGACGTTTGAGTTCACAGGTGTCAATGCCGCGTCTGAAGAGGCTGAGCCCAGCTAATAACAATGCATTAAAGCAGAAACGAAAAAGCCCGATTAGTATCGGGCTTTTTTATGCGTTACCGCTTCAATGGCTCATTATCTTGCGCGATAAACGATGCGACCTTTGGTCAAATCGTAAGGAGTCATCTCAACGGTGACCTTATCGCCAGTAAGAATTCGAATATAGTTCTTACGCATTTTACCAGAGATGTGTGCAGTCACAACGTGACCATTTTCCAGTTCAACGCGGAACATAGTGTTAGGCAGTGTATCTAACACTGTACCTTCCATTTCAATACAATCTTCTTTTGCCATGTAAAGCAGTTACCTCAGTAATTCAAAATTTTTGCCGCGCAGACCTTACCCAATCTTGGGTGCAGTGTAAAGTAATTAATAGCAATTAGTCTAAATAAACAGCAAAACAGGCAAATTATTCAGTTGGCTCTGAAGGTGTCAGTTTTTTTGTGAAACGATGCCACTGATTGTCACTAAATTGCTCAAAGGGGAGGAAATTGTGTTTATAAGACATTTTTTGACAACCGGCTACGTAGTAACCCAAATATACGTGTTTATAGTCTAATAATTTTGCCTGTTCTATTTGCATTAAAATCATCCACGTACCTAATGAAGATGACGTATATTCTGGGTCAAAAAACGTATACAGGGCAGACAATGCCGCTTTGTGTTCAGTGGCATCAACGATGTCAGTGACGGCCACGGCTATTAACTTGTCTTTGTCATAAGCTTCGAGAAAGTGAGTTTTCATCCAGCCGCTCTCGACAAAGTTGTCGAATTGGGTTTTAGACGGTGGATACATACTTCCCTGAGCATGGCGTTGCGTGATGTAGCGTTCGTACAAAGGATAGTAAGTGGGCTGGGGTTGTGTGACAAAGTTGACGCTGAAATGACGGTTAGCTTTTAACAAGCGTTTTTGGCTTCTGGAAGGTGTGAATTCATCCACCGGTATTCGCACAGACTGGCACGCTTTACAGCTGGGGCAATGGGGGCGGTAAATCTGTTCACCACTTCGCCGGAAGCCGGCTTGAATCAACTGTGAATAGCGCCATGCCTGAAATTCACTATTTTCGGCGTACACAAGCAATTGTTCTTGCTCATTAGGCAAATAGCTACACGAAAATGACTGAGTAATCCCAAACTTCACGGGGTAATCACCTTAGGTTGCCAACAAGCTAAGTACTCTGACGTAAGCTTACCTTCGTCAGTCAAGGTATGGTTGTTTTGACGAAGTTTTGTAACAAAAGCGTTTCTAGAAATTGCTTTTGCCCCCAACGACATAAGGTGTTCGGTAGGAAGCTGGCAATCGATAAAAGCCAGTTTACAGGCTTTCATATGTTCAACAAGGGCATACATCGCTAATTTGGAGGTGTTGCTTTGCGTGTGAAACATTGATTCACCACAAAACACTTTGCCAATGGCAACGCCGTATAACCCGCCAACCAGAATATCCTTGTCCCACACTTCGACAGACTGGGCTAATCCCAGGCCATGTAACTGACTGTACGCTTGTGTCATGTCGTCAGTGATCCATGTCTCATTAGAAACATCGCCATTGTGTAGGCTTTTTCGTGGGATAGAGGCACATGCGGCAATAACGCGATCAAAAGCATGGTTTAACGTTACAAGGTACTTTTGTTGGCGTGCCAGTTTTCGCAGGCTCTTGGTGGCATTAAAATCATGTAATTCAATAATGGCACGGGGGTCTGGTGACCACCACAACAGTGGTTCATCTTCACTAAACCAAGGGAATATACCCTGTGAATATGCAGAGAACAGTCTTGAAGGACTTAAATCAGCACCAAAGGCCAATAAACCATTGGGCTCGTCCAACGCACTCTCGACGGGAGGGAAGGGAGCCCCTTCTTCTAAATAATGAAGTGCAATCATAGGAAAAAAGCCCCATTGATGATGGGGCTTAAATGAGTCGTATTAGCCTTGCTCTGGCTTAAAGCCATCAAGGAATTTCTCTGCATCTAGTGCTGCCATACAGCCAGTGCCGGCTGAAGTGATGGCTTGGCGATAAATGTGGTCACTCACATCGCCTGCGGCAAAAATACCTTCTACGCTGGTTTGCGTAGCATTGCCATTAAGGCCACTGTTAACAACAATATAGCCGTCTTTCATTTCAAGTTGACCTTCAAAAATGTCTGTATTTGGCTTGTGGCCAATGGCAACAAATAGCCCCATTACATCAATTTCTTCGGTGGCGTCGCTGTCAGTATCTTTAACTCTGATTTTCGTTACGCCCATTTCATCGCCAAGTACTTCATCAAGAGTGCGGTTCAAATGGAGTACAACATTGCCATTTTCAGCTTTGTCACGCAGGCGCTGCTCAAGAATCTTCTCACTTCTGAATGTGTCTCTTCTGTGAACAACGTGTACTTCTGAAGCGATATTTGAAAGGTATAACGCTTCCTCAACAGCCGTGTTACCACCGCCGATTACTGCTACTTTTTGGTTGCGGTAAAAGAATCCGTCACATGTGGCACATGCTGATACACCTTTACCCATAAAGGCTTGCTCTGAGTCTAAACCAAGGTATTTAGCTGAAGCACCGGTTGCAATGATTAGTGCATCACACGTATAAGTACCGCTATCACCGTAAAGTGTGAAAGGGCGCTTAGTAAGATCAGTTTTATTGATGTGATCGAAAATAATTTCTGTATCAAATTTCTCTGCGTGCTTTTGCATGCGAACCATTAAATCAGGACCCGTCAGTCCTTCTGGGTCACCCGGCCAGTTTTCTACTTCTGTCGTGGTAGTAAGCTGTCCGCCCTGTTGAATTCCCGTTAATAGTACAGGTTCTAAATTGGCACGCGCTGCGTATACTGCAGCTGAATAGCCAGCTGGGCCTGAACCTAAGATAAGTAGACGGACGTGTCTGCTTTCTGCCATTTTCGTCTCCAAATAATTTCCCCATGAAGGGACTTAAAATAAATCTCTTACAACGCTAGGTAAGGGCATAAAAATTTAAATCAACCTTATCCCACGGTAACTTTCTATAGTTATTAGTTTACCCCTGTATGATGCCTTTTGATTGCCAAAATGTCACTTAAAGGTTTGCACCACTGAACGATTAGCGAGAATAACGGGTATATACAAGACGAACTGGCTTGTATTAGCCAAAAAGACTATTACAATTTTATGTACAGCAGCCGATAATACGAAGGTGTTCGGGAATCTTAGTGCCAAGGGGAAAACCATGTCTCAATCTGTGATGACAATGTTGAAAGATGGGCAAAAGTACATGAAAACGTGGCCTGTTCGAAAGGAGCTTTATGCTTATTTCCCGGAGTGCCGCGTTGTGGCTGCGACTAAATTTGCAATTAAAACCATGCCGCCTGTCGCCATTATTTGTTGTGCATTGTTGTTGCAAAACTTAGGTACCCAATATCTCCCCCAAACTATTGCCATTGGCGCATTCTTTATTAGTTTACCCATGCAGGGGTTGCTGTGGCTTGGTCACCGTTCAGAACAGCATCTACCTCCACAATTGAAAAGCTGGTATCAGGAAATCCACAGTAAAATGCGTACGCAAGGGTGTGATTTAGCTTCCCTTAAAAGTCAGCCTAAATACAAAGAATTGGCCAAGTTACTTAAAACCGCATTTAACGATTTAGACAACGTTTTTACTAAGCAGTGGTTTAACTAACACTCTACAGCGTGCACCGTGCCATTCAGTAGGTGATGTTACTGGGTTTGGTGCTTGAGTGGATGGCGGCAGCGTTTACAACGGTATTGCATCCCCTTTAGCACATTATTGTGGCGGCGAGTGGACAATTCATAGCTATCGCAATGGCACGTATAGCGAAAGGTATTGGCCGCGCGTCTAATATCAAATTGATGTGTGGTATCAGGGCGACAATTAAAAACCTTTACCATGACAGATTGCCATTCTGCCCCGTGAGGTTTGACTTTTCCATATAGTAACCACACCAACAAGTGACTCACTTCGTGTGGTATTACATTCTCGAGAAATATCTTTTCATTCTCTTTGTATAAAGTGGGGTGGAAGTTAATTCGGTTTTGTTGGAGAAACGCCGTACCTGCGTTTCGCCCCGAGCGTCTGTACGTTACCGTTGGGCGAGGGAAAGCTTGCCCAAAAAATGCGTCAGCTTTGTCATAACAGGCCTCTACTGCAGAGGTAATAGCATGACGTTGATACTCAGTTAAGTCGTAAGTGGCAATAATCGTAAAACTTTTTAAATATGTAGCGTGTTAATAACAAACATAAACGCGCTCTCACTACACAGTGAAGAGCGCGTTCGCTTTTCGTTTGTTGGCCTCAGGGCTTATTTTATTTCGCCTTAGTAATTACTCTGTTAACGCACGTCACAGGGCAAACAAAGTACATAGGTGCCTTGTGGATCGTTTAATTTGTTAATTAAACTGAATTCTTTCAATACGCGTTTGAATTCATTGACCAGCGCTGAGTCGGCTGAAGCAAATTGCCACTTCCCAACAAATGTCATTGCTTGACCAAAGAACTCTTTCCAGAAGAGTTCTTGCGCAGACAAGGTGCGTTTCACATACACTGTATCGTATTGTGCTAATTCTGCCATTTCTGCCGCAGCAACGACTGCGTCATCCAATGTACCTAATTCGTCTACTAAGCCATGTTGCAATGCATCAGTACCAATCCACACCCGGCCTTGTGCAACGTCATCAACTGCCTCAACAGACATATCGCGAGCGTTGGCGACTAAAGATATAAAGTTGCCGTAAGTATTTTCTACGTTGCGTTGGAGTATTTGGCCAAACTCAGGCGCAAGGGGGCGAACTGCCGAGAACCCCGCCAGTTCTGTGGATCCAACACCATCACTGTGGATGCCCAGATAATCAAGAGAGTTTTCATATGTCATAAACATGCCAAACACGCCGATAGACCCAGTGATCGTACTAGGACTGGCTATTATCTTATCGGTGCTTGCTGCAATCCAGTAACCACCAGAGGCGGCATAGGTGCTCATAGACGCTACAACCGGCTTACCCGCTAGCTGCAACTGTAGCACTTCTTGACGGATAACCTCTGACGCAAAAGCACTTCCTCCCGGCGAGTCAATCTGCAACACTACCGCTTTAACTTTGTCGTCTAAACGCGCTTTGCGTAGCAGGCGAGCAGTGCTGTCTCCGCCAATGGTACCGGCCTTTTGTTCACCATCTAATATGGTGCCTTTAGCCACTACTATTGCCACTTTATCCATGCCATTTTCTAGTTTGGGCATAGGTGGGTTAATGACTTTTAAATAGGTATTATAGGCGGTTAAATTAACCCCGTGGCGGTTGTCACCTTCACCGACAATCTCAATTAATTCCTGACGTACTTCTTCGCGCGTTTTCAATGCGTCGACCCAGCCATTTTCTAATGCATATTGGGCAAAATCGCCGCCAGCAGCTTCAAATTTAGCCAGTAAGCCTTCAAGGGTCTCATCAAAATTAGTGGGGTCAATACCTCTGGCGTTAGCGACATCTTGCTTATATTGAGACCAGTATCCATCAAGCCACTGTCTTTCAGCTTGCTTTGCTTCCTCAGACATATCGTTGCGCATAATGGGCTCAACGGCTGATTTATAGGTGCCTACGCGAAAGATATGGGTGGTAACTTTTAACTTTTCCAACATATCTTTGAAGTACATGGTATAGCGGCCGTAACCTTCAAGTAGCAGGCTGCCCATCGGATTAAGGTAAATAGTATCGGCGTGAGCCGCCAGGTAATACTGGTCTTGTGAAAAATAATCGCCTATGGCGTAAACGGGTTTTTCAGAGGTTTTAAATTGCTCAATTGCATTGGCCACTGTGCGTAGTTTATCCAGGCCACCGCCGCTGAGCCCGTGTAGGTCAAGCACCAGCGCTTTAATTCGACGGTCTTTTTGTGCATTTTCAAGCACTTTAACGACATCCGCTACCAATACCTCGGGATTCTCCGGTTGGTCGCCCAATGACTCTTGTAAAAATTGCTCAAAAGGATCAACGCTTTCCTTTTCGATAACCAGTTTGCCGTTCAACGTAAGAAACAAAGCGCTGTTCGCGTTAACGGTAAGTTGGTCGTTTTCTTGATTCGCAATGGCGATAATTAAACCAATGAATATGGCTAAAAAGATGATATTAAAGAAAAGTTTGCGGGTGAAGTTAAGCACCGTCCACAGGCCAATAAATAAGGATTTTGTCCAACTTCCTTTGGCTGCCATATACCACTACCTTTTTTTGAATTAATACAACAGGTGTAAGACGCTAACTGCGACAGTCACACGTACGGTTTAACCTTATTATGTTACCTGAAACGAATTAGATCGCGAACTTAATTGTAAATCTTTGTGATTAATATGCGCCATAATCAGGTGTGGTCGTCTTTCTCCAACCATTGTGCTATCAACGTCGCTATACGCTTGTGATCATTTTCACTTAATTGCATTAACAACTGGCCAGAATTCTTCTTGTACCCCGTTTTCTGGTGGCCCTTATGCATAATTCGAGTGAACGGCGACGTTTTTACTGCTTGAGGTGAAAGTTTTTTCATTGACTGGCGTTCTTTTATTATCAATGTACTGAATTAGCGTTACGGCTTTGATAATGACACACCTTTATACACATATTGTATCTATTTTGCGATACGCCGATGGGCTACCTTTGCTTTTACTCAGGCTCTACCTCGCACCTGTTTTAATCCAGGCAGGATGGAATAAAGCGACAAACTTTTCAAATATTGTTGATTGGTTTGGCAATGATGACTACGGATTGGGCTTACCACTCCCTTACCTAATGGCGTTACTGGCCACAGCCGCTGAATTGGTGGGAGGGATGTTTTTGCTATTTGGAATGTTCACGCGCCTTGCGAGTTTGCCGCTTATTGTAACAATGGTGGTCGCAATTGTGACTGTACACGCTCAAAATGGATGGCTTGCCATAGCAGATGCGTCTTCCTGGCTAGCTGACGGCACTATTTATTATGACGCTAGTATTATGGCTGCGCCTGAAAAGCTGAGTGCGGCGACATCTTTACTACAAGAACACGGCCATTATAACTGGCTAACCGAGAGTGGAAATTTTGTAATTTTAAACAATGGAATAGAGTTCGCTGCGACGTATTTAGTTATGTTATTGGTACTGCTTTTCTTTGGGGGCGGGCGGTACGTCAGTCTGGACTACTACTTTGTTAAGCGGTTAGAAAAATGACGTTCGCATTTGACTTGCGTAAGCAACTCAAAAATTATGAAGTAAGCACCGGATTGTTCTGGTCTTTTTGATAAGTCAGTCGTAGGATCTAAACAGTAATTTCTGATCCTACAAAGCGGAGAACAAACGTGGATGCACTGACTTTATTACTCAATAGAAGCTCTCAACCGCGACTGAACGCCCCAGCACCTAGTGGCGAAGCATTGGAGAATATTATGCAAGCTGCGCTGCGTGCTCCTGATCACGCGTGTTTAACCCCTTGGCGTTTTATCGTCTGTCAGGATAAGGGATTAAATAAATTAGGCGCATTGTATGAACAATCCGCCATTGAAAATGAAAAATCGCAAAAGGAAATTGAAAGAGCGGTTCAATTACCGCTTCGGGCACCTATGGTGGTGGTAGCCATTGCAAAATACGTTGAACACGAAAAAGTGCCTAGAGTAGAGCAAATCGCCTCTGCCAGCTGCGCGGTAGTCGCGATGCAAATGGCAGCTGTAGCACAAGGGTTTAACGGCATGTGGAGAACGGGAAGTTACGCTCAATGTGACATCGTTAAACAGGGTTTAGGATTGACTGAAGACGATGAAATTGTGGGCTTTTTATACTTGGGGACGCCCGCATTTGAACCTGCACCCAAGCCTGAAAGAAATTCCGCAGACTATTTTGAATTTTGGGATTAAATACTGACGTTTGCCTGCACGTTAACTTTTTAAAGGCGCGACCTTGAGGTGTTCCCCAAAGTTTGCGCCTTTTGAAGTGAGTGAGTAAATACAGTGTTGTGTTATACGCTTAAGGTTACACGGTAACCCGCAAATTTGCGTATGTTGATCACTCGGTCTTCGTCTAACAACCAATATTGACCTTTTACCCCATTTAACACGCCACTAAATGACGGGGTCTTGTCTAAGTTGAGTGATTTTATTTTTACCGGGTATGACTCCACGGGGTAATGAATATGATGGGTAGTGGCGTTTACTTCTGATACTGCTTGTAGCCCTTTCTCTTGCTTAAGCACATTTAACTGAGCACTGATTTTTTCCATGAGTTGTGCTTTAACCTGCTCCAAATCAACTTGCTCAGGCTGGCCTTTTAGCATGGTACGCCAGTTAGTTTTGTCGGCAATATGGTCTTTACATAGCGTTTCTACCAATCCACTGGTGAGCCTATCAGGTACGCGAAGCATAATAGTCGCTTGTGTAGCGCCTTGATCTATCCATCGAGTGGATACGCCTTCCGTTACCTGACGGGTGATACCCACTTTCACTGTACCTGTGTTGGCAAGGTAGACAAAATGCTCGTTGAAGCAGTGGGTTTCTCCCCACTCGGGCTCCCTGCAGGTTCCTTCGTGATAATGGCATTTTTCCGGTTTAATAATACAACTGTCACACTGGGCCAG
This sequence comes from Alteromonas sp. D210916BOD_24, assembly GCF_047159385.1. Classification (GTDB taxonomy): domain Bacteria; phylum Pseudomonadota; class Gammaproteobacteria; order Enterobacterales; family Alteromonadaceae; genus Alteromonas. The sequence goes on from NZ_AP038333.1 coordinate 1,569,607, forward strand.
TGATATCAAACAGGGGTAGCAGTAACCTTGGTTAAAACTTTTATTAGTCTTGCGATCACAGTGGATACAATTAATTTCACCATGGTAGGTAAGAGTAATATGTTTGCCGATGAGTGCGTTGATATTAACGGAATCCTCACCAATAGGTAACGCGTAGTGGACGTTATTGGTGTTGTCGGCTTCACTACGCATTTTTTGCAGCGTGCCTGTATAATGTGTTGTCACATGAAAACCTTAAAGTGTGTTATTCGCTGAGTTCGCCACGCAAGTTCTGTGTTAGCTTTTCGCTGATTTCCTGATAGGTTAACCCTTTACTTAACAGGTAATGCAACTTTGCCAACGCAGCTTCAGGGGTCATATCGCTGCCCGAGAGTACGCCGACTTCTTGTAAGCCATGGCCTGTGGCATAGCCACCCATGTTGACGCGTCCACGCATACATTGGGTGCAATTGAGAACGGGAATTTCACGGGTTTTGGCATATTTAAGCTGGGCAATAAGTTCAGGGTTTTGCGGTGCATTACCTACGCCATAGCTTAACAATATAAGTGCATTTACCGGTTGCTGAAGGGTGTTTTTAATCACTTCTGGCGCGATACCCGGGTATAAACTCACCATGCCAATAGGCTGGGCTTTTACGCTGGACACAGTAAGCGAGTCGGTAGGGTGCTTTGCAAGCGTGCCTGCCTTAACACGAATATTTATCCCGGCTTCCAACAGAGGCGGGAAGTTAGGGGAGTCAAAGGCGCTAAAACCATCGGCATCGACTTTTCGACTGCGGTTACCTCGCAGCAGACGATTGTTAAAAAACAGTCCTACTTCTGCAATGGGGTAATTAGCCGCTACATAGAGTGCGTTTAACAAGTTTACTTGTCCGTCAGAGCGCAATTCCGCGAGGGGGATCTGTGAGCCTGTTACAATGACAGGTTTAGACAAATCCTCAAGCATAAAGCTAAGTGCAGATGCTGTGTACGCCATGGTATCGGTACCATGCAAAATGATAAAGCCATCGTACTTGTGGTAATTGTCGGCTATGTCATCTGCGATACGTTGCCAATCCGATGGATCCATATCAGAAGAATCAATCAGGTTATCGTATTCGTGAAGCGTAAATAGCGGCATTTCCGTACGATGAAATTCAGGCATGTTCTTTAGTGTGTCGGCGAGGAAGCCTGCCGCTGGTACATAACCTTGCTTTGATGGCTTCATACCGATAGTACCACCGGTATAAGCTATATAGATATGTTTGCGCATCAAAAACCTTACATCCCACAGGGTAAATCTAAATGTGTGGGGCATTCTAACAACACGACGTTTTTTGTCACCCTATTGTGCTAAGTAAACGGCGATGAGTTTGAAATTTAAAATTGAAGGTTAAAAAGAGCTGTGACTAAACAAAAAAAAAGCGGTGAGAATACTCACCGCTTTTAAGAAACATTGGTATAGGTCTAAGTGCAGTAGCGCTATTTGACTTCTTTACCTGCTGCCTGTTGGTCGGCGTGATAGCTCGAACGCACCATAGGGCCGCATGCGGCATGGGTAAAGCCGATTTCTTTTGCATATTCACCCAGTGCATCAAAATCTTTTGGATGCACATAGCGTTTTACTGGGTAGTGATGACGACTGGGTTGAAGATACTGACCCAACGTCAACATATCTACATTGTGCGCGCGTAGGTCACGCAATACACCTTCAATTTCTTCGTTCTCTTCACCCATACCCATCATTAAGCCAGATTTGGTCATTATGTCGGGGTGTTGCGCCTTAAACTTTTTCAACAAGTCCAGAGACCATTGGTAGTTCGCGCCTGGACGACATTCGCGGTATAAGCGCGGAATGGTTTCCAAATTGTGATTGAATACGTCTGGCACCCCGTTTTTGAATATTTCAAGGGCGCGATCCATACGGCCACGGAAATCAGGCACTAACACCTCAATGGTCGTAGATGGACTGTGTTCGCGAATTGCGTTTATACAATCGACGAAGTGTTGTGCACCGCCATCGCGCAAATCGTCGCGATCTACAGATGTTATAACCACATAACGCAGTTTCATTTCTGCAATGGTTTTAGCCAGCTTTTCAGGCTCTTCTGCACTGGGTGGAAGGGGTTTACCATGTGCCACATCGCAGAATGGACAGCGACGGGTACAAATGTCACCCAGGATCATAAAGGTCGCTGTACCGTGGTTAAAGCATTCTGCTAGGTTAGGGCAGCTGGCTTCTTCACACACGGAGTGCAGTTTGTTTTTGCGCAAGGTTTGCTTGATGTGATCAATCTTCTCGGTAGTACGAGGTAGTTTGATTTTTATCCATTCAGGTTTGCGCAGCATTTCTTCCTTTTCGGTAGGAATAATAGTGACCGGAATGTGTTTTACTTTTTCATCGTCACGGAGTTTTACCCCCGCCTTAGGACGTGCGTTACTCATCAAAACCTTCTTTATAATTTGTTTGGGTAATGGACAGCGCATCAAGTAGCAAGTCTGTCAGCTCACTACCAGCCTTTTCTAGCGTTGTCGGGCCGTTTAACCTTGCGGTGTCAATCATTTCCATACCCGCATACCCACAGGGGTTAATCCGCTGAAACGGCGACAAGTCCATATTAACATTTAACGCTAACCCATGAAACGAACAGCCATTGCGAATTCGTAAACCCAAAGAACACACTTTCTTTTCATCTACGTACACGCCAGGTGCATCGGGCTTTGCATAGGCCTTTACTGCATATTTAGCGAGTAATCCGACCACTGCCTCTTCCATTGCTGTGACTAAATGGCGAACACCTAATTTTCGACGTTTAATGTTAAGCAGTAGATAAATAACCTGCTGGCCCGGACCGTGATAGGTGACTTGACCACCCCTATCTACTTGAACTACAGGTATGTCGCCTGGCATTAGGATATGCTCAGCTTTGCCTGCCTGCCCCTGAGTAAATACAGGATCGTGTTCGACCAGCCATATTTCATCAGTAGTGTCGGCGTTGCGTTCGTCGGTGAAGCGTTGCATAGCTTGTAAAATAGGTTCGTAAGATTGACGCCCCAATTGACGGACAATCACTTCATCAACGGCTAATTGAGATAGCGACTCGCTCACTTATAATACAACCCTAACCAATTCCAGTTTCGCCAGTTCAGTATAAATGGTTTCCATATGCTCTTTACTGGTAACGCGTACGCTGATCGACACAGAATGGTAATTACCTTTGCTACTTGGCTTAACAGAAGGTGAGTAATCTCCAGGCGCGTGCTGCTGAAGGCAGGTGATAACCTGATCAGGTAAATCATCATGCGCTATGCCCATCACCTTAAAAGTCTGGTGAGTGGGAAAATCTAATAGTTCATCAAAACGGGTATCCATGCGATATCCTCGATACGGCTTTAATATAAAAAAACGGCCAGATTGTAACAAATCTGGCCGCTTCACAACTAGGCTTTTGATGTAATTTATCTGAAGTTACTCATCATCAAAACCGAGCTGAAGCATTATGTAGTCTTTCATGCGGGTAAAGAAGCTACCTTCTTTTACTTCTTGAAGCGTGACTAAGGGGTAGCTTGCCACGTCTTCACCATCGAGTTGTAGGAATAGCTTACCCACCACTTGACCTTTGGCTAATGGGGCTTCCAGCTTCTTATCTAGCTCAAAGTTAGCCTCTAAATTGGCCGCTTGACCACGTGGTATAGTAATGGGGGTAGATTGGTTAATTCCAAGGTCTACGGTTTCTCTGTCACCCATATAAATGCGGTGTGCGACAAAACTGTGACCCGCTTCGTATGGCGTTAGGGTTTCATAAAATCTAAAACCGTATTTCAGTAGTTTTTTGTTTTCTACTTTACGGGCGCGTTCGCTGTCTGTGCCCATTACCACCGAAATGAGTCGCATACCACCTTGTTCAGCTGAGGTGATAAGGCTGTAGCCTGCGTCTGAAGTGTGGCCGGTTTTGATACCGTCAACATTCAGGCTTTTATCCCAAAGTAGGCTATTGCGGTTGTATTGCTTAATACCGTTGTAAGTAAATTCTTTTTCGCTGTAAATTTTGTACATCTCTGGTGTTTCAGCGATAAGTGCGCGAGATAAGACAGCCATATCTTTTGGCGTAGTATAGTGATCAGGGTCGTGGAGACCGTGGGCGTTTACCCAGTGTGAACCTGTCATCCCCAATGCGGCAGAGTGTGCATTCATCATACTGGCAAAGGCTGATTCTGAACCTGCCACATGTTCTGCCATGGCAACGCAGGCATCATTACCTGATTGCACTACAATGCCTCTTAAAAGGTCACGCACGGATACTTGTGTACCTACTTCAATAAACATTTTTGAAGAATCTGGGAATTTCTTCGCCCATGCATTTTCGGAAATAGTTACTTCGTCATCTAAGCTTATGTTACCGGCTTGTATCTCTTTACCAATGACGTAGATGGTCATAATTTTAGTTAAACTGGCAGGAGCCAGCTGCATCTCTTCATTTTTAGACGCAATTACATGGCCCGTTTCAAAGTCGGTTAGCAGGAAACCTTCAGCGGCTACGGTAGGCGCAGGGGGCGTTACTACAGCTGCATTGGCAACGTGAAAAAAAGTGCCGAGTATGAATAAGGCAAATGAGAGTAAAGACGGTTTAGCGCGTTGAATTGTTCTAAGCATGGTTATAATTTCTTTGACCGTAGTATCCGTGTAAATGTAAAGCTTCTTCTATGGTGGATTTTCCACAAATAGAGCTACCCAGTTTAGCTTTAATAGCAATGTTCTAAAGCAAGTCGCTACTTGTCGATGAGCATTGGTACAAATCATACTTCTCGAACATAATCGCGAGAAGCACAACTGCGATCCTAACGAAAGGCAGCTGATAATACCAGTAAGTATGCGTAACTATCAAAGAGAGTCAGCAATACATACGTGTGGTTATAAGACTTGGTTTTATCAAAAAAGTTTACGGCTGAGTAGTGGTTTCAGCCAGAAATAACCAGAATGCCTGTTAATTGCCACAGTTTTGCCATAAACACGTCGATTTTATAAACAAGACTGCACTAACTAGACAGTGATAGCCGGAAATTACAAGGTTGGAGATATGGCATACGCATTGGGATAGCCATTTTGTTTAAGCTGTTGCAGCAACTCTGCAACAACGGTTTCATCGGCTATGGGGCCAAGTTGTAATTTGTAGATGTTGTCAGCCACAGGCAAGTGCGCAGGTACTTGGTAAAGCGCTGATAACACATTAGAAATTGATTTGGCTTTTTCGGCGTTTGAAAGGGCCGCAACCTGAATATAAAAAGCGTCTTCGGATAAGTGTGGAGTAAGGGATGATGCGACTTGTTTTGCGCTGCCAGTGGGGAGGGCAAGTTCATCTGGCCCGTTGTTCGCAGCGACTTGTACGTCAGGGGCTTCATTAATGCCTAAATATTCATCGTAGGATACAGTGGGGCCATTACCCACAGTGACATTATTGTGCTCATCGAAATGAATGACTTCAATTTTAACTTTGGTCGTTCCTTTACTGTGGTAACCCAGCTTTACCGCTGCAGCATAGGATAAATCGATGATCCTATTGTCGTGGAAAGGTCCACGGTCGTTAACACGCACTATGGCTTGCTTGTTATTGTCCAGGTTGGTGACTTTAACGTAAGAAGGTAAGGGGAGGGTTTTATGCGCTGCACTCATAGCAAACATGTTATAAGTTTCGCCGTTAGACGTAAGGTGGCCGTGAAATTTTTGACCATACCAACTGGCGTATCCGATTTCCTCAAAACCTTTTCCTGATGTCAAAGGTGTATAGTGATTGCCTAATACTTTATAAGGGCGGCTATTAAACACGCGATAGGCTTCGTATTTAGGAACAGCGTCTAGGGTTTCTGGTATTTTTTCGACGTGTCTGGGGGCGGAGTCATGTCGCTGAGTGTATCGTCCAGACGGGGCGCTCTGGCAAGCACATAGCAAAGTACATAGCATGGCAAAAAGCGCGATTCTTACTCCTTTTATCGGCTTTTTACTGACGCAATGAGCATGTTTATCAAACGATAAACTGGCGAAAAGCGCAAATGATAACCCATTGTGATGTTGTGACTGCATACCCTTTATCTGGACATTAATCGTTTTTGAGTGGCGATAGACATTAGAATGCCAAAACCTGCCATCAATGTCACCATTGACGTACCACCATAACTGACCAAAGGTAAGGGGACACCTACCACAGGTAATAAGCCCGATACCATGCCCATATTCACGAAAACATATACGAAGAAGGTAAGGGTAATACTGCCGCCGAGTAGTTTTGAGTACGCATCCTGTGCTCTACTGGAAATAATCAAGCCGCGTAAGATAATACACAGATAGATGAGTAATAACGCAATTACGCCAGTAAGCCCAAACTCCTCACTGAACACTGAAAAAATAAAATCAGTGTGGCGTTCGGGTAAAAACTCCAGTTGCGATTGCGTGCCCTGTAACCAGCCTTTTCCCTCAATACCGCCAGAACCAATAGCTATTTTAGATTGAATGATGTGGTAGCCAGAGCCAAGGGGATCACTTTCTGGATTTAAGAAGGTGAGCACCCGTTGCTTTTGATAGTCTTCCATTAAGAAAAACCACATCACAGGGGCAAATGCACCCACCATGGCGCCGACCAGTGAAATCAGTCTCCAACTCATACCGGCAAGAAAAATGGCAAAAATACCAGAACTGGCAATCAATAATGACGTACCTAAGTCAGGTTGTTTGGCAATGAGTATGGTGGGCACTACTACAAGCACAAACCCGACAATAACGTGAATAGTACGCGGCGGCATAGTAAATTTACTGATGTACCAAGCCACCATCATTGGCACCGCGAGCTTCATGAGCTCTGACGGTTGAAAACGAATAAATCCAAGATCTAACCAGCGCTGTGCCCCTTTGCCCATATCCCCAAATAACAACACGGCAATAAGCATTAATAGTCCGGCAGCAAAGGCATAGGTAGAAATGCGTTGATAGAACCCAGGAGGAAGTTGAGCGAGGGCAAACATGGCAAAAAAGCTCAGTCCCAGTCGAACGACTTGTCTTTCCATTTGCCCCATATCCTGGCCGGATGCGGAATATAAGGTGAATAGACCAACACCGCTGAGTACCAATAACCCCAATAACAGCCATCCATCAATGTGTATGCGCTGTAACAGGCTAATTTTATCAGAATTCAAGGTCGTTCTTTTCATGGTGTTGTGCCTTGCGCGTCATCGAACGCTTCCGTGATATCGTCTTCTACGGGTTCAAAAACGCGGTCTTTGAAATAAAAATCCATTATTTGTCGGGCGACTGGCGCGGCATTTTTACTGCCGCCACCCACATTTTCTAACACGACCATGACTGATATTTCTGGGTTGTTGAAAGGCGCAAACCCAACATACATTGCATTATCACGCAGCCTTTCGTCTATTTTACTGGCGTCGTATTTTTCATTTTGGCCTACAGTAAACAACTGGGCAGTACCTGTTTTACCCGCAGAATCGTATGGGGTATCGGCAAAAGCGTGTCTCGCACCGCCTTCTTCACCGCTGACAACATCGTGCATGGCACTTAAAATGATATCCAGATTTTCCTGTTTCTTAATCTCAATGGGGCGCAACGACTTTTGTGCGATAAGATCAACTGAGTTATCAGGGTTCATATAACCGCGAATGAGTTGAGGAATATTGCGCTCGCCGCGATTGACAAGGGTGTTAACCGCGTGAATAAGCTGGATAGGGGTAATGGTCCAATAACTCTGTCCAATGCCTACGGGAATGGTGTCTCCAATATACCAAGGCTCGTTAAAGCGTGCGCGTTTCCAACCACGGCTGGGCATATTGGCATCTGACTCTTCGTAAAGGTCAATACCAGTGAAGTCGCCGAAACCAAATTCATACATGGCTTCACTGATTTTATCGATACCAAGTTTGTACGCTAAGTCGTAATAGAAAGTATCGCACGACACTTCTATGGCTTTTGAAACGTTAACTTCGCCGTGACCCCAACGACGCCAGTCACGCCATACGTGATCGACATTAGGCAACTGATACTTACCGTTATCTCTGATGGTATAATCTTCGGTAATAATGCCTTCTTCCAGTCCCAATAAGCCTAAATGAGGTTTAATCGTCGACGCCGGCGGATATTGCCCCTGGGTGGTACGGTTAATTAGCGGTCTGTCTGGTGAATTAAGCAGAGCAGAATAGTTTTTATTACTTATACCATGTACAAAGAGGTTAGGGTCGTAACTTGGATTGGAATACAGAGCGAGTACGCCGCCGGTTTTTACATCTGTCACTACGATAGCACCGCGGATCCCATCGATAATACGCTGTGCTTCAAGCTGTAATGACAAATCTAAATTAAGTACAATGTCTTTACCGGGCGTGGGTGGGTCGACGTTTAGCACACGTATAATTCGGCCCTGGTTATTCACTTCCACTTGCTGATAGCCCACTTTACCGTGTAACAACTCCTCGTGATACTTTTCAATCCCCAATTTGCCGATATCGTGGGTGGCTGCGTAGTTATCTTCCTGACCCGCTTCAACGAGTTTTTGTAAATCGCGCTTGTTAATACGCGCAACATAGCCCAGCGCGTGGGTGAGTGTATCTTTATATGGATAATAACGCGCCAAGCGCGCTTCAATCTGAACACCAGCGAATTTGTGTTTACTGGCTGAAAACAACGCCACTTCTTCTTCAGTTAACTGCGTGCGCAACGCAACGGGCTTAAAGCGACGTGTCCCCTTCAACGTTGCTTGAAAGCGCTCTAATTCATCTTGGGTAATCCCCATCAACTCAGTGAGTTCATCAAGCGTTGCCTGAATATCTTCAACTTGCTCTGGAATGACTTCTAAACTGAAAACGGGGCGGTTTTCTGCGAGCAATAGGCCATTTCTGTCGTAAATAAGACCGCGGTTGGGTGCAATGGGCAAGACTTTAATTCGGTTACCGTTAGAGCGAGTTTGATAGTCTTCAAACTGGGTGACTTGTAAAGAATACAAATTGTGCAGCACGATACCGAGCATAAAGACGACAATCAGAAACGCAATGGTGGCACGACGGGCAAACAGATTGGCTTCCGCTGAGTGGTCTCGAATGGCCTGGCGTTGTCGTCGGTGCATTGAATTCCTTTGCATGGGCTAAGCTACGCTCTATTCTCTGTGGTAAGGGTGATTTTGAGTAACCGACCAAGCGCGATAAAGGCTTTCGGTTAAAATTATCCGCACTAAGGGGTGGGGAAGTGTGAGCGCCGATAAAGACCATTTTTGTTCTGACGCGGCAATACATTCGGGCGCAAGACCTTCAGGCCCGCCAATTAACAGACTGACATCTCGTCCGTCCATTTTCCAGTTGTCTAACTGCTTAGCGAGTGTGGGCGTGTCCCAAGGTTTCCCCGTTACCTCTAGCGTTACTATGCGGTTTCCTTTAGGGATGGCAGCAAGCATTTGCTCGCCTTCTTTTTCTAAAATGCGTTTAATGTCGGCGTTTTTACCGCGTTTGCCGGCAGGAATTTCGGTGAAACTGACCGGCATGTCGCTTGGAAAACGGCGAATAAATTCGTCCACTCCAGCGGCCACCCAACTGGGCATTTTGGTTCCTACTGCGACAATTTGTATACGCACTACACTATCCTATACATCTTCTTTGCTATATTGAGTGACTGTTTTGCAAAGTAAAACAGTCACATCAAAACAGAATGATAGGTTATTTATACCAATCTGTTATAGCGTTTACGACCACAACTTTTCTAGTTGATAGAAGTCGCGCGTTTCGTCTTGCATGACATGTAAAATAACATCGCCAAAGTCCACAAGCACCCATTCGCCAGTTTCCTTTCCTTCTACGCTACTTGGCGCGTGCCCTGCGTTTTTGGCTTCTACCATTACGTTTTCGGCAATAGAAGATACGTGACGTTTTGAATTACCAGAGCAAATTATCATGGTATCAGTAATAGTAGATTTGCCACGTACGTCTAATTCAATGACATCACGGGCTTTCATATCGTCTATCTTGTCTAATATAAACTGTTTGAGCTGTTGACTCTCCAAGTGTTTTCCTCACTAACTTAACTTTTATATAACTGATGCTCTTTAATGTAATTTAAAACGCTACCAGGTACCCAATCACTTGAAGTCGTGATGTCGGTAGCACTCGTTTGCGTCATTGCATTGCGGATCTCAGTAGATGAAATCGAATAAAGTGGGGTATCAATCAGCAGTACTGCCCCGTTCTTACGCGCATTTATAACGCTAATATCATGCGCTTTGTGTTTTTCTAGCCACAATTTTACCGCGTTAGGGGGACTAAAAGTCTCTCCATCACGGCGCATAACAACAAGATGACAGTAATCCAGCAACTGTTCCCACTCGTACCATTTATCCAGATTATACAGTGAATCCGCGCCAATGAAAAAACAGATTGTATCTTGGCTTTGTTGGCGCATCGCCCGTAGGGTTTTCACTGTGTATGAAGGCGCTGGAAGGGATAATTCAATCAACTCGGGGTGTAACCGGTTATTCTCCTGACAGCACAGCTCAATCATTGCTACCCGATGCGCTTCAGACACCGATACCGCCTTGTGTGGTGGTAATTTACAGGGCATCAGATAAACGCGATGTATATTAAGTACGTCAGCTGCCGCTAGCGCAGCATTAATATGGCCGGTATGCGGTGGATTAAAGGTCCCACCCAAAATGGCTTTAATCCCCACGTTTACGATTCCAGCAGGGGCACGTTGCGCAGATCAACACCCATAAACATCATGCACAAATGACATAGCTCTACATAAGGTCGTGCAATGACATTTTGCTTAAAAGCGTGATCGGCTTTAGTTAAGGCCTGCTGAATATGTTCTAATTGTGGCACTGTCAGTCGATTGAGAGCTTGTTGATAGTACCCCTGACGATTACGCCAGATACCGAATTTTTGCCATTGAATGGGTTGACGCGCTTGTTGTGCCTGTTTGAGCTTCCACAATTGTTCCCACTCGCGGATAAGTGCCCATATGACAATGTTGGGCTCGAGACCTTCGCTTTCCAGGCGATACAACATCTTGATGCAGCGGGTATTTTCACCGCTTAGCATCACATCGACCAACTGAAAAACGTTGTAACGGGATTGATCCACCATGGCGTGTTCAATCTGCTCATCAGATATCGTCTTAGCGGGGTAGAGCAGGGCAAGTTTGTCTATTTCTTGCTTGGCTGCCAACATGTTGCCTTCACAGAAATCGGCAATCATTTTAACCCCAATGGGTGAGACTGAAAGGGCATGGGTTTGCAATTGTTGACTTATCCAGCTGCTCAGCTGCTTACCTTCAAGGGGGTAACATAAAACTGACGCACCCAGTTCGTCGAGTACTTTAAACCATTTACCTTTTTGTACATCCTTACCAATTTTAGGGCCATGCACTAATAACAAAATATCAGGGTTGAGCGCAGCGGCGACTTCCTGAAGGATTTTGCTGCCTTCGGCACCAGGTTTGCCAGTGGGTAATTCCAATTCAATAAATTGCTGACTGGAAAACAACGACATACTTTGCGTAGCTTCGATTAACTGATTCCACGAAAAACCAGTCTCCGCAACCAAAACGGTTCGTTCAACAAAGCCCTGAGTCTTGGCATGTGTGCGAATTTGTTCGATGACATCAAATTTTTGCTGCGGTTCATCGCCAAATACCAAATAGCAAGGGCGCAATTGTTTATTGATGTCTTGTTGGAATTGATTGGGATAAATCTGCATAGAAAAGTAATAATCTACTTGGCATCTACTGCAGAAATAGCTTGTGCGGAAACCGCTTGGCTCGACAGTCGTCGTATGATGATGTCAGCCGCTTCGTCGCGCATTTCATTTAGCATCAAATCCAGTTCACGGGATTTTGCCAATACCTGATCCGGATCGTCTTGATAATCCCGAACTACTTCAAACTGTGCCATCAACGCTTCTTTACCGGGAAATTGTACCCGGTAACGCACCACATAAATCAGTTCGTATTCAGCCACCTGACCAGAAGGGTAAACCGACAATAACTGTCTATCGAGTTTTTCAGGCAATAAATAAATGTGGACGCTGTTAGAAGCTACTTGACTGTCTTTGTCGACAGCATTTAGGCCATATACATTTAAATGTTTATCGAGCGCGCGCGCTAAAGGCGCATGCGCTCGTGCACTTTCTATTGCTACTGTGTTGATGTTGTCAGGCAGGCTAGGGCCACTTCTAAGATGAAACCCACAACCGAATAGTAACGTAATACCCATCAAAACGGCAGCGAACTGAAAGTACTTTTTCATCATATTATTCCTAGTTAGCAACAATGTTGACGAGCTTGCCAGGAACAACAATGACTTTGCGGATAGTTTTGCCATCAATAAACTGCTGAACGTTGGGCTGTTCTTTTGCTGCTTGCTCAATGGTTTCTTTGCTGGCATCTGCCGCTATGGTCATTTTGGCTCTTACTTTGCCGTTTACCTGAACAATGATGAGTTTTTCATCTTCGACAAGGGCGGCTTTGTCTGCCGTTGGCCACGGTGCCACATCAATATCTTGTTCATGGCCCAACACCTTCCATAATTCGTGGGCGATGTGCGGCGTAATTGGGTTAAGTAACAACAATACAGACTCAACCGCTTCGCGCATAATCGCAATGTCCTGAGGGTCTTGTTGCGGCGCTTTTTGAAGGTGGTTTAACAACTCCATAATAGCGGCTACAGCGGTATTGAACGTTTGTCTACGTCCAAGGTCATCGGTGACTTTTTCGATGGTTTTATGTACTTCACGACGCAGCGCCTGCTGATCTTTAGTCAGTGCCTTAACGTCAAGCGGGGCAGGCGTACCATTTTCGATATGTTCAGACACCAATTTCCAGATACGACGTAAGAAGCGGTGCGCGCCTTCAACGCCAGAATCAACCCATTCAAGGGTTTGCTCTGGTGGCGCGGCAAACATGGTAAATAAACGCACAGTGTCGGCACCGTACTGGTCGATAACTTCCTGTGGATCAATACCGTTGTTTTTCGACTTAGACATTTTGGTCATGCCACCGTGGAGTACTTCTTCACCGTCAGCATCAAGCCACGCTTTTACAATGCGACCTTTGTCATCTTTTTCAGTGGACACTTCGGTAGGTGAATACCAGGTCTTTTTACCTGAGGCGTCTTCGCGGTAATACGAGTCTGCCAGTACCATGCCCTGACACAACAAACGTTTAAACGGTTCGTCAGAGTTAACTAGCCCTTCGTCGCGTAGTAGCTTGTGGAAAAAGCGCGAGTAAAGAAGGTGCAAAATAGCGTGTTCGATACCACCTATGTACTGATCAACTGGCAGCCAGTAGTTAGCCGATGTTGGGTCGAGCATGGCATCGCTATTTGTTGCACACGCGTAGCGCGCGTAATACCACGATGACTCCATAAAGGTATCGAAAGTATCTGTTTCACGCAGGGCGGGTTCACCGTTGTATGTGGTTTTAGCCCACTCTGGGTCAGCTTTAATAGGTGAAGTGACGCCGTTCATTTCGACATCTTCTGGCAGTACCACAGGCAGCTGATCGGCAGGGACTGGAACCGATTCGCCATTTTCCAGATTGAGCATTGGAATAGGTGCGCCCCAATAACGCTGACGGCTTACACCCCAGTCGCGCAGACGATAATTAACTTTACGCTTACCGCATCCATCTTGTTCCAGTGCGTCGGCAATGCCATTGAATGCCCCATCAAAGTCTAAACCATTAAACTTATCAGAATTGATTAGGCTTCCTTTCTCCGTAAATGCCGATGCGCTTAGGTCACACTTATCTTCATCACCCGCTTGTGGTGCAATAACCTGTTTGATAGGTAAATCGTACTTAGTGGCAAATTCCCAATCGCGCTGATCGTGCCCTGGTACGGCCATCACGGCACCAGAGCCATAATCCATCAAGACAAAGTTAGCGACCCAAAGAGGTAGCTTTTCACCGGTTAACGGGTGAATAACGTCAATGCCTGTGGCACATCCCTTTTTCTCCATGGTGGCTAATTCAGCCTCTGCAACCTTGGTGTTTTTGCATTCATCAATAAACGCAGCTAGCTCAGGATTAGACTGAGCGGCAAATTCAGCAAGCGGGTGCTGTGCGGCAACTGCAACATAGGTTACGCCATAGAAGGTATCTGGGCGGGTTGTGTATACGGTTAAATCAGCTATGTCATTGACTTGTGCAGCAAGTTTAAAGGTAATTTCTACCCCTTCTGAACGGCCAATCCAGTTGGCCTGCATGGCACGTACTTGGTCAGGCCATTCTTCAAGCTGTTCTAAATCACTTAACAGTTCTTCTGCGTAATCAGTGATTTTGATAAACCATTGTGGGATCTCTTTTTGCTCAACCAATGCACCAGAGCGCCATCCACGACCGTCGATAACCTGTTCATTTGCCAATACTGTCTGGTCAACTGGATCCCAGTTTACGGTAGAGTTTTTCTTGTAAACCAAGCCTTTTTCGTAAAGGCGAGTGAAGAACCATTGCTCCCAGCGATAGTAATCTGATTTACAAGTGGTGACTTCGCGATCCCAATCATATCCAAAGCCCAATGAGCGCAACTGGGTCTTCATATAGTCAATGTTGGAGTATGTCCACTTTGCCGGTGCAGTATTGTTGTTGATAGCGGCATTTTCAGCAGGAAGGCCAAAAGCGTCCCAACCCATTGGTTGCAATACGTTCTTGCCCTGCATACGCTGGTAACGGCTAACCACATCACCAATGGTATAGTTGCGCACGTGACCCATGTGGAGTCGACCACTTGGATAGGGGAACATTGACAGGCAGTAGAACTTTTCTTTGTCTACATTATCGTCTGCCTTGAAAGATTGGTTATCTTCCCAGTATTGCTGAACGCGTTGTTCTATTTCTTTTGGGTTGTACTGATTATCGGCCATGAAACTTAGGCTTCCGCATTAAGAGTTAAAACGTTTCTCTATCGGCATTGTGTTAGTCTGGGCATTAAAAAATGCATTTAAAGCGACAATATTGTCCGATCGAACATACATATAGCCCAATAGAATACCCCAGCGCTAAGCGTTGTCTCAATAGCTTCAGGCGCTGTTAGGCTATTTTTATTGCTGCTTGCTGGAAAAGTGAGCATATTTGGGTGGTCGTGATTATTTTAGCCGTTAATTAACGTCACTAAAATGGGTTAACGCATTAAGTTGCTGTAATTGCACTTTGTCGATAACCTGAACCAAGTCAGCCGCGTCTTTTTCAGTTGCCTGAGCACCGTTAAAATGAATAGTGCCAGAAGCGTGGTAGGTCATTGTTACCCGCGTGCCTTCAGTAGGATTGTCTTTAGGACTAAACTGCCACGTGAGTGCACCGAATATGCCCATTTCCTGTAATGGACCCAACCCACCGGTCATCACCACTTTTTTGTTGGGTTCAACATAGCTTATGATCATGTGAGCCGCACTGGCATTATTGTGTGTTTCACAAAAACACCCACCTGCATTTTCATCAATATTTAACGTGCCTTCCCACCAAGTGTGATCTTTAGGCCACCACATATCGATGTGTTGTATAAAATGGGAGTAAACCACTTCTACAGACGCTTTGCTCTCGCTTTCATTAGTAACGGAAAAACCTGCGTTGTTAACATAGTTCACTTTGGCATGCGTAATAGGAGCAATAAGCGTTGATAGCATAACCAGTGCTAAGGATAGGTAGGTTGTCGTTTTCATGATGTGTGCTTGTCTAGTGGCGATAAAAGTTAAGATAAGAGTAGCATGGCACAATAAAGGGTATACAGTCACTTTTTACTGCGCTACGTGATATTGTAATTGACTGACGGCAAGCGCACATAGGCTGACGAAATCTTGTGCAATTAACGCTGTAAAGCGCCCTTAAAGCGGATAAGCGTTTGACACGCATGCTAATAAGCGGTTCACTTACCTCAAAGTAACAACGATAGAATAGCATGTCTGTAGACACCACTCATTACTCGTTAGGGGTAGATGCCCTTACACCCACGATTAATCGCAGAGCAATCAATAGCGCTTTAAAAGATGCTGAAGCGTTAAGTGCCACCTTTATCGGACAAGAACGCGCGAGAGAAGCGCTGACGTTTGGATTGGGTATCAATACGAAGGGATACAACCTTTACGTAATGGGTGAGCCTGCGACGGGGCGTTTTACGCTGGTGAAAGACTACATTGAGCGGCAGGTTGCGCAATCGACCGCGCCGGACGATTGGTGTTACATCAATAATTTTGATGAAGAACGCGAGCCTGTTGCGCTGCGATTTCCGCCGGGTGGGGGCAAAGCATTTCAAAAAGATATGGCGTCGCTAATTGACGATGTCCTCGATTCTCTGCCTATTGCGTTTGACAACCCGGGATATCAGCGCCGTCGCGCAACGATTTCTCGGGATTTCGAACAAAAATATGAAGCGGCCATCGACGCCGTAGAACGCTATGCACAAGCTAATGACGTGGCATTGTATGAAGAGGGCGGGTCGATAACCTTCTCGCCTATTATCGATGGCAAGCCCATTAGTGATACTGAATTTGCCGCGTTTAGCGATAAAGAGCGGCAGGAGTTTTACCTACTTATAGACGAGTTAGAAAACCGTTTAAGTGAAAGTCTACTGAGCCTGCCCACATGGAAACGGGAGAACTCAGAACGCCTGCGCGAGCTTGATAATAAGACCGCTGAACAAGGCATAAAACCCCTTATTAAGGTATTAGAGCACAAATACGCCGCTGATCTTGGTGTAATGAAGTACCTCAAACAGGTTAAAACGGCACTGGTCAATGCCGTGTTGGTCATACACAACGAAGAGCAAAAAGAAGAGAAAAGCGACGACTTCGATAAAAAGATTTTTTTAGAAGAGCAATTTTTGCCGAATGTACTGGTGTCGAATAAATTGGATGATGCGGCACCCGTTATTTATGAGCCAAACCCAACCTACCAAAATCTTTTCGGCAAAATTGAATATACCAATATACACGGCAGTGTGTTTACCAATTATCGCATGATCCAACCCGGTGCATTACACCGTGCCAATGGCGGTTATTTATTGTTAGATGTCGATCAACTTATCGAACAGCCCTACGTGTGGGACACATTAAAGCTGGCCATAAAGTCAACGCGACTGCGCATGGATCTGCCTCAGCAAGATGTGGGAATGGTCAATAACATTACCCTTAATCCTCAACCCATCGATTTAAGTGTAAAAATAGTACTGTTGGGTTCACGTGATTTGTATTACACCCTGCAAGACTACGACGATGAGTTTGATGAACTATTCCGCGTGTTGGTTGATTTTGACATGGAAATTCCTGTCACCCGCCAAGCACTGTTCGACTTTGTTGGCAAAGTGCGCTCTCACCTAGCCGAGTTAGGGTTAAAAGGCATTACAGCGAATGCCATGTGTCGCCTTGTAGAATATTCATTACGCATGGCTGAGCACAAAGAAAAGCTCTCGGCCCACTTTGCTGAAGTGATTGAGTTGGTCAACGAGGCGTTTTATTTCTGTAAAAAAGCCAACGCTGAAATTTTAGAGCACGACCACTTAAAAACCGCACTTAATGCTAAAAAACGTCGTACAGGCCGGGTTAGTCAGGCGTTACTAAACGACATAAAAGAAGGGCATGTTTTAATTGCCACCGAAGGCAAAGCGGTAGGTAAAGTAAATGGCCTTACCGTATTGGATATAGGTGATACCGCATTTGGTACACCAGCCAGGATCACTTCGACCGTATTTGCGGGAGCCAGTGGTGTCGTTGATATCGAACGAGAAGTAGAGTTGGGGCAACCCATTCACTCAAAAGGGGTCATGTTACTTAATGGTTATCTGGGCAACAAATACGCCCAACATTTCCCATTAACCTTATCTGCCAATATTGCCCTGGAACAGTCATATGGTCATATAGACGGCGATAGCGCATCACTGGGCGAATTGGTGGCACTGATTTCTGCGTTGACCGAAATTCCGTGCTTACAAACACTGGCGATTACCGGCTCTATCAACCAATACGGTGAAGTGCAGGCGGTAGGCGGTGTAAACGAAAAAATTGAAGGCTTTTTTGACTTGTGCCAGCACCGCGGTCTAACTGGCACCCAAGGCGTAATTATTCCAAAATCAAACGTGATAAACCTTGTGCTGGATGCCACCATTGTCGATGCAGTTAAAAAAGGGTTATTCCACATTTATACGGTTGAAACAGTGGATGATGCGTTAACTATTTTAATGGAACAAGAGGCGGGTAAACTCAGCAGTAAAGGGCGTTACCCGAAAAACACAATTAACTACCATGCGGTAAACCGCTTGTATAATATATCGTTAATGGTGAACGGCGGTGATGGTGAATAATAGCCGGTAATGGCTGTTTTATCGCCGCTTTTACATAGCAGGCAAGTCAGTTGTATAAAAGAGTGAAATAACCTAACCCAAAGCGAAAACGCGATGAAATACATCTTGAAGTATTCTTTACTCTATTTTGGCATTGTATTTTCGTTTGGGTTTGTTTTTGGTGCCATAAGAGTGTTATTTGTGGTTCCCTATATAGGCGAAACACAAGCAGAAATAGCAGAAGCCCCAATAATGATACTGGTAAGCTTTTTAACTTCCCGTTTTATAGTGCGTTTGGCAGTGGGTAAATTGACCTCTGTAAAATTTATTGTGGTGGGTGTATTGGCGTTATTTTATCTGCTAGCCATTGAACTATCGCTGGTTGTTTGGCTAAGAGAGTTAACCTTAACAGCGTATATCGAATCAAAGTATTCGTTGGCGGGCTTTACTTATGTTGTTTCGCTATTGCTCTACACACTCTTTCCCTATTGTGTTCATAAAAGCACTGTAAAACCTTAATAGAATCGGTTGTTGCATCGTTTTCTATCGTTTTTGTTCGTCACCAATTCGCAGGGGTACCCATACATTAACAACTTGCCATTCACCTCATCCATTTACCTATTGCTATGGCATCATTGTTAATTAATAAGTGAAAACGTGTTCTGCCTCTGTTTACAGGCGCTTATCTCTGTTAACGAATGGTTTCGTAAACGAATGGCAATAATGCTTAGACTCGTGGCAATGATCATATACGCGATACCCATTGCAATTATATGGTCAACAGGGGTTTTGCTGTGTAGCGCTATATGTAACATAACAATGTTTATACAGCCGTGGACTAGTGCGAAACAAAGCGCGCTCAATTTTTTATTGCGTTTCCATGACCAAATAAACAACCAACACAGAAAAAAGTGAATGGCAATTCGAGTTAACGCTGTTGATGCGAGCAACAATGTGCCAATGGGAGTGAAAAAACGATTGGTTTGTTTTACTTCATTTGCCAGTGTAAAAGACAATAGCTCTGACAGTTCAATTGTTATAAAAATAAGGGGCTGGGCAAACAGGCGAGTTGTCTCTACTAACGATATCACTAGAACAAAAGGCCAAATGGCCGTTTTTAACATGTCTTTGCAAAGGTGTTTATGTGTCAGCACGTGACCGCAAAATAAAAACAAACAAAACCCTTTCAAAAGCTCTTCATTAAAGCCAAGTAAGAAAACGTTCAAGTAAGCGGTGCTGCTTAGTAGTACCCGTGACGAAGGTGCGAAAAAGCTAATTAATACAGTAAGTGAAAAAAACAATGCCACCGTTGTTAACAGTGACATGCCAATATGGCGGTAGCCAACTATTACAGCACTAATACTTAGCCAAAGGACTGTCACGTACACTACCACGACAGTCAATGCTAGAAACACTGTCATTACATTTATAGCCTGTTATACGCCGACTGGAAGTTATCACCGTAGTTTACGGCTAAACTCGCTCCGACATCTAAAACAAAGACATCCCACTTAACGGTAAATATCCCTAAATCGATAGAACAGCAATGTATTTCCAACGATGCGCCTGATACATCACAAATTTCATCATCAGTTAATTCGGTCATACTAATCTCCCTATATGTACGTGCCTTAGTGCACACACTGAGTATTCGGTTAAAGCGCTAAAATGTATACTGTAGTGGAGATCAGTTTTTAGTCACTGTGCTACTAATCACTTTTCTAACTTAATGCGGGTTGTTACTAAAAAGGATTACAGCGCTTAGACATAAATTGAATCTGTTGTCTTATCCCTCTTTCTATCTCAGAATTATTATTTTAAGGTTATGCTCAAAATACATATTGTTATTAATTAATAATATTCGAATGTTTTGGGTATGGAATTAACCTACGAACCTTTAAAAAAGGGTTGTGCGTGCATTCAATCGCCGAAGTTTGTTCGCTTCTTATAAGGAAAAGACGTTTGACGAAGCTCAAGAGTGTTTCAATTCTAATTTTAATTGTTTTGTCGTCAGGGTGCGCTAGTACCTCAGGTAGTGATCCGGTGGACGATTTCTTTGAGGGTGCAATACACAGTGCTGAAAGAAGGGAAGCGCGCAGTCCTAACAGAGACAAAGACGTGAGTAGCGAATTGAAAGATGATGTCGCGTCCGGCGTGATGACAGCCACACTTAGAGGCATAGTAAATTTTTTCTTCGCGACCGATAAAGACTAGATTTTAATGCCGTCGATTATTAATGGCATATGGGTATAAACCATAAGTTTCTGCTTAGAATGGCTACTTTGTTTGATTAGCCGTTCACCTATTTCCTCAATAGTGGAGCTTGCGGGTTCAAGTTTAACAGTGTGAACCCGCACTTGCGCATCAATCTATGTGGAACTTGTTTCCACTAAAATTGCTCATACGCCACTCATTTTGGCGGCATACGCAAAGCACCGTCCAGGCGGATGGTTTCACCGTTTAAGTAGCTGTTTTTCGCCATGTGGATGACTAATTTGGCAAACTCTTCAGGTAACCCTAAACGTTTCGGAAATTGAACATTGGCACTAAGTGCATCTTGAACTTTTTCAGGCATAGCAAGTAGCATTGGCGTACCCATTACACCGGGAGCAATAGTATTGACCCGAATACCAAGCGGGGCTAAATCACGTGCCATTGGAAGGGTAAGGCCAATAATACCACCTTTACTTGCTGCGTAAGCGGTTTGACCGATTTGCCCTTCATAGCCAGCTACCGACGCGGTATTAACGATAAGGCCGCGCTCGCCATCGTCATTTAATGGCGTTTGTTTAGCCATGGTCGCCGCCACTAAGCGTGACACATTGAAGCTACCGACAAGGTTAATATCGATGGTTTTTTGAAAGTCGCCAAGTGGGGCAGGGTTACCTTCTCTATCAAGTAACCGTTTAGCCGGTGCAATTCCCGCGCAGTTAACCAATAGTGAAATCGAACCAAACTTGTTGTTGGTTGCGTCAATTGCGGCTTGAACTTGCGCTTCGTCGCGCACATCTACTTTGGTAAAAAGGGTGTGTGCTTGACCCAGCTCTTCTACCCGTTGCGCACCCACTTCTTCGTTTAAATCGAAAAGGCTTACGTTTGCACCTGCATTGCGAAGGGCAATAGCGGTAGCGTGGCCAAGTCCTGAACAACCGCCGGTAACAATCGCGGTAAGGTTTTCTAGCGTCATGATATTCCCGTTATTTCACTGTTATTAATGTGATGTTAACGGGAAGTTAGAGAAAAAACTATGGTGCCGTTGTGGTTCGGCACCCATCACACCATTATTTTGGCAACTGAATTTTACAGTCTTCGCTCTGACGGTAAATGATTAGCGTATGGCCAATTACCTGTAATTTTACCGAATTTGTTTCACGAACAATGGCGTCCATGATAAGCGCTTTTTCTTCGCGATCATCAGTTGGTACTTTTACTTTAATTAATTCGTGATGGTTTAGGGCGTTGTCAATTTCTGCAACTACCCCTTCTGTAAGGCCGTTGGCGCCAAGCTGTACAACGGGTTTTAATGGGTGTGCCAGGCCTTTAAGAAATTGTTTCTGTTTATTTGAAAGTTTCATGAAGTAATAATTCTTACAATTAATCTGTTAGTTTATGCTTGAAATAACGTATTCTAACGCCATCTCGTCTACAATCCTAATGACATTGTATTGGAATGACAAAAAAGAAACACTCTGCCAGCAGTAAACGTTGGTTACAAGAACACGTTAGCGACCATTATGTGCAAAAAGCACAGAAGGAAGGCTGGCGATCGCGAGCTATTTATAAACTGGAAGAAATCCAGAAAAAAGATAAGCTTATAAAACCCGGAATGACACTTGTAGATCTAGGTGCGGCGCCCGGCGGCTGGTCTCAGTTAGCTGCCCAACTTGTTGGCGACAATGGTCAGGTTATCGCATGCGATATTTTGCCCATGGATCCCATCGTTGGCGTTGACTTTTTACAAGGTGACTTCCGAGAGGACGCAGTACTTGATGCACTGTTGAACAGAATTGGCGGGAACACCGTAGATATAGTGTTGTCTGATATGGCACCAAATTTAGCGGGTAATGCGTCTGTTGACCAATCGCGCTCTATGTATCTTTGTGAACTAGCGCTCGATATGTGTCATCAAGTTTTAAAACCTGGAGGGGCTTTTGTCATAAAAGTCTTTCAGGGCGAAGGGTTTGTTGAGTTCATGAATGCACTTAAACAATCTTTCACCACCATAAAGACACGCAAGCCAGACTCATCCAGATCCCGTTCCAGAGAGGTGTATTTGGTGGCTTGTGGCTATAAAGTGTAGTAGGCTTTGGAGTATGCGGTTTTCGTTGCGAACTGGGTTGGTTGTTCTGTAGTCAGTTTGTTGAATAACCCAACAGTTCGGATTTATAGAGGTTAGTAGCATTGAGCGATATGGCAAAAAATTTAATTCTATGGTTAGTCATCGCCGTTGTATTAATGTCGGTTTTTCAGAGCTTTTCACCGAGTGAATCGTCTCGTTCGCAAACCGACTATACAACGTTTTTGAGAGAAGCCGAACAGGGTAATATCCGTGAAGTTCGCATTGATAATAGTGGCGAAATTCGCGGTACTAAGCGTTCTGGTGAAACTTTCCAAACCTATGTACCTTACTTTGATGACAAGTTAGTGTCTGACTTGGTCAAAAACGATGTAAGGGTGTACGGCGAGCCACCGGAAGAACAATCTCTTCTCACGTCTATCTTTATCTCATGGTTCCCCATGTTGCTACTTATTGGTGTATGGATATTCTTCATGCGCCAGATGCAAGGTGGCGGCGGTCGTGGCGCAATGTCATTTGGTAAGAGCAAAGCGCGTTTGCTTGGCGAAGACCAGATTAAGACAACGTTTGCAGATGTCGCAGGTTGTGATGAAGCAAAAGAAGACGTGTCTGAATTGGTAGACTTCTTGCGCGACCCTTCCAAGTTCCAAAAACTGGGCGGTAAAATTCCGAAGGGCGTATTAATGGTAGGCCCACCGGGAACGGGTAAAACGCTACTGGCAAAAGCCATTGCCGGTGAAGCGAAGGTGCCATTCTTTACCATCTCGGGTTCTGACTTTGTTGAAATGTTCGTCGGTGTCGGTGCTTCCCGTGTTCGTGACATGTTCGAACAAGCTAAAAAGGCAGCACCTTGTATTATCTTTATCGATGAAATTGATGCAGTAGGCCGTCAGCGTGGTGCTGGATTAGGTGGTGGTCACGATGAGCGTGAGCAAACCCTTAACCAAATGCTGGTAGAAATGGATGGCTTTGAAGGTCACGAAGGCATTATCGTTATTGCGGCAACTAACCGTCCAGACGTGTTAGACCCAGCGTTACTGCGTCCTGGTCGTTTCGACCGTCAGGTTGTGGTTGGCCTTCCCGATATCCGCGGTCGTGAGCAAATCCTTAAAGTTCACATTCGCAAAGTGCCTGTGGCTGATAACGTTGAGCCTTCGGTCATTGCCCGTGGTACCCCTGGTTTCTCAGGTGCTGATTTGGCGAACTTGGTCAATGAAGCAGCGCTATTTGCAGCGCGTGGTAACAAACGTGTTGTCTCTATGGAAGAATTCGAGAAGGCAAAAGACAAAATCATGATGGGCTCAGAACGCAAGTCTATGGTGATGTCAGAGTCTGAAAAGGAAATGACTGCTTACCACGAAGCAGGTCACGCCATTGTAGGTCGCTTGGTGCCAGAGCACGATCCGGTTTATAAAGTGTCAATTATTCCGCGTGGTCGTGCCTTGGGTGTGACCATGTATTTGCCAGAGCAAGACCGTGTTAGCCACTCTAAGCAACACCTTGAAAGTATGATTTCAAGTTTGTTTGGTGGCCGTATTGCGGAACAAATTATTTATGGTGATGACAAGGTCACTACCGGTGCGTCAAACGATATTGAACGAGCTACAGAAATAGCGCGTAAAATGGTAACGCAGTGGGGCTTGTCGAGTAAGATGGGGCCAATGCTGTATGCGGAAGAAGAAGGCGAAGTTTTCTTAGGCAAAACCATGTCTAAGGCGACCAATATGTCTGATGATACCGCCCGTGCCATTGATGCTGAAATCAAGTCACTTATCGATCGCAATTATGATCGCGCTCATAAGATCCTTGAAGAAAACATCGATATCTTGCACACAATGAAAGACGCACTAATGAAGTACGAAACCATTGATGCCAAGCAGATTGATGATTTGATGAATCGCACAGAGGTTCGTACACCCGCGGGGTGGGATGACGGCAAACCATCTGGTGGTGATAAGCCAAGCGGTGGTGCGCCAGTGAGCGAAGGTGAAATTAAGAACGATGGTGTGGATAAGCCATCGGTGGGCAAACCAGGTGATTTACCTAGCTAACCTATGATTTTCCTATGATAAAAACGCCAGTTAATCTGGCGTTTTTTGTTAGCGCGTGTAGCGTCTTGAAGAGACAAAAGGTTTTTTATGTTTACTTCAAGTTATACGCAAACCATGTAGACATGATAAAAGCAGGTTTTTCATGCATTTTGGACATCATTTTATTGATTTGTCTCAACCTCAGGTAATGGGCATTTTAAATGTTACGCCTGATTCATTCTCTGACGGTGGTCAACACGCCAGCGTTCAGCAAGCGGTTAATCACGCACTTCAAATGATTGAAGACGGTGCTACCTTTATCGATATCGGCGGTGAATCTACGCGCCCCGGCGCACCAGAGGTAACTCTGCAAGAAGAATTAGATCGCACCATACCCGTGGTTGAAGCAGTTGCAGCAAATTCTGATTGTGTAATATCTATTGATACCAGCAAACCACGCGTAATGACTGAGGCTGTAAAGGCAGGAGCCGGGTTGATTAACGACGTCCGGGCATTACAGGAACCCGGTGCGCTTGAAGCAGCAAGAGACGCCAATGTGCCTGTATGCCTAATGCATATGCAGGGACAACCGCGTACTATGCAAAACAACCCTATTTATCACGACATCGTCGGCGAAGTTATCCAGTTTCTGATGACAAGAGCGAAAGCCTGTGAAGATGCGGGCATTAGTGGTGATAAAATTCTTTTCGATCCCGGCTATGGATTTGGCAAGTCGCTTGAGCACAACTATGCATTAGTAAAGCATTTACCTCAACTGATGGCGTTGGGCTATCCGGTACTTGTCGGTATGTCCAGAAAGTCTATGATTGGCAACTTGCTTGATAGAAAGGTCGACGAGCGCTTGGCGGGAAGCCTATGCCTCGCTACAATTGTCGCCCAAATGGGCGCACAGATTATTCGCGTACACGATGTTAAAGAAACCGCAGATGCGTTAAACATTGTGAAAATGCTAAATACAGTTAAATAAGGAACAACAATGAGCCAGCGCAAATACTTTGGTACTGATGGTATCCGCGGTAAAGTAGGCGAAAGCAATATCAACCCTGAATTTGTTACTAAGCTCGGTTGGGCAGCAGGGAAAGTACTGGCAGGTCGTGGTACCAATAAGGTATTGATTGGTAAAGACACCCGTATTTCTGGCTATATGCTGGAATCGTCACTGGAGGCAGGGTTATCCGCGGCAGGTATTGATATAGGTCTACTCGGTCCTATGCCTACGCCTGCAATTGCGTACTTAACAAAAACATTTCGCTCTGAAGCCGGTATTGTGATTAGCGCATCACACAATCCGTTTTATGACAATGGTATAAAGTTTTTCTCTGCGCAGGGGTTCAAGCTGGACGATGATATTGAATTGGCAATAGAAGCTATGCTTGAGCAGCCAATGACATGTGTGGCTTCCAACAAACTAGGTAAAGCTACGCGTATTAATGACGCCGCTGGCCGTTATATCGAGTTTTGTAAAGGCACGTTTCCTTCAGAGTTATCACTGACAGGCTTAAAAATAGTGGTGGACTGTGCACATGGTGCGACGTACCACATAGCGCCTAATGTACTACGCGAATTGGGTGCAACCGTAATCGAGTTAGGTACCGCGCCAAATGGCCTTAACATCAACGATGGTGTTGGTGCCACATCGATGGATGCCATTGTTGAAAAAGTGAAGGAATCACAAGCCGATTTGGGCTTTGCACTGGATGGCGACGGCGACAGACTAATGATGGTAGACCACTTAGGCAATGTGCTGGACGGTGATCAGATTGTCTATATTATTGCCCGCGATGCGTTGAAAAATGGCAAAATGCAAGGCGGCGTAGTGGGCACGCTTATGAGCAACTTAGGTTTAGAGAATGCCTTAAGTAAATTGGGTGTGCCATTTGCCAGAAGTAATGTGGGCGATCGTTATGTAATGGAGTTATTGCAACAGAAAGGCTGGTCGATTGGTGGTGAAAACTCAGGTCATATTCTCAATTTGAATATGAGTTCTACCGGTGATGGCATTGTTGCGGGTCTGCAGGTGCTTGCTGCTATGTTGCGTTCGCAGTTAGATCTACACGATTTAGCCAGTGGCTTTGATATGTACCCACAAACATTAATCAATGTGCGCTATAGCAATCAACAGGAAGATTATCTTGCTCATGAGATGGTGCAAAATGCAAAGGCCGAAGCTGAAAAGGCGTTAGGGAAAACCGGCCGCGTTTTATTGCGTAAAAGTGGTACTGAACCGCTTATTAGAGTGATGGTCGAATCGAATAATGAGCAGCATTCTCAGAAATGGGCAGAGCACATTGCTGAAACTGTTCGTAATCTCGCCAATTAGTTGGCGTAACTGGAAATTTTACTTTTTGTGCTTGTATCTTACTAATTAAATAGTTAATATCACGCCCGCTTGAGAGACAGGGCTAAGGTCTGCGTTGTGAGTAAAAATAATAGACAGCCTTTCGTGGCTGGCAATTGGAAAATGAACGGAAGTCTTGCACTGGTTGCTGACTTTAATGAAAAGCTAAATACGGTAAATACCCGTGCTCAAGTGGTTATTTGCGCACCGTCAGTTTTACTTCATGCTTTCAAATCGACGGCATTTTCTATTGGGGCTCAAAACGTCAGTCACTTAGACAACGGTGCTCACACTGGTGAATTATCAGTAAGTATGCTTAAAGAAGCGGGCTGTGAATTTGCTATTGTTGGCCATTCAGAACGACGCGAAGATCAAGGTGAATCTAATTCACTGGTAGCGCAAAAAGCGGCAAAATGCATTGCTGGCAATTTGACACCGATTATTTGTGTAGGCGAATCACTTGAAGTGAGAGAGGCCGGCCAAGTAGAAGCGTTCGTTGGTCAACAGCTCGACGCATTAATTGATGTTTTATCTATTGATGAACTCAAACAAAGTGTTATTGCGTACGAACCTATCTGGGCAATTGGCACAGGTAAGACAGCGAGTCCTGAACAAGCTCAAGAAGTACACGAATTTATTCGCGGTTACTTTGCTAAAGTAGACGCTGAGTTAGCACAAGGCCTTCGTATTGTATACGGTGGTAGTGTTAAGCCTGAAAACGCTGAAACATTGTTTGCACAAAATGATGTGGATGGCGGATTAATTGGCGGTGCTAGCTTAAAAGCAGAAGATTTTATTTCAATTTGCCACGCGGCAAACTGACGAGGTATTTATGATTTACGAAGTGCTATTAGTCGCATATCTAATTGTTGCACTGCTACTTATTGGATTTGTACTAATCCAACAGGGCAAGGGTGCCGATATGGGCGCTTCATTTGGCTCTGGCGGTTCAAATACAGTATTTGGTGCTACGGGTTCGGGCAATTTTATGACCAGAACGACGGCAATTTTAGCAGGTTTGTTCTTCTTCATTAGCTTGACCTTAGGTGCAATGACTGCAAATAAAGAAAGCGCTGAAGACGAGTGGAACAACTTAGAAGTACCGGCTTCTGTAGAAGCACCGGTTGAAGTTCCTGCTGACAAAGATGTGCCAGTTGTAGAAGACACAACAACAGATGTGCCTGCAACTGAAGAAAATACAACTGACGTTCCAAAAGTGGACGACGGTAACTAAGCATCAAACAAGTAAAAATTTCGCGGAAGTGGTGGAATTGGTAGACACGCCATCTTGAGGGGGTGGTGAGCATAGCTCGTGCGGGTTCAAGTCCCGCTTTCCGCACCAATTAATAAAAACCAGCTAAGGCTGGTTTTTTTGTGCCTGTTCATTGGTCAAGGCTACAGCAAAGACAACGATTATAGCGAATTAATTACTGCGCGATGTTAAAACGCTATAGTCAAACGCCTCAAGGCTAGTTTCGTGATTTGAAACTGTTTCACTATTTTTAGCAAATACAGCGTGTTACTACTGTTGTAAAAAGCCAGGATGGGCTATTCTCTTTATTCCTAATTTTTCTTTACCCAACAAATAACTAGATCCATCATGGGGCGCGATAGTGCAGAAAACACTAAGTCAAAGTCTATTCCAAACTCTTCTTATCGGTATATTAATCGCGTCTCTTTTGATTATTGGTGCGGTCTGGAAATCTGCAAATAAATTAGTCGTTGAAAATATCGACCAAGATATTGCTTTAGCTGAAAAAGTTTTTGACAAAGTGGTTGATGACCGACAAGAAGTCATTAGCAGCGTGTCTAACGTTTTATCGCGCTCATTCGATTTTA
Organism: Alteromonas sp. D210916BOD_24; assembly: GCF_047159385.1. Lineage (GTDB taxonomy): Bacteria > Pseudomonadota > Gammaproteobacteria > Enterobacterales > Alteromonadaceae > Alteromonas. Next base: position 1,598,419 of record NZ_AP038333.1, read on the forward strand.
GAACTGCAGTGGGTACGCAGGATCTTCCCTCCATAGAAGCCGCGTTTACCAGTTATGCCAGTCGGCTAAATACCGATATCATTGCGTTAGTCAGCTTAGATCACAAAGTAGTTGTATCTAATGCACCATTGTTTTCAGTCGGTGACACCTTACATAGTTCGTTGTCACTCAGTGCCAAAGGCGTGAATAGTGGCTTTTTTGTGGTTAACGACAAATTGGTTCAAATTAATATGTACCGTGTTGAAATACCGACATTGCGCTATTACTTGATCATCGGTATAGAGTTTGACGACGGTTTACTAAACGAACTGAAATCATTAGTAGATGCCGATATTATTATTTCTCATGCACAAAACGAAACCGTGCTTGGGAGTACACTTGACGAAGAGACGGCGGCGCGCGTTTTAACCATACGAAAAGACCCATCTTGGTTTGATGTTACGTTTAATAACGACTATTCGTACTTCGCCCGAAAAGTAAATATCACTTCTGAAATAGCATTGCCGGTTACTATTACGTTGGCTATGGACGCATCTGCGTCGTTTAATGCATTTAGCAACATTCAACTTACCATTCTAATTTTTACAGTTATTGCCATATTTATTGCCTTAGCATTCTCGATGTTGTTGTCCCGCAATGTTAGCCAGTCGGTTTCTGACCTTGTAAAAGCGGTTAATAAGGTCGCAGCCGGGCACTATGGCGCCACCCTTAAAAAGCCTTCAAAACTCACCGAAATTACGGCGTTGGCAAACGCCGTAGACAGCATGCAGGAAAGTATACAAAGCCGTGAGAAGCACATACGCTACCAAGCCCAGCACGATGTGCTTACGGGTATGTATAACCGCAACTACGTTGAAGATTATTTTACCTCGCAAATGGCTGAGCAACATCCGCTGCAGGTTATTGCAATAACAGTACTCGGTTTTCGTACTATTAATGACTTGTATGGCTACTCTAATGGTGACAACACAATCAAAACTTTGGCCACGCGTCTTCACGGATGGCCGGGTATAGCGGCGCGTCTTGCGGGCGGTGAAATTCTATATATTTCACACAAGTCGATGAACGATGAGCAATTAACGTCGTTAAAGCGTACTTTGGAAAGACCAGTTGAAAGTAACTTAATTTCCATACCTGTCAAAGTCGCGATGGCAGTGATCAGCTGCCCAGAAGACGCGTCTAATTCTGAAGAATTATTTCGCAAAATGAACATTGTTACCGACGAAGCCATTCATTCAGGCCATTGGTGTGTCCGCTATCGCACTGAGTTGGAAGACAAGTATACGCGCAGGTTGTCCATTACCACTGAATTGAAGCGAATACTGGCCAGTCAGCAAGACGAGCTTTCGATGGTTTATCAGCCAAAAATTGATCTTGCCACTATGAAAGTGTGCAGCATGGAAGCACTGATACGCTGGAACAACAGTCAGCTGGGCTTTGTACCACCAGATGAGTTTATTACCATAGCCGAACAGGCTGGACTTATTGAACAAGTGACCACTTGGGTAATGCAGCAGACTATTACCGATCTGGCTTATTTTAGAAGTAAGGGATATACCTTTACGGTAGCGATGAATTTATCAACGCAGGATATTCAAAACAAAGTGTTGCTGAATAATCTGGTAGCCACATTAAATAAACAAGGGCTGTCACCCGAAGCGTTGGAGTTAGAAATTACTGAAAGCGATTTAGTAGCTGACGCTGCACTTGCCATTGAAAACCTAACCGAGCTAACCGCACGGGGTTTTCATTTTGCGATTGATGACTTCGGTACTGGATATTCGTCGTTAGCTTACCTCAAAAACTTGCCGGTTAAGACCATTAAGATAGATAAGAGTTTTATCTTAGATCTCGCTACTGATGACAATGACCAGCAAATAGTGCACACCGTATTAAGGTTAGCTAATGCGTTTGACCTTAAGGTGGTGGCCGAGGGCGTAGAAGATAGTGCCTCTCTGGATATTTTGAAAGAGTGGGGGTGTGATATTGCACAAGGATATTACATTAGCCGCCCACTTAAGAAAGCTGATTTGGAAAATTGGCTGCAAAATGCATCTTTTGGCGGATAGCATTTCACCGTTTTTCACATTAATGTACAGGCCGTTGTGTAAGCATTAAACCCGTTCAGGCTTTTCAGCTAGTTTTATCAACTCTGCATAGTCCTTTAGCGCGTAATTCTATTGAGCGTGCATGGCATTTTATATGCATATATGCAAATGAACAAAAGAGTTAGTTTGATGGCAAACTGAATTCGAGGCGTTTAAAACGCCTGCAAATGAGTATTTACACCACAGTGTGACACTTTTGCTTACACCGCTGTGAAATTACTTCAACAATAAGGAATTTTTTATGGACATTATCCGAATTTTACTTTCAATTTTACTGCCGCCTTTAGGTGTATTTTTACAGGTGGGTATCGGCGCTCATTTTTGGATCAATATCCTGTTAACGATTTTGGGTTACTTTCCAGGCGTAATTCACGCGGTTTACATTATCGCTAAAAAGTAACAATACCCGTTAAAGGAAAGCCAGCTTATTGTATCAATAGGCTGGCTTTTTGGGTTTTATAGCAATGCATGTGCACACAGCAATTACGCCGTTGCAGACGCGGCCTCAAGTTCCTGTTGCATTTCCTGACGGTATTGTGCTGCCAGTTTGGTTTTCTGACGGTCGTTAAGCACTTTTCCTGCTACTTGAAAGAACTCTTGTTCTTCGTCTGCTAAATGGTGTTCCACTTTCTCTTGCAATGACTTTAAGTGGCGCAACCACGCTGGAGAACTCATATCCGTGTCTTCTAATTTTTCAATTAGCTCATCAATCTCATGATGCTCTGCGATCCCGTGTCGGGTTAGTGCTATCGTCTCGTCTTTTTCCAGGAGGTGGGTATAAAAATGACGCTCTTCTGCCACCGCGTGGCTTTCCAGTTGCGCTTTAAGTTCATTAAAGTATTCGCGACGTGCAGCGGTATCACCACTTGTTTCTGCGAGTATCTTTAAAAGTAAACGTTGTTTTTCATGGTCTTGGCGCAAGGCTTCAAAAATCTTCATGGGGTAAATCCTCAGGTAAAATAAAATAGACCATGGAACTAATGCGAGATTTATTCCAATCAATGAAGCTAGATAAGTTTCTGTTTTCTTTAAATTAATAGCTTTCTTCTTCAAAAATAAGCGCTACCTGGTCAACCCTTAACAGCAAAACTTACATTGGAGGATGCGATTTATTCACACTGCCTGAACGTGAAGGTACACTTATACTCCCTTAACTGTTTTATGTAGATAGGTGCTTTTTGCGACATAATTGCGCGTTAGTAAGCTGCTCTAATTATTTGCGCTAACTATTTGCGTTACATAATACGTGCAGGCTCTTAGGGCGTGTCTCAATTACTAATTTGTTTGCATGGTAAATTTCACCATCCACGGCATAAGGTGTTTCCTTATCAAATGCCAATTCAATTGTGGCTGCCCGTTGATGATGAATGGTGTCAGATTGCTTTTTCGCATCTGACGGGCTGAGTACAAGTTCAGCAAGCGACAAAAACTGACGATCTGAACTAGGGTGTGGCGTTAACCAGGTAAGATCCAATTTGCCATCGGTAATGTCGGGCGGTTCAAACCCTTGCGCCAATGCTGTTGTTATCGGTGCGGCATTAGCAATAACCATGCTAGGCGTGGTTAGCGAACGAGCAGGGGCTTCATCTAAGGTGAGAGTAAAGGTCATGTCTTCATTGTTTGAAATCGCATTCCACAAACCTTTAAGATAGGCAAATTGCCCTCCTTCGTTTTTTTCTTCTCTATCTGCTGCAGAGATCATTTTTTCTTCAAAGCCTACAGCCGCGACGAGTAACATGACATGGTTGTTACATGTGGCTGTATCTATTGCTAACGTGTCACCTTTAATGATGATGTCGCACGCCGTACTAATTGGCATCACTTTACTCATGTAGCCATGTAAGACTTGGCTTAACGCATTTGCTGTACCAAATGGAATAATTCCCATGGTGACATCTGAACCCACCAGCGCACTGGCAACTTCTGTTAGTGTACCGTCACCACCGCACGCAATAACTACCTTTGCGCCGTTATCAATGGCTTGTTCAGCTAGGTTTTTTCCATTTACCGCTTGGGTTGTTTCCATAACGGTGACATTGAAATGCTCGTTCAGCCTTGCGAGCACGTCGTCTTTATACTGAGCCCATTTACCTCCACCAGCAACGGGGTTCACAATGAGTGCAAGCTTTTTGTGTAGTGACAGAAGGCCACCGTCTTTTACTTTCTGTAATGCAGCCAGTTGACGTTGGTTCAACCGTGCTGTTTGGCGTATTTCATTAATTTTTTTAAGCGATTGGCTAACAGCTAAATTACGATCTTTCGCTAATAAGTAAGCTGCAACCACCAACACTGACCGCCCCCGACCCAAGGCGCAATGCACGACAACATTTTTACCTTCTTCAGATTGCTGGCGTAGCCAATTGATAGCATGAACTAATTGTTCAGGGGTAGGGCTGGTATGATCAAGCACTGGTATGTTCAGGTAGCGGAAATCTTCCTGATATGCCGTCCAATCTAAACCGTCAAATTCAGCAGTAACGTCAAGTATTGCATCAATACCGTGTTCTTTTAATAAATCCACATGTTGACTAGACATTCGGCACGCTAAAAAAAGCTGTTCTTCAATTTTTTGTAGCGGTGGAACTTTGTCAGTGCGCCTTGCATATTCATTATACAACCACGAACCCAGTAAAAACGGCACAAAAATCCATCGAATGTAAAAGGGGATCGATCCATCTTCGCGTTTGCGAAATAAGCTTGGGTAGTTAAGCAGGTATGCACTGCTCACGGCTATAAGTGAAAATGCTGTCCAGGCTAACACAATTGACAGCAGTATAGATGGCACCACTACGCTTAACACAAGCGCTACTAATGCACCCATTACGTAATACTTAACCATTTTCACGTTGTACATATCCTTTGTTTAATACTCTGTATTTCTATACTTGTACTTTGTGTTTTTCGTTTACTTTTAAATGGGGTTTAGCGATTGTGTGTGCGGTGTTGTGAAAGTGAACTATCTCCATTGAAAACACGTAAGGGAAGGAGTGAAACCTGTAAGTGGTAAACATGAAAAATAACGCATTCTTACCAGTGCTTAACGGCATTGGTTTTCAGGTAATCTGGTGGTTGGTGATCCTATTTCAAAACAACGCTATCGCGCCGGTCATGGGGCTAATTTTGCTGTGGTTGTGGTTTTCGCCAACGCGGACACTGGACATTAAATTAATGATAGCCGTCACCATTTTAGGCACGCTTATAGACGGCGCGCTGACGCTTTCAGGAATATTTGTATTTGAGCAGCGCCATCAACTGGTGGCCTTTTGGCCAATTCCCGTTTGGTTAAGCCTGCTTTGGAGCGCGTTGGCAGTAACTCTGGTGCATAGTTTATCTTTGTTTCGCAATCGCAGGGCTTTAGCTGCATTGGTTGGGGGGCATTTGGCGCCTTTGAGTTATTTAGCAGGCGCAAAACTCGGTGCAGTCACCCTTGGTACAGAAACACTTTTCACCTATTTTATTTTAGCCGGTATTTGGGCTGTGGCTTTTCCTTTGTGTTTCTACCTTTCAAAGCGACTTGATTCGAGCGAACTTAAAACCAGTACGCAAGCTGTGTGATTATAATGCCTTACATGTATTAATAGACGGCACGTCTTGGCTACCAGTAAACAAAGCGATTCAATGGTAATGCTACAGTGAAAACCGTTCTCTTAGGAACCTGGCAATACCGTCTTCATCATGATGGCCTATCACCGATGTTGCTGCCTCTTTTATCATCGCTTTGGCGTTAGCGGGTGCATAGGCTTCATCGGCTAAGTGAAACATACTGATGTCATTGTCACTGTCGCCGAAACAAATCACATTACTAGCCCCTAATTGTGCTTTTAGTATTTCAACCGCACTGCCTTTGTTGGCAAGTTTATGATGGACATCCATCCAACGATACTCTTCGCCTTCAATAGCAGGCCCTGAATATGCTATTAGTCCTTCGTGGGCATTTAACTCTTTATACATACCGTAAATGCGGTTTGCCTCACCAATCATACTGATATTGGTAATGTTAGCATGAAGAGGCAATCGCTCGGCTGGCTCTAATATCGCTTTTGTGCGAGAGAAGTATTTGTCTATGAGATCCCGTTCTACATTGTGCTTGGGTTCACTGTGGTAGATGACATGATCGTGGTTCTGGCTTTGTAAATTAACCGTATTGATGAAAGGCGTAATGCCGTTGTCGTGTGCGCAGGATAAAATGGCATTGACTTCACTTGGCGCCAACAGGTTTTCCAACGTTAACGCATTCCCCGTTGGATCCCAGATGGCTACACCATTGTTGTATATGTGGGGAAGTACAAAAGAAGTGCCTTGCAACACGTACTGGGCAGAATGCATTGTCCTTCCGGTCGCTACCGTATAGGCAATATCTTTTTCGGCCAAAAGCGCTAGCGTGTCCTTTGTAAAGTTAGAAATCTGAGAAGACTTATTGAGGAGTGTCCCGTCTAAGTCAAAGAAAATAAGATCCATATTTGGGTGCCTGAAGAACTGCGAAGATACTAATAGACTTACTAGTATATTACGCAAATATTGCCGTTTTGTTTACCCGTTATTTTATTCAGACACGTTGGCCCGCTTGGATAAACCTGTACAAACGGGCCTTCAACTTACAAACAGGGTGTGAACTAGCGCGCAGACTCGACAACTTTGGTGGAGTGGCGTTTTAGCACCGACACCACATCTTTTGCTGACTGGGTCTTACGCAAATTAATGATAAGTGCCACTTTACCGTAGCGAATAGCATGTTTCACCGATTGCACGAGTTCGTCTCGATCGGGGCGTAAACTGATAAGACCCGCTACAAACAAGCCAATAAATATACCGGGGCTTATCAGCGCAATATACGTGAATACGGGGTTTTGCTGGGTAAATGCTGGCCCATATTGAGTAAGTAAATAAGCAACAATTAACCCTTGTACTAAACCAAACGTGCCCAGTAGTAGGTGAGAAGACCACAAGCGCTGACCTATCAACCGGCTATCTCTTTCTAGCTTCTCACTAAAACGTGGATCGTTGCCTTGAATAAGTTCAACCTGAGACAGATCGACATCCGCATTGTTTTGTACCATGGTGAGGGTTTGTTGTGCTTTTTGTTTTGTTTCAAATACAGCAGCTACTTGCAGTTCGTCATTAGGAATAACTGCTCCTCTCACATTACTGTGCTCGGCAGATGATGAAATTGGCATAATGAATTCCTTACTCTTCACAAAATTACATTTAAGGGGGCAGGGTATCTATAGGACAAATATTCCTCACACTAATCCAAAGCCCGGCTTAACTGTTAATCTGGTTTGCACTGACTTCGTGTAACGCTTACGTTTAACTGTCTATACCTATACAAAATGTGTTCCAAAGTAATAATTCTCTAAAATCCAGCTGTTTAATAAATTCGTTTGTTGTTTTATGTGTTTGAAAATATACGTAAAAATATTTACGTTGATAACAAGTGTTGTGCTGCAAAGCAAACAAATTACCCTGTCTTCAGGCTAAGAACGTGTTGTTTATTCACGACACATTACCCAATACGACAAATTTACAATGTGCCCTATGGCGATATTCGGCCGGTACATGCCGCTTTACAAAAATTGGCAGCGCATTTAAGTAAGCGTGTATCCACAGTACTGGGAAATACACCCGCAGAATGCCGCCAATATTACATTCAACCTAAACTGTTTAGCATCATTGTAAACAATGAAAAGTGCAAAATGGTTATTGCTAAGGTTAAATCGTTTTCAAACGAAAAGTTTACCGAGTTGGCACTGTTAACCCCAATTGAAAAGCGTTTAATAGATGTTATTTGAGGTGGGCGCGCTTTGGTAATAAAGCGAAGTTAAATATGTTTAATTGTTATATGTATTTATGTGCTGACGTAATAAATCAATAACTTTTATTGTTTCACGGTTAGTTGGGTGTGAATTTATTTCTATTAATATCAATGTAATATGAAGTGGTTATTAACATAATTGTGTGTGAAACGTTTCTCTTGTCATATTTTAACTAGCGCCTGAAATTTATGGGTTGTTTAATTATCGAACTTGAAATAATTTTTAAAAGCTTTATATTGTTTGAGCTCAAATGATTATTGCTCAATGCAATTTGAGGGCTGGCCATACAACTGTACATTGCAGTTTGGTTAGGCTCGCCCAGTTACATAGTGAGTAATAGTCGATGTGTTTGAGCAACAGAGGAATATACAAACGTTATGCCAATGGAAAGTTACCTTTCACTAGCGGTTTATTTCATCGCTATGTTAGGAATAGGGTTATTTGCATACCGACAATCTACCAGTGATATCTCTGGTTACATTCTAGGTGGGCGACAAGTGAGCCCACAAGTCACAGCGCTCTCTGCAGGCGCCTCCGACATCCCCAGTTGAATGCCTCGAACACTATTTTGTCGTTAGTCAGTAACGCCTGGGCAGGATTTGGTGCGGCATTTGGTCCACTTGTACTGTTTTGTCTGTATAAAAAGGACCTGACAGCAAAAGCGGCGATGGCCGGAATGATTAGCGGGGCGGTTACCGTATTATTTTGGATTTATGCGCCAGTGCTGGCTGAAGGTAAGACGTTAAGCAGTGTTATTTATGAAATTATTCCAGGCTTTGCTGTAAGTACGTTAGCGCTGTATTGGGTGAGCCATTTCGGTGAAAACCCATCGCGCAACGTACAAGCAACTTTTGTGCAGGCCAGTGAAGAATTAGCGAATCAACAATCTTAAGGTTAAAAAGTTTATTATGAGTCATCCTAAATGGAAACGCGTAGTCATCAAGGTAGGAAGTGCGCTTATCTCACCCAATCAACAAGGGTGTAGTAGCCACTATTTACTGAGTATTGCGCAATTTATCGTGCGATGCAGAACGAACGGTACGCAAGTCGTACTTGTGTCTTCTGGCTCGGTCGCCGCAGGGGCGCACCTGTTTCCAGAGTTAGAAAAGTCAGATATCGCGGTTAAAAAAGCCATGGCGGCTGCTGGGCAAACAGAAATGATTGCCACGTGGGATAGGTTATTCGATTTTCCATCAGCACAAATGTTACTAACCCATGCTGACTTGCGAGACAGAGAGCGTTACGTGAGTATTCGTGAAACAATTTTCAGTTTGTTAGACAACAACATTCTGCCCATTGTGAACGAGAACGATACGGTGACCACCGACAAATTGAAAGTGGGCGATAACGACAATTTATCTGCTATGGTGGCGTCGGCTGCTGAAGCTGATGCACTGATCATCTGTTCGGATATCGATGGGTTGTACGACAAAAATCCGCACGAACACGACGATGCTAAATTGCTCAAGTCGGTGGATCACATTGATGAAAGCATTTACGCCATGGCGGGCGGCGCAGTAAAAGGTGGTGTTGGCACCGGTGGTATGCGCACCAAAATAGAAGCAGCCGAAAAAGCCGTATCGCATGGCATAGACACATATATTATTAACGGCTTTACTGAACTGTCGTTTAATATGCTGTTGGCTGGTGAAAATCCGGGCACGCATTTCAAACCTCACGCTAAGCCAATGCAGGAAAACGTGCATTGGATGCGCCATACGTCAAACGCACAGGGTGAGGTGATAGTAGAAGGGGATTTTGATGCCTCTTTAGACAGCAACGCAGAGCAACTTACCAGTAGTGAAATTATTGATGTGAAAGGTGAGTTCTCTGTAGGCGATACCATTTTAGTGCGTAAAGAAGACGGCACTAAGCTGGTAAAAGCGAAATCGAATTACAGTAGCTGTTTATTGAATTTTATTGCCAATCAGGAAAACGAAGAGTTCGCCCACGAGTTTGAAGAAAAAACCGGGCCTATTATTTCTGATCAGCACATAGCAAATCTGGAGAAAGAATGAGCATTATTACAGAGTTAGCACAACAGGCAAAAAAAGCTGCACGTACCCTGGCAATGTTAAGTGAAAGTCAGAAAAACGCGGTGTTAACTGATATGGCGGCGGCTATCCGCGCCAATAAAAGCACAATTATTGATATTAACGAAAAAGAAGTGGCGCGCGCCAAAGAAAACAACCTTGATGCCGCCATGGTCGACCGCTTAATTCTTAACGAAGAACGCATAGAGGCGATGGCCGAAGGCATTGAAGTCATTGTTGAGCTGGACGATCCGGTTGGTAAAGAGCGCGTTATCGGCACACGTCCTAACGGCATCGAAATTAAAAAGATGCGTATTCCATTAGGTGTGGTGTGCATGATTTATGAAGCACGCCCCAATGTAACTGCCGACGCGGGCGCATTGTGCTTTAAATCGGGTAACGCCGTAATATTACGTGGTGGTAAGGAAGCGCTGGATACCAGTTTGGCTATTGCCAAACTAATGCAAGACGTATTAGAAAAACACAATTTACCAAAAGCATTGGTTACCGTAGTGCCTAATCCAGATCGCGCACTTATGCAGGAACTGATGGAACAGCGCGATTACATCGACGTTATTATTCCACGTGGTGGCGAAGGGCTTATCAACTATGTAACAGACAATGCCAAAGTGCCGGTTATCCAGCACTTTAAAGGAGTCTGCCACCTGTATGTAGATAAAGACGCTGACCTCGACAAAGCCATGGCACTTTTGCTTAACGGTAAAACGCAGCGCACCGGCGTGTGTAATGCGCTGGAAGGGCTAGTGGTGCATCAGGCGGTTGCCGGCGACTTTTTACCCAAGGTAGCACAGGCGTTTA